>JBEDUQ010000388.1:0-19166 GCA_040414855.1 Actinomycetota bacterium
TGCCTCGTCGTGGACCGCCGCGATCGCGGCCTGCAGTTGATAGGGCCCGATCGGGGCGGTGCTGAGCGCCCAGGTGATCAGCTCGATCCCCTCGGCGATCGCGTCGGCGTTCCAGCGGCGGCGGTCCTGGAGCTCGAGCGGGACCAGGCCGCCGTGCTGGTCGGTCCGCGCCGCCCGCCTGGCGTCGGTAAGCAGCATCAGGGCCAGCAGCCCGGCGACCTCGCCGTCATCTGGCAGCAGCTCCCGGAGCTGCCTGGTCAGGCGGATCGCCTCGCTGGTCAGCTCGACCCGCTGGAGCGACCACCCGGAGCTGGCGGTGTAGCCCTCGTTGAAGATCAGGTAGAGCACGTGGCGGACGGCGACCAGGCGCTCGGACCGCTCGCCCTCGGGCGGCGGCGCGAACTCGGCGCCGCTGGCCCTGATCCGCTGCTTGGCGCGGCTGATCCGCTGGGCGACGGTCGCCTCGGGGACCAGCAGCGCCCGGGCGATCTCGGCGGTGGTCAGCCCGCCGACGGCGCGGAGCGTCAGCGCGACCTGGGACACCAGCGTCAGCGACGGGTGGCAGCAGAGCAGCAGTAGGGTGAGCGTCTCGTCGCTGGACGCCGGCTCGGGGTCGGGGGCGGCCGCGGCCATCGCCGCGACCGTCTCCTCGCGCCGACGGCGCGCCGACTCGTTGCGCCACAGCTCGGTCCGGCGCCGGGACGCGACCGTGACCAGCCACGCCTTGGGGTTCTCCGGCACGCCCTGCTCCGGCCACTGGAGCGCCGCCGCCAGCAGCGCCTCCTGGACGGCGTCCTCGCAGAGGTCGAAGCCGCCGTAGCGCCGCACCAGCACGCCGAGGACCCGCGGCGCCAGCTCGCGCAGCAACTCCTCGAACCCGGTCTCCACACTCATCACGTCACCAGTTCACCGGCTCGCCGGCCGCCTGGCTCAGAGGTCCGGCGCCCGCCGCTCGTACACCGGGCGCACCTCGACCTGGCCCCAGGCGGCGTCGGGGACCCGCGCGGCGTGCTCGACCGCGCGCTCCATGCTCTCGCACTCGATCAGGTAGAACCCGGCCAGGTGCTCCTTCGACTCGGCGAACGGGCCGTCCGAGGTCATCGTGCGCCCGTCGCGGACGGTGACCTGCTTGGCCAGCGACGGGTCGGCCAGGCCCTCGGAGACGATCAGCTCGCCGGACTCCGCCAGCGCCTCGTTGAGCGCGGTGTGCCCGCGGCTGAACTCGATGCGCTGCTCGTCGGTCAGGGCCTCCAGGCGTGCCCGCGACGCCGGGTTGCTGTGGATCAGGATCAGATATCGCAAGCGGACCTCCGGTTCCAGGTCGGTTCCAGGTCGATTCCAGGTCGCCAGTTCGATCAGTTCGATTCGCTCACCCATGATGTCGAGACCGGCGCGCCAGTCTCGACACGGTGGTGAACCACGCACCACACACAGGAGAGGAGACCACCGATGTTCGAGCACACCAGGGCCTTCAGCGGCTTCTCGGTCGACGACGTCCCCAAGGCGAAGCGCTTCTACACCGAGGCGCTCGGCCTGCGGGTCTCGGAGGCCAACGGGATGCTGTTTCTGCACATCGAGGGCGACCGCGACACGCTGGTCTATCCCAAGGGCCAGGACCACACGCCGGCGACCTACACGATCCTGAACTTCCCGGTCGCCGACATCGAGGCCGCGGTCGACGAGCTGACCAGGCGCGGCGTGGTGTTCGACCGCTTCGACGGCGTCGACGAAAAGGGCATCTTCCGGGGCCAGGGCCCGCTGATCGCCTGGTTCAGGGACCCGGCCGGAAACGTGCTCGCGGTGCTGCAAGAGGACTGAAGCCGCCGGTCTCGCGAACCGATAGTACCGGCATGACCCGTGCATTCCTCCCGGCGCTGTGGGTGGCCGCGTCGGTGGCGCTGGCCGGCTGCGCCACCGACCGGCCGCCGTCGGGGCCGGCGTCGCTGACGCTGCCGACCTCGGCGACCACGACGCCACGGAGCACGACCAGCACGAGCGGCTCGAGCGGCTCGACCGAGCGCGTCGCGCCCGGCTCGACGGCGGCTGGTAGGCCGACCGCCACGTTCCCGGCCTACCAGCCAGCCACGGTCATCGCCCTGCGCTCCACGACCGTGCTGCGCTCCCCCGACGCGGTCACCAAGGTGGCCGCTTTCTACATCGGCGCACTCAGGCGCGGCGGCTGGCGCGCCGCCACCTCGAACCCGGGCGGCAGGAGCGCCAAGCTGGTCGCCAGGAAGGGCCCCCAGACGGCCACGATCACGATCGTCCCGGCCGGGCGGGGCAGCTCGATCACGGTCGAGACCTCGCGGTCCTGACGCTTGGTTGCCGAAGCCAGCCCGACTGGTTTGTCTACTTCCACTCCCCTGTGGGACATCTGCGCAATTCGGCGAGCTTGCTTATGAGCCAGGGCAGTGCGGTATGGTTTGGCCCGTTCGCAACTCCCCCATGCGAACGAGCCCTGTTCCCGAACCCGAGGGAGCGCACCCCGGCAGATGGCAGCCTTCCGTCGGCGTAGCTGGTTGGTCTCGCTATTCGGTGTCATCGCTCTGGTCGCGGTCGCGGCGCTGCTGGTTCAGCCGCATGCCGGCGCGGTCGGCACCACCAATCCTGACGTCGCCAGCCGGCTCGCGAAGATCAGGGCGACCCTGAAGGACGCCAAGGCCAACCTTCCCAAGCTCGAGAAGGCGCTGGACGACGCCAGCGGCGCGCTGGACCAGGCGGAGAACGAGCTGGCCGCCGCCGACCAGGAGCGGCTGGCCGCCAAGGCCGAGAAGGCGCAGGCCAAGACCGCGATGGCGCGCGCCGCCGACCAGCTCCAGCAGCTCCGGACGGTGGTCGGCAACGAGGCGCGGAGCATGTACATGTCCGGTTCGCCGACCGGGCTCACCGCGCTGGTCGAGCAGGACAACGCCAACGACCTGCTGGACCAGATCGCGACCCTGGACCAGCTGGCGCGGGCCAACAACGACGCGATCACCAACATGGTCCTGCGCCAGAAGGAGTACGCCACCGCCCAGGTCGCCCTGACCAGGGCCGAGGCGCAGATCGACGCCTCGCAGGCGGAGATCGCCAAGAAGATCCAGGAGGCGACCGACCTGCGCAACCTCCGGGCCGACGCCAAGGACGCCCTGGACTCGAAGATCTCCGACCTCCAGGGCGAGGCCGCGGTTCTCCAGAACACCAAGGCGCAGACGGCGGCCAACCAGGCCGGCCAGCGGCGCACCGGCACCAAGTGCGACCTGTCGGGCACCTCCGACGCCGAGTACTGGATCATCATGCACGAGTCCGGCGGCGACCCGACCGCCCAGAACCCGCGCTCCACCGCGTTCGGGCTCGGGCAGCTCCTGCTCGACCTCCGGCAGCGCCTGCTCGGCGCCGACTACGACACCATCGACTGCGGCAAGCAGCTCACCGCCTTCCGCGCCTACGTCAAGGAGCGCTACGGCACCGCCGAGAACGCCAAGGCGTTCTGGCTGGCGCACGGCTGGTACTGATGAGTCGCGTCAGGCGCTTCAGTCGCTCGCGACCGGGCGCCGCTCGGCCGGGCTCGGGACCTTGCGCGGACGAGGGGTCGCGTCGAGGAACACCTGCGAGACGGTCGCGTCGGCCTCGCGCAGCTCCCTGTCGATCTGGTTGGACAGCTCCTCGACGTCGCGGGCGTTGAGGTCGTCGCGGAGGTCCAGCCGCACCGCCACCAGCAGGTCGGTCGGCCCGAGGTACATGGTGAGCAGCTCGAGCACCTCCTCGACCTCCGGGTGCTGGACGATCAGCTCGCGGAGCTGCTCGCGCTGCTCGGGGTTGGCCGCCTCGCCGATCAGCAGGTGCTTGGTGTCGCGGCCGAGGGAGTAGGCGACGAACACCAGCAGCACGCCGATCGCCATCGAAGCGAGGCCCTCCCAGAGCCGGTCGCCGGTGAGCTGGTGCAGCCCCACCCCGACCAGCGCCACCACCACGCCGGCGACCGCGGCCGAGTCCTCGTAGAGCACCGTCCGCACCGTCGGGTCGTTGCTCTTGGCCAGGTAGGTGCGGAGCGGCGTGCCCTGGTCGCGCGCCTCGCCGCGCACCTGGGAGATCGCGCGCAGCAGCGAGATCCCCTCGGCGACCAGAGAGAAGACGAGCACGCCGTAGGTGATCAGGAACGAGGTCTCCTCGCTCCCCGCGAGGATCGTCCGGACGCCCTCGAACAGGGAGAACACCGCGCCGGACACGAAGATGAACACGGCGGCCAGCAGCGCCCAGAAGAAGCGCTCCTTGCCGTAGCCGAAGGGGTGCTCCTCGTCCGGCCGCCGGTCGCCGAGCGACAGCGAGATCAGCAGGAACACCTGGTTCATGGTGTCGGCGACCGAGTGGGCGGCCTCGGCGAGCATCGCCGAGGAGCCGCCGATGATCCCGGCGAAGAGCTTCGCCACGGCAATGGCGAAGTTCGCGGCCATGGCCGCGAAGATGGTCTTCCTGCTTTCCTTGTGCACGCGGGCCGCCCTCAGCGCCTGATGAAGCGGCCCGCGAGCGCGCCACCGACCAACGCGGGCAGCACCACGGTCCACGGTCGGGCGGTGATCGCCAGCAGCAGCGAGGCCGCGCTGAGCACGACCACGAAGGCGCCGTCGTTGAGCTGCTCGACCAGGGTGCGACCCTCCCGCTGGGTGCCGAGCAGCCCGGCCCGAGCGACGGCGAAACCGGCGACGAGCCCGACCACCGCCATCAGCGCGGCGATGCCGCGGTGCGACGCGGAGGTGAGCAGGACGCCGAGCCCGGCGAGCACGACCGCGCCGGCGATCGCGCCGACCGTCCGGGCCGTACCGTCCTGGGTGCCTGCCGCCATCCTGCCTCCTGATTCGCGCCGATTTCTCTCTGTTTCACCGGTCCGAGACGCTAGCCTACTGGCCAATTGATCATGTGACGAGCCGAGCCGAGGCTCAAGGGGGGCCATGATGGCACTGGTGCTCGAGGGCCTGGTCACGACCATGGACGCTGACCGGCCGCTGCTGCCGCGCGGGGCCGTCTTCGTCGACGACCAGGGCAGGATCGCGGCGGTCCAGGCGTCTGGAGACCCGGAGCCCGCAGGCTTCGAGACCGCCAGACGGGTCCGCACCGGCGGGGTGATCTATCCCGGACTGATCGACCTCCACAATCACCTCGCCTACAACTGCCTGCCGCTGTGGGCGCCACCCGGCCGCGACCAGCCGTTCACAAGCCGCGAACAGTGGCCCCGGCTGGACGCCTACACCACCGACGTGCGCATGCCGACCCTGGCCCTGACCCAGGTGGCCAGCAAGGCGGTGCTCAAGTACGTCGAGACCAAGGCCGTCGTCGGCGGCGTCACCGCGATCCAGGGATCCGCCAAGATGAGCCGCCCCTACGAGGGTTGGCTGGTCCGCAACGTCGAGTACGAAACCTTCGGAACGGCACAGCGGAGCGTGTTCCAGTCGGTCCGCACGCTCGGCAAGGCCGACTTCCCCACCGCGCGCGGCCACATGGCCGCCGGCAGCGCGTTCATCTACCACCTCGCCGAGGGGACCGCGCCCTCGCTGCTCAGCGAGTACACCGACCTCAAGGACAACGACTGCCTGCTGCCGAGGCTGGTGGCGATCCACGCGACCGCGCTCGGCGACCCCGAGTACGCCGACTGGGGGCCTCACGGCAGCTCGATGGTCTGGTCGCCGCTGTCGAACCTGTGGCTGTACCGGCACACCAGCGACGTGGTGGCCGCCCGCCGCCACGGCATCCGCGTCTGCCTCGGCGCCGACTGGTCGCCATCGGGCTCCAAGCACCTGCTCGGCGAGCTCAAGGTGGCCGACCTCTGGAACCAGGCGTCCAGCGGGCTCGGCGGGGCGTTCAGCGACGCCGAGCTGTGCGAGATGGTGACCGCCAACCCGGCCGACGCGCTGGGCTGGAGCGACCGCATCGGCCGCATCCGGCAGGGGCTGTACGCCGACCTGCTGGTGCTCCAGCACCGGGTGCCCGACCCGCACCGCAACCTGATCGAGGCGACCGAGCACGACGTGCGGCTGGTGCTGGTCGGCGGCCGGCCGCTGTACGGCACCCCAGGGATGATGCGCTCGTCGGGGGCTGCCGAGCTGGAGCCGATCAACGTCGGCGGCCGGCGGCGCTCGATCTCGCTCCGCGAGGCGGGCGTTCCCGACGCGGACATGACCTGGCGCGACGTGGTCGCCGCGCTCGAGGCGGTCCGCCGCGACCCCGCCGGCGCGCACCTGCGCGCCGAGGTGACCGCCGCCGCAACCGGCGAGGAGCCGCTGCGGCTGATCCCCGACGACCCTGGCGGCGAGCCGCCGGTGCAGCTCACCATGGGCGACCTCGGCGAGGTCCACATCCCCGAGCTCGACCCGCTCAGCCACGACGGGGCCTTCTTCACGGCGCTGGGCTCGGCGCCGATCCTGGATGGGCTACTGGACGGCCTCCAGGGGTACTACCGGCGGTGAAGGCCGACGGCTCATCCGGTTCAGGGGGGCGGCCATGCTGACGATCCGGCGCGACCGTGAGATCCATCGCGAAGAGGGCGGCTGGTTCAGCGCCCGCTGGCACTTCTCCTTCGACCGCTACCGCGACCCCGAGAACGACGGCTTCGGGGCGATGCGCGTGTTCAACGACGACCGGCTGATCGCCGGTGCCGTCTGGCCGCTGCACCCGCACCGTGACGTCGAGGGGCTGACCTACGTGGTCGAGGGCAGCTTCCGCCACGAGGACTCGACCGGCGGGGCGCCGGGACCGCTGCCGGCCGGGTCGGTGCAGCGCATGACCCTCGGAAAGGGCGCCTACCACTCGGAGCAGAACGCCTCGGACGCCCAGCCGATGCGCTTCATCCAGATCTGGATCCTCCCCGACACCGCCGACCTGGAGCCGGAGGTCGAGCAGCAGGTGTTCACCGCCGAGGACCGCACCGACCGGCTGCTGCCGGTGGTCAGCCCGCGCGGCGGCCCGTCGGCGGTCAAGGTCCACCAGAACGCCAGCGTGCTGGTGTCGCGGCTGCGGCCGGGCGCCTCGGTCCGCCACGAGATCAGCGAGGGCCGCGGCGTCTACGCGTATCTGATCGCGGGCGACGCGAGCTTCGACGGCGTGCCGGTCTCGACCGGGGACGCCGCCAAGGTGACCGGTCAGGACGCGCTCGAGATCGCCGCCACCTGGCACGGCGACGGCCCCCAGCAGGGCGAGGCCGCCGGCGCCGCCGAGCTGATCCTGGTCGACGTGCCGCTCCGGTTCCGGCGCGTGGGGGTCTGGGCGGGCGGCTCCTAGAGCCTCGAGATGCTCGCGCGTGCCCGAGGGCGCGCTACGCTGAGAGTGCCGGAGGTCCGCCGCCCAAGGAGGCAAGGCGCGATGAGCACCGCAATTGACGAGCGAACCGTTGTCGACGCCATCGATACCCGGCTCTACGTCGCCGGAAGCTGGCGCGATTCGAGCAGCGGCGGGACGCTCGCCGTCGAGGACCCCTCCACCGGGGACACCCTCCGCGAGGTCGCCGACGCCACCGTCGAGGACGCCCGCGCCGCGCTCGACGCCGCGGTCGCCGCCCAGGCGGAGTGGGCCGCCACGCCGCCGCGGGAGCGGGGCGAGGTGCTGCGCCGCGCCTACGAGGCCATCACCGCCCGGCGCGAAGAGCTGGCGCTGCTGATGACCCTGGAGATGGGCAAGCCGGTCGCCGAGTCGCTGGCCGAGGTCGCCTACGCCGCCGAGTTCTTCCGGTGGTTCTCTGAGGAGGCCGTCCGCATCGAAGGCCGCTACTCGGTGGCGCCCAACGGGGTCGGGCGGCTGATCACCATGAAGCAGCCGGTCGGGCCGTGCCTGCTGATCACGCCGTGGAACTTCCCGATGGCGATGGGCACCCGCAAGATCGGCCCGGCGGTCGCCGCCGGCTGCACGATGGTCGTGAAGCCGGCCAGGCAGACGCCGCTGTCGATGCTCGCGCTGGCCAAGATCATGGAGGAGGTCGGGCTGCCTGGCGGGGTGCTCAACGTGATCACCACCTCCTCGTCCGGCGCCACCATGGAGCCGCTGATCAAGGACCCGCGACTGCGCAAGCTGTCGTTCACCGGCTCGACCGAGATCGGCCGGCAGCTGGTCGCGCAGGCGTCCGACCAGCTTCTGCGGGTGTCCATGGAACTGGGCGGCAACGCGCCGTTCCTGATCTTCGAGGACGCCGACCTCGACGCCGCGGTCGAGGGCGCGCTGATCGCCAAGATGCGCAACATCGGCGAGGCCTGCACCTCCGCCAACCGCTTCCACGTGGCCGCGCCGGTCGCCGGCGAGTTCGCCGAGCGGCTCGGCGAGCGCATGGGCGCGATGAAGGTCGGCCGGGGAACCGAGGACGGCGTCCAGGTTGGCCCACTGATCGACCAGGCGGCCCGCTCGAAGGTCGACGAGCTGGTCGGCGATGCCCTGGACCGGGGCGCGCGCGCCGTGGTCGGCGCCAAGCCCGGCGACGGCCGCGGCTACTTCTACCAGCCGACCGTCTTGGCCGGCGTCAGCGGCGACGCCAGGGTGATGCGGGAGGAGATCTTCGGGCCGGTCGCCCCAGTCAGCAGCTTCGACAGCGAGCGGGAGGCGGTCGCGGCCGCCAACGACACCGAGTACGGGCTGGTCGCCTACGTCTACACCAGGGACCTCAAGCGCGCCTTCCGCGTCGTCGAGGGCCTCCAGACCGGGATGGTCGGCCTCAACCAGGGAATCGTGAGCAACCCGGCGGCGCCGTTCGGCGGGGTCAAGGCGTCGGGATTCGGCCGTGAAGGCGGTCGCGAGGGAATCGACGAGTACCTCGACCTCAAGTACGTGGCGATGAGCCTCTGAGGAGACCCCGAGGCAAAGGGGGGACGGTTTGGAGGTCGGCGGGCGACTGAGCCCGCGCCTGCGGGGGTGGACCGCCGACGCCTCGCTCACGCGGGCGGAGCGGACGGGCACGCTGCACTGGGTCTGGCGCCTGGCCGCGTTCGCGCTCGGGGTGCCGTTGGCGCTGGCATTCCCCCGGCCGTCGCTGTGGTGGCTCGGTTTCGTCGGGGTGGTGCCGCTGATCCTGCTGGTGCGCGGCGCGCCCAGCCGCAGTGAGGCCGGGATCAGGGCATGGCTCGGCGGCTCCGGGTTCTTCCTCAGCGTCGACTCCTGGCTGATCCCCCAGGCGAAGGTCTTCGCGATCCCGGCGGCGCTGATCCTGGCGCTGCTGTGGCTGCCGTGGGGCTGGCTGATCTGGTGGCTGCTCGGCGCCAGCCCGGTGCGGCGCTGGGAGGCGGCCAGACCCGTGGACTTCGGGCGGGTCGCGCTCGGGCTGCTGCTGATCCCGAGCGTGTTCGTGCTCGGCGAGGTGGTCCGCTCCTGGAGCGCGCTCGGCGGTCCGTGGGCGCTGCTCGGGGCCAGCCAGTGGAACAACCGCCCGATCCTGGCGCTGGCGTCGCTCGGTGGGGTCTGGCTGGTCACCTTCGTGCTGATGGCGATCAACCTCGGCGTGGCGATGGTGGTCGCGCCGCGCGTGTCCCTGAGGGTCAGGGCCGGCAGCGCGATCGCGGTCTGCGGCATCCTGCTGCTGTCGCTGGCCTGGGCCGCCTTCCGCCCGGCGCCACCCGACAACGGCAGGACGGTGCGCATCGGCCTGGTGCAGCCGGGCAAGATCGACCCGGTGCAGCCGCGCCTGGCGGCCAGCGTCTCCGCCACCATGGGCCTGCGCGGCAGCCACCCGAACCTGATCGTCTGGTCGGAGTCGAGCGTCGGCCGCGACCCGGCCACCAACCCGGCGGACGTCGCCACCATGCGCAACCTCGTCAAGGCGACCGGCGCCGACCTGCTCGCCAACGTCGACGCGCGCAGGGAGACCGGCGGCATCTACAAGAACTCGCTGCTGATCGGGCCCGACGGCGCGGTGGCCAGCTACGACAAGATGCGGCTGGTGCCCTTCGGCGAGTACATCCCCGCCCGGCCGGTGCTCGGCTGGGTCGACCGCTTCACCAAGGCGGCGCCGGTCAACCGGCACAACGGCAAGCACCTGGTGCTGATGCAGACCGACGGGTTCCAGTTCGGGCCGCTGATCTGCTTCGAGTCGGCGTTCCCCGACATGTCGCGGAACCTGGCGAGGATGGGCGCCAACCTGATCGTGATCCAGAGCGCCACCACCACCTTCCAGCAGACCTGGGGGCCGCAGCAGCACGCCGCCCTGGCGGCCGTTCGCGCGGTCGAGACCGGCAGGCCGGTGGTGCAGTCGTCGATCGCCGGGGTCTCGACCGCGTTCGACCCGAGCGGCCGCATGCTCGCCTGGCAGCCCACCAGCTATCGCGGCGCGGTGGTCGTCCCGGTGCAGCTGTCGAGCGAGCGCACGGTCTTCGATCGCTTCGGCGACTGGGTCCCGATCGGCGCCGGCGGCGCGCTCCTGGTCGCCGCGCTGCTGGCGGTCGCCCGCCGCCGCGAGGGCTCGGCCTAGTCTGCTCGGGGCGGCGGCTCGGCCTCGCCTCAGCCGACCACCAGCACCTCGAGGCTGCGCGGGCCGTGGAGGCCCTCGACCAGGCTCAGCTCCAGCTCCGGGTGGGCCGACGGGCCGGACACGAAGGTGATCGGGCGCCGCTCCCTGGACGCGTCGTCGAGCGCGGCGATCGCCTCCGAGATGGTGCCGACGATCTGCTCGGCCTCGACCACGCAGAGGTGGTAGTCGGGCAGCAGGCTGATCGCGCGACGCCCTTGGCGCGCGCCGCCGTCGAGCACGATTGTGCCGGTCTCGGCGATCCCGAGCGCGCACCCGGTCAGCACCCCGTCGGCGGCGTCGAGCACGTCGCCGCCCAGCTCGCCGTCGACCAGCAGCTCGGCGCCCGCCGGGCGCCACTCGACCGGCAGGTCGGCGGGGACCACCACCCGCTGCGCGCCCCTGGCGGCCAAGGCGTCCTCGACCGCGGCCGGCAGCTCTTCGCGCGAGACCCGCCGGACGCTGGCCCTGCCGTCGGCGACCCGCTCCGTGAAGCGGACCGCCCGCTGCTCCGGACCCCCGCCGGCCGCCGGCTCGGTGGGAATCCACGTGCGCGTCTCCATGTCGAGCTCCTCAGGTCCGGCCGCAGCCTCCGCCCGCTCAGCTTTGGTCTCGACCAGCGGGTGGCGGAGGTGGACAGGCACTTCGGGACGTTGATCCGGGCGTGATCTTTTCAGGACTGGCGGCTCCGAGCGAAATGCGCGCGAATTCGCACGCCGCGGTCACTCTCGGAGGGTGAGCAGCAACGGAACGTGGTCGGACGGGCTCGAACCGGTGCGGTAGCGGCCGTCGAGCTCGCAGTCGAGCAGCCGCGGCCCGAGCTGACGGGCGAGCAGGGCGAGGTCGACCCGCATCCCCGCCCCGCCGCGGACCGGCTCAGCGGGCCCGCCGGCCCGCCGGTCCCACCAGGTGTAGCCCGGCCCATCCGGGTGGAGGTCGCGCCAGGCGTCGACCAGGCCGCGCTCGAGCAGCCGGCCGAGCCGCTCCCGCTCCGCCGGGGTGGCGCAGGTGGCCCGCAAGGCGCCTCCCTCAAAGCCCTCGAGACCCTCCAGGCCTTCGGGGTCCTCGACGTCGAGGTCGGTGCGGGCGACCTTGAAATCGCCCGCGACCACCAGGGGGCGGTTGCGCAGCGCGGCGACCCGCGCGGCGGCGGCGTCCAGGAAGGCCAGCTTCTCCTCGAAGCCGGCACTGCCGGCCGCGCCGCCCTCGGGCACGTCCGCGGTCACCACCCGAATGCCGCCGACGGTCGCCTCCAGCCAGCGCGCCTCCTCGGGCCGAGGCTCGCCGGCCAGCCCGGTCCGCACGTCGAGCGGCGCCCGCCCGGGGCCGGCGAGCAGCGCCACCCCGGTCCAGTGGCCGGTACCGTACCCGACCATCGTGTAGCCGGCCGCGGTCAGCGCGGCCGGCGGCGCGGTGCCCGCGGCGGTCCTGGTCTCCTGGAGCAGCAGCACGTCCGGCCGGTGGCGCTCGAGCAGGTCGAGCACGCGAGGCAGTCGCGCATCGAGGGAGCCCAGGCTCCAGGTCGCCAAGCGCATGGCCGGAGTCTAGCGAGCCCAAGCCGGGCTCGCCGGCAGGGTCACCCGTTCCAGCGGATCCCCCATTCCATCCGGAAACAGGTCAAGCCCGACACCGGGCTCCAGACCTTCCAGGGCGGCTCCATGGGCGAGTCCTGGTCGGACCTCGACGCCACCGAGTACCTCCACGAGAACCGCTACGTCCCGGTCGACGGCGAGAACCCGTTCGCGGTCGGCGCCTACGTCACCGGCAACAAGACCATCGGGATCCGCGACTACTCGCTGGATGACAGCCCGCTGAACTTCTCCGACATCGGCTTCGACCTGACCGGGCCGGAGGTCCACGCGGACGGCGAGATCTGGAACGCGACCAACTTCGACGTGCGCGCGGCCTTCAACCGCCGCTACGACGCCACCTTCCCCTCCAGCGACCGCAAGCTCCAGCAGGACTGCGCCGACGGCAAGCTCACCGCCGACCAGTGCCCAGGCAACCGCCGCTGGATCCAGCTCGTCTACGACGGCTGGCTGCTGTCGCAGTCCAGCGTGACAATGCTTGGTTCCCGCGACGCCATGCTCGCGGCCGACCAGATGCGGTTCGGCGGCGCCAACCAGGACCTGATCTGGAACGCGTTCGCGGCCCGCGGCTTCGGCGAGCACGCCAGCACCATCAACGGTGCCGACACCCAGCCGGTCGGCGACTGGACCTCCCAATTCGCGACCGAGGGCACCATCGAGTTCGCGCCCAGGGACGAGCAGGGCAACGACGTCACCAACGCGAGCCTGTTCGTCGGCCAGTACGAGGCACGGGTCACCCCGGCCGCCGACAGCGACCCGGCCACCCCGCTCGGCGACACCCTCCAGATGGTCCCCGAACCTACGACTTCGTCATCACCGCCCCAGGCCACGGGGACACGCGGGTGCGCGCGACCATCCGCGCCGGGCACACCACCAGGTTCAACCTGCACCTGGCCAGAAACCTGGCCTCCAGCGCCAACGGCGCCACCGCCAGCGGCGACGGCGTCAACCAGGCGCGCCTGATCGACGACACCGAGGGGACCAACTGGGCCTCGCTGAGCGGTGACGTCGCCGGCAAGCAGGTCACGGTCCGCCTCGACCCGTCGAAGGTCGCGCAGGGGTTCAACCGCGTCCAGGTCAGCGCGCTGCTGCGCCCGGCCAACCCGGCCGACCCCGGTGGCGACACCGGCGGCCAGAGCCGCTTCTCGGCACTGCGTCAGTTCGAGCTGCTCGGCTGCACGGTCAGCAAGACCGTCGACTGCTCGCAGGACAGCCAGTTCAAGCTGATCTTCACCAGCGCCAAGGACGCGTTCCCGGCCGCCGCGCCGCGGCCGGTCGCGCCGAACCTGATCATGCGCTCGTTCAACGTCGGCGACGAGCGGGCGAGCTTCCTGCGCCTGCGCGTGGTCACCAACCAGTGCACCGGTACGCCGGCGTTCCGCGTGGACCAGGACAACGACCCCGGCAACGTCACCGACTGCGTCGCCGGCAGCGCCCAGGGCACCATCATCCGCGCCTCCGAGCTCCAGGTCTTCAACGACGAGTGACCAGGAACTGATTCGGTGTGGGGGGAACCCGCTCCCCCCCGCACCGCCCAAGGTCAAGAGCGTTCCGCTGCCGTGCCCCCCGGGATCTCCGAGGGGCACGGGGTTTACGGCGCCGTGCCTGGCCAGGAGAGGGTGCTCACCGGGCGCTCGAGCGGGCCGACGCGGTAGCCGACGGCGTCGCGGACCGTGAGCGGGCGCAGCGCCTCGGCGACCTCGGGGTCGCGGTCGGGAGTCAGGCACAGGCGCCGGCGCGTGTACGCGACCTGGTCGTCGAAGCGCTGGAAGCTGCCGGCCTCGGTGGTGGTCCAGTCGCGCCGCTCGACCGCCAGGCCCAACTCGCCGAGCGCCTCCATGGCGTCGTCGACACTGGGCCCCTCGGGCCGCTCGATCCCGTGGAAGCGCCGCCAGAGCCGGCCCGTCGGGACCAGCGGATGGCGCGCGGTGAGCTGCACGACCACCCGCCGGCGGGAGTGGTCGCCCAGGGCCAGCGCGAACGGCCCCAGCTCCTGGACGTTGTAGAGGACGTCGTTGCAGACCACCACGTCGGCCGGCTCGACCTCGCCGGCCACCTCGGGCCAGCTCCCGTGCACCGCCTCGGCGTCCACCCCGGCCTGGGCGGCGGCCGCCAGGAACGCCTCGAGCATCCCGGCCGACTCGTCGACCGCCACGATGCGTCCGGCGCGACCGGCGAGCGGCAGGCTGGCCGCGCCACCGCCGGCGCCGACGTCGAGCACGGTGCCGCCCTCGGGGAGCCAGCGCAGCGCCTCCAGGTTGGACGGGTTGGGCTCGCGGACGCGGGCATGGTCGGCCCTGGCCCGGAACATCCCGACCGGGAACCCCCACGGGTTCTCCGGCGCCCGCGTCAGGATCTCCTCGGGGATCGCCCACGCCTCGAGGTCCGCCCGCCACCGCTCCAACCCCGTTCTAGTCATTTCCCCCATCTCCGCCTGCCGTTCGTCTCGCCTGAGGTCGTGTCTCAGGTCGTGTGGCCGCGTCCCATCGGCTCCAGAATCTTCGGGCACACCCCGGCGCTTGCGCATATCATCGTGTTCAGGAGGGTCGAACCGGGGGGTGCGACGCGTTTGAGTCCAGTGCGCTACGTCGCTGCCCGGAAATGGGTGAGCATTCTCGTGGCGGTGCTGATCGGCGCGATCGGCGGCAGCGTCGTGGGCTTGCTCACCGCGCCCAGGCAGGCCGCTGAGGCGACCGCGACCAGCACGCCACCCCACTCGACCGCGCCGCCGGCGACCAGTGGCACGCCGACCACCAGGCCCAAGGTCACGCTCCCGCCTCCCAGTCGCGCCCAAGCTCCGGCGACCCCGCCGAGCAGCACGGCGCCGATGGGCCAAGGCACCACCACCAGCAACTCTCCGCCCAGCACCAAGACCACACATCCGCCGACCACAACCAGCCCGCCAAGCTCGACGACGAGCCCGCCCAGCACCACCGCGCCGCCGAGCAGCACCAACGGCACCACGTCGACGAGCACCAGCGCACCGCCGGGCACCAGCGGCACCGGAGGGTCGCGCCATGCCGCCAGTGGCAGGACGACCGGTGGGACCACAACCCCTGGGTCCGCCGCCACAGGCGCCGGCGGCGGCAGCACCACCGGCGGGGGCGGCGGCATGGGAGGGTCCAGCACCGGAACCGGATCGGGCGGGGGCTCCAGCGGCTCCAGCGGCTCCAGCGGCAGCGGCGGCTCCAGCACCAGCGGCGGCGGGAGCCAGGGCTCGACCTCCGGCAGCTCCGCGCTCAGGCCTTCCTGAGCGTGGTGTCCAGCAGCTTCACGCAGGCGTAGACGGTCTCCAGCCTCGCCAGCTCCAGCCCGACCAGGTGCCCGATCTCGACCACCGCGCCGACCAGCGCGTCGATCTCCAGCGGGCGGCCCGACTCGACGTCCTGGAGCATCGAGGTCTTGTGCTCGCCGACCCCGGCCGCGCCCTCCAGCCGCTGCTCCACGGTGAGGTCGAGCTGGACCCCGACCGCCTCGGCCACCGCCACCGCCTCGCGCATCATCGCCAGCGCCAGCTCGCGCGTGCCGGGGTCGGTGGCGATCGCGGTGAGCGAGGCGCGAGTGAGCGCGCTCAGCGGGTTGAACACCGCGTTGCCGATCAGCTTCAGCCAGAGGTCCTTGCGGATGTCGGTGCGGACCGGACATTTGAGACCCGATTCGACCAGCGCCCGGGAGATCGCCCGGCAGCGCTCGGAGCGGCTGCCGTCCAGCTCGCCGATGCTGAACCGGGTGCCCTCGACGTGCTCGACCACGCCCGGCTCGACGATCCGGGTCGCCGGGTAGGTCACGGCGCCGACGACCGCGCGCGGGTCGACGTGGCCGGCGATGACCCCGCCGGGGTCCACGGTCTCGAGCCTGGTGCCGTCCAGCGGGCCGCCGAGCCGCTCGAAGTACCACCACGGGATCCCGTTCTGGAGCGTGACCAGGGTCCCGTCGTGCCCGACCGCCGCGCCCAGCCGCTCCGCCATGGCCGCCACCGCGTGCGCCTTGACCGCGAGGAACGCCACCTCGGCGCCGGCGACCGCGCCGACGTCGTCGGTGCAGCGCGGCCGCACCGTGAACTCGCCGCCGTCGGCGGTGCGGACCCGCAGGCCGTCCCGGCGCATCGCCTCCAGGTGCGCGCCTCTGGCGACCAGGGTCACGTCATGGCCGGCGCGGGCCAGGAGGCCGCCGAGGAAGCCGCCGGTGGCACCGGCGCCGACGACGGCGAACCTCACCGGTCGGCCCCGATCGCCTCGGCGACCTTGCGCCGCTGCACCTTGCCGGTGGCGGTGCGCGGGATCTGGTCGACGATGTGGAGCTTGCGCGGCACCTTGAAGGCGGCGAGCTGCTCTCGGCAGTAGGCGAGCAGGTCCTGCTCGCTGGCCTCGCCGCGAAGCACGACCGCGGCGACGACCTCCTCGCCGAGGGTGGGGTGCGGGCTCCCGAACGCGACCGCCTCGGCCACCGCCGGGTGCCGCAGCAGCACCTCGTCGACCTCCCGCGGCGAGATCTTCTCGCCGCCGCGGTTGATCAGCTCCTTGATGCGGCTGATCAGGGTCAGATAGCCGCGCTCGTCGAGCACGCCCTGGTCGCCGGTGAGGAACCAGCCGCCGGTGAACGACTCGGCGTTGGCCTGGGGGTTGGCGGCGTAGCCGTCGATCACGTTGGGGCCCTTGATCGCCACCTGGCCGGGTGTGCCCGCGTCCAGCCGGACGCCGTGGTCGTCGAGCACCGCCAGCTCGACCCCGGTGCCCGCGCCCACCGAGCCGGGCTGCCTCGCCGCCGGCGGGAGTGGGTTGGAGGCGATCTGGTGGCACGCCTCGGTCATCCCGTAGGCCTCCAGCACCGGCGCGCCGAGCCGCTGCTCGATCTCGGCCATCAGCTCCGGCGACAGCGCGGAGCTGCACGAGCGGACGAAGCGCAGCGACTCGGCGCCCGCCGGCCGCTCGTCCCTGGCGCGGGCGAGCACCATACGGTGGATGGTCGGCACCGCCGAGTACCAGGTCGGGTGGTGCTCGCGCATCAGCTGCCAGAAGCCGAGCGGGTTGAACGGCGCCGGCACCACCAGCGTCCCGCCGCTCGCCAGCGTCGACAGCGCGGACGCCAGCAGGCCGTGGACGTGGAACAGCGGCATCGCGCAGAGGGAGACGTCCGAGGGGCCGAGCCGGTAGGTCGCGGCGATGTTGCCGGTCGAGGCGGTGAGGTTGCGGTGGCGCAGCGGCACCCGCTTGGGCCGGCCGGTGGTCCCGCTGGTGTGGAGCATCAGGGCGACGTCGTCGCCGCTCGGCTCCTCGAGCGGCGTCGGCGCCAGCGGCCGGCCCTCGGCCTCGATGCTGAGCCTGCCGTCCTCGCCGATGGCGGCCTCGACCAGTACGGCGCCGTCGGGTCGCGCCGCCCGCGCGGCCGGGGCGCCGCCCGGCGGCACGATCAGCGCGCCCGCGTCGACGTCGTCGAGGTAGAAGCGCAGCTCCGACTCGGTGTAGCCGGGATTCAGCGGAGCCGCGGCCGTGACCGCCGCTGCCGCCAGGAACAGCACGATCGCCTCGGGGCCGTTCTCGAACACCATCCCGATCGCCCGGTCGCGACCCAGGCCGAGTCCCGCGAGCGCACCGGCACCGCGCCGGACCTCCTCGCCGAGCTGGCGGTAGGTCAGCCGCGGCCCGCCGGGCACGACCACGGCCGCCGCGTCCGGCTCGCCCTGGTCCAAGATGTCCCAAAGCATGTCCGATCCTCCCTAAAGCACCGCTGTCGGTACCAAGAGTAGTCGGCCGGACCGCGCTGGCGTGCCGGCCGTTCGCCCCGCGACGGGAATCGGCCGGGCACCCGGTGAGTTCTCACCTGGTTCCGCCCTCTCGCCCCAGTGAGGTCCCCCGCATGCGGCGACGCCAAGCTCTTCCGGTGGCCGCGCTCCTCGTCACGGCGATCCTCTGCCTGGCGGGTTGCAGCGCGTCGTCCAAGCCCAAGCCCGCGCTCTCCCCCGCCGCCGCCGGGCAGCGGGCGGCCGGCGGGCACGACCACGGAACCGCCCCGGACACTCCGCCGGTCGCGCCCCGCGACGGGGTCCTCGACATCCGCGTCGACCCGGTCGGCCCGACCGACACGGTGTTTCAGTGGAAGCCGGGCAACCTGCTGCTGAAGGCCGGCCAGAAGGTCACCCTCGAGGTCGCCAACCGCGACTACATGCAGCACAACCTGATGTTCCAGGCCGCCAGGGTCAACACCAACCTGAAGGTCGGCAAGGTCACCACCATCCGCTTCACCGCCCCGCAGGCCGGGAGCTACCGGTTCTGGTGCAAGTACCACCTCCAGATGATGCAGGGCGAGATCAGCGTGCGGGCATGAGGGCCGGCGGCGTGGACGGGGACGGATACTTCGCCGAGCGACGCGCGGGCGCCTGGGACGACCCGCGCGGCGGCCGCGACCACGGCGCCGGCGACCAGGGCCCGTACGCCGAGCCCCTGGCGGAGGAGCCGGCCGAGGAGCTGGAGGAGCTGGAGCCGAACGGCGGCATCGTCGCGGCGATCGTCGCCGCCGGGGTGGGCTGTGCGGCGCTCGGCGTCTGCACGGTGGTCGCCGCGGCGGTCAGCGGCTTCGCCGACTTCCTGACCCTCTACGCGCCGTCGGGCCCGCTCACCGGCGAGGCGACCGTCGCCGCGCTGATCTACCTGATCGCCTGGGTGAACCTCCACGCCCGGCTGCGCGACCGGGAGCTGAGCCTGTTCAAGGGCTTCCTGGTCGCCATGGCCCTGCTCGGCGTCGGTCTGATCGGCACGTTCCCGCCCTTCTATCAGCTCTTCCAGCGGTAGGGGCGGGGCGGGTAGGGGCGGGGACGGGCCGAGGCGGGACGAGCCGAGGCGGGGACGGGGCGGGGACGGGCGCCGGGCACACGGGCGCGGGCACATCGGCTCAGCTCTGCCCCCGGCGGGCTCTGCCGGCGCTCAGGCTCCCGCGAGGACGAGCAGGACCGTCATCAGCAGGGTCACCAGCAGGCCGAACGAGGCCACCAGCGGCTGACCGACCACTGCCCAGGCCGGGCCCCGGTGGCGGGTCTGGAGCAGGTGGAAGCCGAGGCCGAGGCACGAGCCGTACAACAGCAGGGCCGGCAGCGCGCCGAAGGCCCCGGCGGCCTCGGCGGCGGACCAGCG
>JBEDUQ010000389.1:0-5766 GCA_040414855.1 Actinomycetota bacterium
CCGGGTCGACCCGGTCGACGGCGTCCATCTGGACCATGCCGATCCCGGTCCGGTAGCGGTTGCCGGCGACCACCTGCCGCCGGTTCCAGCGCCGGAACGCCACGGTGATCGAACCGTCCTCGATCCCGTCGCGGAGCCGCTTCTCGAAACGCATGCCGCGAGGATACTGGGCATCCCGCGGGACGATCCCCCGCCTATCCGTGGTTCTCGAGGTGCGCGGCCTGGTAGTTGCGGCCGATCAGGATGCCGCACAGCTTGCACGACTCGGCCTCGGTCCCCGGGCCGAACGGCTGGTAGTCCGCCTGGTGGACCCGGTCGTGCACAATCTCGTACTCGCGGTTGACGAGGACCCCGCAGCGCTCGCAGATCTCGGCCGAGACGCCTTGGCGCTCTGGATTGAACTGCTCGTAGTCGGCCGCATGGAAGCCGTCGTGCGACTCCGACCAGGAGCGTGGGATCAGCACACCGCAGAGCGTGCAGGTCCGCACGTCCGGCGTGCCGATCGCCCTGAGCGAGTCCCGAAGGTAGTTGCTGTCCGTCATGCCCGCTCCTTTCCATTCGCGTGGCCGGCGGGTTCTCGCCAGTCTCACAGGAGTCGGCGCGGTCGTCCTCACCTGCGGGCCGCTTCACCCGGGTGAAACCGCGAACGGCGTCCTGAGGTGCACGGATGAGGGTGTGTGCCCGGCCCGCCGTTGGCTGCGGGGAGCTACTCGGGCGAGCGCCCCTGGGGCAGCTTGGCCGAGCCCCGCTCCAGCACCGGCGCCGACGGCGGCGGCACGACCGGCCCGATGTCCCCGTCCGGCGCCTCGTCGAGGTCGATGATCACGGGCGCGTGGTCGCTGGGCCCGCTCCCCTTCCGCGCCTGCCGGTCCACCCAGGCGGCGCTGACCCGGCCGGCGACCGGGCCGGAGGCGAGGACCAGGTCGATCCGCATCCCGAGGTCGCGGTGGAACATGCCGGCGCGGTAGTCCCAGTAGGTGAACACCCGCTCCGTGGGCCAGCGCTCCCGGACGATGTCGTGGAGGCCGAGCGCCTCCAGCTTCCCCAGCGCCGCCCGCTCCTTCGGGGTGACGTGGGTCTGGCCGACGTAGGCCTCGGGGTCGAACACGTCGTCGTCGGTGGGCGCGATGTTCATGTCCCCGCAGACGATCAGGTCGTCCGCGGGGCCGCCGAGCACCTGACGCAGTGCCTCCAGCCAGCGCAGCTTGTACTGGTAGTGGTCGGACTCCGGAATCCGCCCGTTCGGCACGTAGATGGAGTACACCCGGATACCGGAGCAGGTCGCCGCGACCGCTCGCGTCTCCGGTCGCGGGTTCCCAGGCTCGCCGGCGAAACCGGTCACCACGTCGTCCAGCCCGACCTTGGAAAGGACCGCCACGCCGTTCCACTGGGTCTCGCCGTGCAACGCCAGCTGGTAACCGCGGCTGGCCAGGTCGTCCCCGAGGAGCTTGGTGAACGCCTCGTTGCCGAGCTTGGTCTCCTGGAGGCAGACCACGTCAGGCCGCCGCTGGTCGAGCCACGGGAGCAACCGGGGCACCCGCTGCTTGACCGAGTTCACGTTCCAGGTCGCGATCCGCATCGGCCCTACAGTAGCCGCCCGGCGACGTCCCTGCCGAACCCCCACGCCTTGGTGGAGATCACGCCCAGCGGCGGAAGCCGCCCTCGGAATTGATGACCTGTCCGGTGATCCAACGGGCGTCGTCGGTTGCCAGCCAGGCGATCAGCCGCGCCGGGTCGTCGGGCTGGCCCCAGCGGCCGGACGGGAAGGCGCTGGCGACCCGCGCGTGCGCCTCGCCAGAGGCGTAGCCGGTGTCGACCGGGCCGGGGTTCACACAGTTCACGGTGATTCTCCGGTCGGCGAGGGCGTCGGCGAGCGTCGGGGTGATCTGGTGCAGCGCGCCCTTGGAGGCGGCGTACGGGATCTCCTCTGGCATCGGGCCGAGGTCCTGACCCGAGGTCATCAGAACCACCCGACCGCCGGGCCGCCCGTCGTGCCGCCTCGCGAACTCCTGGACCAGCAGCAGGGACGCCCGCGTGTTGACCGCATAGGCCAGGTCCAGCTCGGCGGCGGTCAGCTCCCCCAGCCGCCGCGAGCTCGACCGCGCGTGGTTGCACACCAGCACGTCGAGGTGCCCGAAGGCGTCATGGGCGGCCGCAATGACCTGCTCCGGCGCCGCCGCGTCGGCGAGGTCCGCGGCCACGTGCTCGACCTTGGTCGGCACCGCCCGCCGCAGCTCGGCGAGCACGGTCTCGACGCCGCCCGGGTCGGCGCCCCAAGGCTGCTCGGCGTCATGCGCCGCCCAAGAGTGCACCAGCAGGTCCGCGCCCATCGCGCCGAGCCGGCTCGCGACCGCGAAGCCGATGCCGATCCGCCGGCTCACGCCCGTCACCAGCGCGACCCGCCCCGCCAGAGCTCCGCCATCGCCCGCCATCCACCGCACCTCGCCCCATCCTCGGTCCCACGCTCCCCCGTCCCTCGCGAACAGCACCCTATCGGTGCGTGCAACCGCGTTTCAGCCCGCTGGGACATGGGCTCGGGCCTCCAGCCGGTGTGGCTCCACGCCCACCGCTGACGGGCTATACTGCACGTCACATACCACCCGGCTCCTCGTGGGCCGGGTTTTCTCTTGCGGGCGTATCGGACGATGTGCTGGCGACGGTAGACTCACGACCGGCAGAGCTGCGCCTTCGGGCTGCTGACGGAACGGTGGCTACCTCGGTGATCGCTGGGGAGCAGGGCGGAGGCGGTCCGACCGCTGGGGCTGCGAGGCGGGCTCGGACCACGACGGACCACGCCCTCGCGGCGGCGATCCTCCTCCTCTGGGTCCTCTCCGTGGTCGTGGCCGCGGTGGTGGTATGGCGGGACGCCGTCCACGCCGCTCCCCGCTCGCCCCTTGGCGTCGAACTGCCGCTCGCCGTGGAGGTGCTCGCCTTCACCACGGCGGGGGCGCTGGTCGCGTCCCGCCAGCCGCGGCACCCGATCGGCTGGCTGCTGCTCGCCGAGGGCCTGACCTGGGAGCTGGTCGGCTCGCTGGGGGCCTTCACCCACCAGGCGCCCGGCGCGGAGCCCGGCGCGCTCACCCTCGAATCGCTGGCGGCCTGGATCCTGAACTGGGTGTGGATCCCGGCGTTCGCCGTGCTTGCACTGCTCTTCCTGCTGTTCCCGAACGGACGGCTGCCCGGCAGGCACTGGCGGGTTGTGGTGCTGGTCGCGGCGGTCGGCTCGGTCTCGACCTTTCTCGCCAGGGCGCTCGCACCGGGTCCGCTGACCGAGGCGCCGACGGTGGTCAACCCCTTCGGCGTGCGCGGCGGCGAAGCTTTCCGCGCGATGGAGGGCGTCGGCAGCCCGCTCCTCGCGATCGCGGTCGTCGCCGCGATCGCTTCCCTGGTCGTCCGGTTCCGCCGGGCGGACGGGGTGGAGCGGCGCCAGCTCAAGTGGCTGGCCCTCGCCGGGTTCGTGGTCGTCGTCGGATCGGGTCTCGCCGACGTCGTCGAACTGACGGGCGCCGCCTGGATCGACAGCGGCGACCTGTTCCTCGCGTCGCTTGCCGGCATCCCGATCGCGGCGGCGATCGCCATCCTCCGGTACCGGCTCTACGACATCGACCTGGTCATCGGCAGGGCGATCGTGCTCGCGGGCCTGCTCGGGTTCATCACCGCCGTGTACCTGACGGTCGTTGTCGGCATCGGGACGGCCGTCGGGCGGAGCGCCGGGTCGAACGTCGTCCTCGCCGTCCTGGCCACGGCCCTGGTCGCGCTCGCGTTCCAGCCCCTGCGGTCGCGGCTCCAGCAGCTTGCCAGACGGCTCGTGCTGGGGACGCCGTCGCCCGCCGGGGAGCAGACGGACGTGACCATCCGCTGCCTCGGCGCGTTCCGCGTCCTGCGCGGCGGCCAGCCGGTGCCGGCGACCGCCTGGCAGTCCAAGAAGGCGAGGACGCTCCTGAAGATCCTCGTGGCCCGACGGGGACGCGCCACCCCTCGGCTCTACCTCATGGACACCCTGTGGCCGGACGAGGATCCGGAGCCGGTGAGCCGCCGCCTGTCGGTGGCCCTGGCCACGGCCAGAGCGGTGCTGGACCCCGGCAAGCGGCATCCGCCCGAGCGGTTCATCGTGGCGGACAAGGACTCGCTCCGGCTCGACCTGGCCAACGTGCCTGTCGACGTCGAACGGTTCCTGAGCCTGGCGGCGGAGGGGCTCGCCGGGCACCGGGACGGCGCCGACCGCGCCAGGGCCACGCTCCAGGCGGCCGAGGAGTCCTACGCGGGCGACTTCCTGGAAGAGGACCGCTACGAGGAGTGGGCTGAGCGGCTGCGGGAGGAGGCCCGTGCGGCGTACGTGTCGGTGGCGCGGGCGCTCGCCGAGATCACCGCCTCCGCCGGCGACCACGACGCCGCCGTGCGCTACTACCTCAGGATCCTGGAGAAGGACCCCTTCGACGAGCGGGCGCATCTCGGCCTGGTCGCGACCTTGGCCCGCGACGGTCGCCACGGCGAGGCGCGACGCCAGTACAGCACCTACGCGGCACGGATGGTGGAGCTCGAGGTCCCCGCCGCGCCGTTCCCCGCGGCCGAAGGCGCCTGACAGCGGCGTTCCCGAGCCGTTCCCGAGGCACACCTTAACGCCACCCGAACAGCCCCCGGCATGGTGCTCGTGGCTCGGCGGGGCTCGAGTTCCCGACGCCGACCGTCCGCCACTGGATGCGTAGAGGAGGGTGCGATGTCGAATCACCGATGGACCACGCGGATCGCCGCGGTCGCCGCGGTAGCCGGGGCGATCGCGCAGGTCGCCGCGACGCTGCTCGAACCCGACCGCCCCGAGGAGCCGCTCGCGGCGATCCAGGTGGTCGCCGGCAACGGCATCTGGACGTTCGACCGGCTACTCGACCTCATCGGCCTGCTGCTGGCGGTGGGGGCGCTGACCGTCGTCGGCCGGGGATTCGCCAACCGGCCGGCGAGGGCCTGGGCGGACCTCGGTCAGCCGTTCCTCGTCCTGCTGGCCGCCCTCGGTTCGGGGGCGGTGGTGACTGGAGCGATCCTCAAGGACGTCGCCGTCGCCTGGACCTCGGCCGGCCCGGCAGAAAGGCCCGCGCAGCTCGCCGTCTTCGCCTCCACCAGCGATCTTGCGGATGCCCTGTTCTTCGGTGCGTTCATGGCGATGGGCGTGTATCTCGGCACCCTCGGGGCCGCGATCCTGGCCGGTGGCGTCTATGCGCGGTGGGTCGGATGGGCGAGCCTGGCCAGCTCGGTGCTGGTCTTCGCGGGAAACCTGCTGGTCCTTGGCGCCGATTCGGCGTTCCTGGCGGTGCTGGCCGGGCTGATGGTGTTCATGGTCGTTCTGGTCGCCGTGGGCGTGACCTTGTGGCGCCAGGTGGGGACCGACAGGACGCGCGGCGACCTCTCACGGGAAGGGCTCGCGGAACCCGGCTAGGTCATCGTCAATCGGTCAGCTCGATGGCCCGTATGCCGTCGAGCAAGGCGGCCCCGGCCGCGGGTCGGCGCCGCCCGCCCGGGTCCAGGTTGCGGGGCTGGGCTCGCATGGCCCGCCCCGGGCGGCCGGTGCATGCGGTGTCGGGGGCGGAGGCTAGACTTCAGCGCATGGTGACGTTGGCGATCGTCGACAGGGCGCCCGCGGGCGGGCGGCCCGACACATGGGCGCTGGAGATCTTCGAGGAGCGGCTGGCGCTTCGCGAGCTGATCCGCCGCCGGGTGTTCCAAGAGGTGGCCGAGCACAACGCCCGCCGTTCGGGGAGCTTCCGGGGCCTGGTG
>JBEDUQ010000390.1:0-18945 GCA_040414855.1 Actinomycetota bacterium
GGCGCCTTCCACGCGGCCAGCCGAGTGGAGCAGTTCGGCTCTGAGGCAGCCGTCAAGTCCTGTGACTTCGGCCCGCGGACCGCCACTCGCTGGCTCTACGGGCTGATTCCCTCCAGCCACTCCGCCATCGAGGCCCAGTTCGGGCTCGCCTCCGGCTCGGTGTCGATCGCGGCGGCCACCTGGAAGAAGGCGCTGGCCCGCCGCGGGGTCACGCCGTTCCGGCTCGAAGGCCAGATGGGCCAGAACGGCGGCGCGAAGAAGCCGGCGCGCAAACGGGCGCCGGCGCCCCCAGCGCCCGCGGCGCCCGCGGCGCGAGCGGCGCCTGCGCCGTCCGAGCGGTCCGCGGCGGTCGCCGACCGGCTGTCTGGCTTCCTGTCGAGCCCGCCGCCGCTCGACGAGCCCGACGAGGCCGAGCTGCTCGGGTGGTGCGTCGACGTCGTCAGGCTGGCCCGACGCAACGGCTACCTGGCCAGCACAGCGGACGCGATCGCCGTGTTCGAGACCTCGATCCTGCTCGCCGGCTTGCGCAACCGGACCCGCCCGACGCCCTACGACTTCGCCGACGCGGCCGTCACCTGCATTCAGAAGGAGGTGGTGCCGGGCCGGCGCGACGTGCGCCGCCTGTGCGGGATCCTGCTGGGCGGCGACCGCATCGGCCAGGTCGGCTACGAGGCCCTCCCGCCCCTGGCTCGCGACGTCTACGACCGGCTCGCCCCGCTCGGGCTGGCGCTGGACAAGCGCACCATCCAGCGGGCGCTGCTCGACCTCGCCGCCAACCCGGACCTGGCCTCCTGCTCGGACCTGCTGTGGAGGCTGCGCTACCTGCTTCCCGAGGGGGCCGTCCGCCCGATCATGGGCCAGCGCCGTCTGGGGGAGCGGTCGATCCAGGAGAGCTGGGACCTGGCGATCGACCGCCACCAGCGTTCGCTGATCGAGCTGAGCTATGTCGGCGTCACCGTCGAGCAGGTGCTGGAGCAGCGGCTGCGCCGTGTGGTCTGGGCGCAGCGGGCCAGCGCGGCGGTCGCGCTGACGGCGGTGGAGGACTCGCTGCTGCTGCTCGGCAGCCGCCGCTTCACCGACGAGATGGGCGCCCGGGCGGTGGAGTTGCTGGCCGCCGAGCGGACCGTGGACGAGGCGCCAGAGGTGCTACGCCGGATTCGCCGGCTGCTGGCGCACTACCGCGCCACTGAGCCGGCGCTGCCCGCGTGGTGCGAGGCGTTCGTGACCGCCGGCTACGCCCACTACTGCACATTGCTGCCGACCGCGGTCGCCGACGACGACACCTCCGTGCGTCAGGTGGCTGCCATGCTCGGGTTCCTGTTCACGCTGGAGAGCGTGGCGCTGGCGCTCGGCTGCGACCGCGCCCAGCTCGAGCTGGCGGTGCGGCAGTCGCATCCGGAGGCGCCCGCCAAGGTGGCGCTGCTGTGGGCCGCCCGCTCGCAGCTCGGCCTGCTGACCATGGCCGAGCTCCGCTCGCGCTGCGACGAACTGCTGGCCAACCCGCTGGTGCTGCCGTCCTTCCCGTTGTACCTGAGCGGGTTCGTGCAGGCGCTGGAGCTGGCGCCGTCGCTGGCGCCGTTCGTGGTCGAGCTGATCTCCAAGGCGTTCGCGCGCCTGCCCGACGCCGTGCTGCTGCCGTGGCTGCCCAAGCTGATCACCACGCTTCGTGAGCAGGCGCGGGAGCTGGTCCCGGTACTGGTGCGCGAGGCCGCCCGCACCTTCCCCGGCGGTCTCGCGTCGGTCGACGCCTGGGTCCCCCCATGGCCGACCGCCGAGGCGCCCCCAGCCGGGACATCGGCGGGCGGAGCGTCACCCGAGCCGGCCCGACCGGCCGCGCTCACCGCCCCGGCGGGACCGACCGCGCCCGCCGCCGCCGAGCTGCTGGCCGCTCACCCGATGTCGGCCGACGCCGTGGCGGCGCTGCTCGCCCGCGCGTCGGTCACGCCGCCCTGACGAGCCGCCTCCAACCACGGCACCCGCCCAGGGCTCCCACCAGGCACCTGCCCCAGGCGACCGCGACCTGCGCGGCCAGGGCCTTCCGAGTTGTCATTGCCTTGTCGCTTGGGTAGGGTGCTATCCCCCCAAAGTTCCAGAAATCCAACCGGTTAAGCACGTCCGGCACGAAGCTGCCTCCACGGTTCATCCCCCAGACCGAAAGGAGGCCGGAGTTGCACGCTGCTCGACGGACCCCCCACCGTCGTGGGCTTCCCGGCTTACCATCCATCCTTGGCCTGCTGCTCGCCGCCGCCCTCGCCTTTGCCAGTGTCGGCGCGACCCCGGCACGGGCCGAGACGCCCGCCCAGAAGATCGCCCGCCTCCGCGCCGAAGCGCTGAAGGTGCAGCACACCATCGATCGCATGAACGACCAGATCGAGACGGTGGTCGAGCGCTACAACACCAACCAGGAGGCGCTCAAGGCCACGGTCGCCCGCCAAGCCGAGACGGCCCGCCAGCTCGACGCCGCCCGCCGCCACGCCGCATCGGCCCAGCAGGTGCTGGGCCAGCGGATCCGCGCGATCTACATGGACGGGCCGGTGACCAGGCTCGGCCAGCTCCTCGAGGTGCAGACCATCAACGACGCCGTGGTCATGGCGCACTACCAGCAGTCGGTCACTGACGCGGACATGTCGGCGATCGCGCACGTCGACCAGAGCAAGCGCAAGCTGTCCTCGGTCGCCGACACCCTCGCCGCGCAGCAGCGGCAGCAGCAGGCGATCCAGCGTCAGCTCGCCTCGCAGCGCCGCGACATCGAACAGCGGCTCGCCAAGCAGCGCAGCTATCTCGACAAGCTCAGCGGCGAGGTCAAGGACGCCGTCGCGGCCGAGCAGCGGCGCCAGGAGGAGCTGCGCCGTCAGGCGCTCGCCCGCAGGCTCGCCGCCGAGCGCGCGGCCAGGCTCAAGGCGGCCCAGGAGGCCGCCGCGCAGCAGGCCGCGCAGCAGCAGGCCACCCAGCAGGCTCCCACCGCCCCGGCCGGACCAACCAGCGCCGCGGCGCAGGCGGTCGCGTTCGCGCGGGCGCAGCTCGGCAAGCCATACCAGTGGGGCGCAACCGGTCCGGGCTCCTACGACTGCTCCGGCCTGACCATGTCGGCGTACGCCAGCGCGGGCGTGAGCATCCCGCGCACCTCCCGCGCGCAGTGGAACACCGGCACGCACATCGGCAGCATGGCCGACCTGGCCGCCGGCGACCTGGTCTTCTACGGGTCGAGCCCGTCGACGATCCATCACGTCGGCCTCTACATCGGCGACGGGCTGATGATCGAGGCGCCGTTCACGGGTGCGAGCGTCCGCACCGCCTCCATCAACCGACCGGACTATTTCGGAGCGACCCGCCCGACCGGGGGATAGAGTCGGCGCGAGCCGGGAATACCGACTCCGCCCTATAATCCTGCCGCCGCCGGCTCGAGCACCCGCCTCGAGGCCGCAGGAGACGCCATGAGACGCATGTACGATGCGGCATTTCCCCCGGGCTCACCGCCCGCGTGGGAGGCTGTCGCCGGATACATCGGTGGCAACACGCCGCACGTCTGGACCGACGCCGAGTGGAAGTCCCAGCCGGCCCGCTGGCGACTGCCGATCTTCACCCGTTCCCACGGAGGCGACCCCTCCGCTGACGCGCACGCGTCCACCTCGTGGATGACCGCGCACCACGTCCCCAAGGGCGCCTGCGTCGCGCTGGACTTCGAGACCAGGGTGGACGCTGCCTACCTGCGGACCTTCGACTCCGTTGTGGTGCACGCGGGCTGGAAGGTGATGGTCTATGGCTCCAAGAGCTTCGTCCTGAAGAACCCCAAGCCATCCGGCGGCTACTGGGTCGCGGACTGGACCGGCACCGCGTTCCTCTATCCGGGGAGCGCGGCGACGCAGTGGGCGAGCGACGTGATGCTCGGCAAGCCCTGGGACGCCAACCTGGTGGCGGACAGCACATCCCTGTGGGACACCAGGACGTCCACCAGCACGGGAGGAGACTGGTTCAGCATGGCCACGCAGAAGGACCTCGAAGCCGCCGTCCGTAAGGAGGTCAACGCCGCGATCGGCCTGCGGACCTCGGAGACCTTGCTGCGGTCGCGGTTCAACCCTGGCAGCGAGACCCTGACCGAGCTGCTCGGCGCCTATCCGGACACGGGCATCCGCGCGGTGCTCACCAAGCTGGAGTCGATCGAGGAACGGCTCACCCGGCTCGAGGCCGCGGTGGGCATCACCCCTGGCACCTGAGGACCGCGAGGACCACCCGCCAGGAGCGGACCGCGAGGGCCAACTTTCCAACTATTGTGGCGTAGCGGTCGAATCCTGGACACCTGGGATTAACGCGGCGCGGTTACTGTGCGGCGGCCGGCCCCGTTGGGGCAACCACCTTGATAAGGGGCGCCGCCGTGAGCAACGTTGACCGCCGTACGTTCCTTTCGCTGCTGGGCGTTCCCGCCGTCGCGGCCGCGCTCCCGCAGAGCCTCGACAAGGCAGTGGCCATCCCGGCCAACAACCGCACGGGAACCATCGAGGACGTCGAGCACGTCGTCTTTCTGATGCAGGAGAACCGGTCCTTCGACCACTTCTTCGGCACCCTGCGGGGCGTCCGCGGCTTCGCCGACCCGCACCCGATGAAGCTCCCGTCGGGCAAGACCGTCTGGCACCAGCCGGACGGATCGGCCGACCTGCTGCCCTTCCGGCCTGAGGTGCGCGACCTCGGCCAGACCTTCCTGCCCGACCCGCCGCACGGCTGGATCGACACGCACGCCGCCTGGAACGCCGGCAGGTACGACCAGTGGGTGCCCAACAAGGGCGTCACCACCATGACCCACCACCGACGCGGCGACCTGCCGTACCAGTTCGCGCTCGCCGACGCTTTCACCATCTGCGACAACTACCACTGCTCGCTGCTCGGGCCGACCGACCCGAACCGGTACCACATGTGGACCGGCTGGGTCGGCAACGACGGCCAGGCCGGCGGCCCGGTCATCACCAACGCCGAAGCCGGCTACGACTGGTCGACCTATCCCGAGCGGCTCGAGCGGAACGGCATTTCGTGGAGGATCTACCAGGACACCGGCATCGGCCTGGACGCCGCCGGATTCTGGGGCTTTACCGAAGACCCCTACATCGGCAACTACGGCGACAACTCGCTGCTGTACTTCCATCAGTACCAGAACGCCGAGCCAGGCAATCCGCTGGCGGACAAGGCCAAGACCGGCACCGCCATCGTCAACCAGCAGCGCGACCCCGAGCGGCTGCTGACCGACTTCCGGGAGGACGTGCGGCGGGGCCGGCTGCCGCAGATCTCGTGGATCGTCGCGCCGGAGGCCTACACCGAGCACCCGAACTGGCACCCGGACTTCGGCGCCTGGTACGTCTCGCAGGTCGTCGACATCCTCGCTTCCAACCCTGACGTCTGGAGCAAGATGGTGCTCTTCGTCACCTACGACGAGGAGGGCGGCTTCTTCGACCATCTCGTGCCGCCGACCCCGCCGCAGTCGCCGGCGCAGGGCCTGTCGACCGTGCCAACGACCAACGAGATCTTCCAGGGCGACGCCACCTTCCCCACCGGCCCTTACGGCCTCGGCATCCGCGTGCCGATGATCGTCGTCTCACCGTGGACCAGGGGCGGCTGGGTCAACTCGCAGCTCCTCGACCACACCTCGATGATCCGCTTCCTCGAGCGCCGCTTCGCGGGCGGCAACCCAGACCTGATCGAGTCCAACATCACCCCCTGGCGGCGTGCCGTCGTCGGCGACCTGACCACCGCGTTCGACTTCAAGAAGCCGAACACCTCCTGGAAGGTGCAGCTGCCTGACACCGACGACTTCAAGCCCGAGGATCTGGTCCGGTTCCCCGACGAGGTGCCCGTCCCGCCCGCCGACCCCGAGCTGCCAGGCCAGGAGCGGGGCGTGCGGCCCGCCCGCGCCATCCCTTACACCCTCCACGCCGACGGGCGCGCCGGCGCATCGTCCTTCAACATCGATTTCAAGAGCTCCGGCGGCGCTGCCGCCGTCTTCCAGGTGCGGTCCGCGGACGCGGCGCAGGACCAACGCACCTACACCGTCGAGTCCGGCAAGCGGCTCAGCGACGCCTGGGACCTCAGTTCAGGCGGCTACGACCTCTCGGTCTTCGGGCCGAACGGGTTCTTCCGCCGCTTCAAGGACGGTGCGGGCGCTCCGCTGTCGGGCCTCGCCATCGAGGCGAGCTACGGCCGGAGGCAGGACGAGATCACGCTCGGGATCGAGAACCGCGGCACCGCGACCGTCGAGGTGACCGTGTCGGACCGATACTCGACCAAGCGCACCACGGTGAAGGTCTCGCCCGGCGCCACCAAGGCGCCGACGTGGTCGCTCTCCCGTACCAAGGGCTGGTACGACCTGACGGTCACCGCGCACGGCGACGCCGAGTTCGAGCACCGCTACGCCGGCCACCTCGAAGACGGCAGGGCGAGCATCAGCGATCCCGGCATGGGCGGTCTGATCTGACAGATGGTCGGGCCCCGGGGGTGGTCCGGCCCCCGGGGCCCAAGGGTGGTGGTCCGGCCCACGGGGCCCAGACTGGCGGTCAGGCCGCGCCCGACCTGCGACGGCAACTGGCTGAAACCGGCGTGAAACCGCGCTGAAGGTCGGCTCCCGCATGCTCGTCCCGGTTGTGGCCAGCGGGGCCACACGGACGAGACGAGGGAAGTATGACCACCATCCGAACCCGAACGGCGATCAGCGCGACCGGGCTGCGCAAGTCGTTCGGCGACCAGGTCGTGCTCGACGGCATCGACCTGGAGGTGCCGGAGGGAAGCGTCTTCGCGCTGCTCGGCCCGAACGGTGCCGGCAAGACCACCACGGTGCACATCCTCTCGACCCTGATCGGCGCCGACGCGGGCGAGCTGCGCGTGGCGGGGCACGACGTGGTCGGCGACCCGGACTCGGTGCGCGCCGTGATTGGCGTGACCGGCCAGTTCTCCGCGGTGGACAACCTGCTCACCGGCGAGGAGAACCTGCGCCTGATGGCGGACCTGCGCCACCTCGGCCGTCGCGAAGGCCGCCGGCGCGCCGCGGAGCTGCTGGAGCGGTTCGACCTGGTCGACGAGGCCAAGAAGCTGGCCTCGACCTACTCCGGCGGCTTGCGCCGGCGGCTCGACCTGGCGATGAGCCTGGTCGGCGACCCGCGCGTCGTCTTCCTCGACGAGCCGACCACCGGCCTCGACCCGCGCAGCCGCCGCACGATGTGGCAGATCATCCGGGACCTGGTCTCCGGCGGTGTCACCATCTTCCTCACCACTCAGTACCTCGATGAGGCCGACGAGCTCTCCGACCGGATCGCGCTCCTGGACCACGGCCGGCTGGTCGCTGAGGGCACCTCGGTGGAGCTCAAGCGCCGAATCCCCGGCGGGCACGTCAGCCTCCAGTTCGCCTACGCCGACGAGCTCGAGCTCGCCGCCCGCGCCCTCGGCGAGGTTTCGCGCGACGAGGACACGCTGACCCTCCAGGTGCCGAACGACGGCAGCGTCAAGTCGCTGCGCGCCCTGCTGAACCAGCTCGACGGCGCGTCGATCGAGGTCACCGACCTCTCCGTCCACATGCCCGATCTCGACGACGTCTTCCTGGCCCTGACCGGCCAGCCCGAAAAGGAAAAGGAGATCGCCTCATGAGCACGCTCTCGTACACCGTGGCCGATTCGGCCACGATGCTGCGCCGCAACCTCAAGCACATGCTCCGCTATCTGTCGATGTCGCTGCAGCTGATCGGCATGCCGGTCCTCTTGCTGCTGCTGTTCGTGTACGTCTTCGGCGGGACGCTGGGCTCGGGGCTGGGTGGCGCGACCGGCGGTCGGGCCGCGTACATCCAGTACCTCACACCCGGGATCCTCCTGCTGACCGTGGGGACCGCGGCGCAGGGGACGGCCATCTCGGTCGCCATGGACATGACCGAGGGCATCATCGCCCGGTTCCGCACCATGGCGATCTCGCGTGCCTCGGTGCTGACCGGACACGTCCTCGCCAACATGATCCAGACGATGCTGAGCCTGGCGCTCCTGATCGGTGTCGCCCTGCTGATCGGGTTCCGGCCCACCGCGACGCCCATGGAGTGGCTCGCCACGGCCGGTGTCCTGGCGCTGGCCGCCTTCGCGCTGACCTGGCTGACGGTCGCGCTCGGCATGGTCACCAAGACCGTCGAAGCCGCGAGCAACCTGCCGATGCCGCTGATGTTCCTGCCGTTCCTGGGCAGCGGCTTCGTCCCGACCGACTCGATGCCGACCGCGCTGCGCTGGTTCGCCGAGTACCAGCCCTTCACGCCCATCATCGAGACCGTCCGCGGCCTGCTGCTCGGCACCGCCATCGGCAGCAGCGCCATGATCGCGATCGCGTGGTGCGCCGGGATCGCCTTGGTCGGGTACCTGTGGGCGCTGAAGCTCTACAACCGGGACCCGATGAAGTAGGGCCCGATGTGTCCCATGTCAGCTCCGCTCGCGGGCCCGCAGGATCTCCAGGGCGGCGTCCCGCAGCCTATCGGGACCAAGGTCGGCGTACGACGACACCGCCTCGTCGTACGCCGACCTGTCTGCCTGCTCGGCGGCATGGCGTGCGGCGTCCGACGACATGGTCGGCTGGAAGGTCCGGAGGTAGCGGAACCGCTCCGCCAGGGCGATCATTCGTGCCCCCAGCCGGCGGACCCGCTGGTCGCCGCTCCGCGCCCCGCGCTCCGCGTCGGCCATCCCCATCGCCATCAGCAGCGCGCCGCAGGTCGGGAACTCCACCATGTAGGCCGGGCTGATGACCTTGCTGGCCAGCACCGTCAAAAGCAGCCGAGGCAACTCGCCGGCGATCCCTTCGACCAGGTCGAGGCGGCCGTGCCGCGCGTGGGCAACCACGGCGACGGCCTTGGCCTCGAGGACCCACGGCTCTTGCTCCGGGTCCATCTGGAGGCCGAAGATCGACCCCTCGGCGCTGGTCAGCAGGTCGACGGTCCGTCGCCACTGGCGCAGACCGGCGTCGACCTCGCCTCGCGCCAGCAGGATCTCCGCGCGGATGGCGATTTCGTAGGCGCGGACGCCGATCGGCTCGTCCCCGCGACGCAGAACCGTCTGCTCCAGCCATTGCTCGGCCTCGTCGATGTCACCGAGCTGGAGGCTGCAGAGCACGATCCACCAGCGGAGGCCAACCACGTCCGTCGACCCGAGCCGGTGAAGCACCGGGAGGGCCAGGAGCAGGTGGCGCTTTGCCTCGGCGGCCTGACCGAGCTGGAGGCACAGCTCCCCGACCCGGCAGTGTGCGAGCGCCCACAGCCACGGGGTGGTCTGGTGGTCGAACATGTCCACGCTCCGCTCGGCTGCCTTCAGCGCGTTCTCCAGGTCGCCGTCGTTCTGCCACAGATAGGTGACCAGGGAGTTGGCGACGCCGGCCAGCAGCGGCTGGTCGCTGTCGCACAGCTCGAACAGGGCGGCGCGATCGGCGGAGGCGATCAGCACCGTCGCGGTGGCGTGGGCGAGGGTGTCGGGCGGGGCCGCCGGCAGCCTGCGCAGCGCGACCAGCCCGCGGCGCCGGCCGGGGCTCTGGAGAATGAAAAGGAACGCCGTGCACAGGGTCAGCGCCGCACGGGTCAGCTCGACGAGCTCCGGCGTCGGGTGGAAGTGGGACAGCAGCCGCACGATGTCGTCCAGCAGCGTGCTCAACAGGGCGTAGTTGGAGTCCAGGTTCCACAGGCCCGCGAGCACGGTGGTGGTCGCCGCGACCGTGGCGCCGTCGTCGGCGGCGAGACCTTGGCGCAGGGCCTGCGCCAGGTTGTCCTGCTCGGCTCGGATCCGGTCCACCGACGAGAACGGATCGGCTCCGTAGAACGAATCCTGGTGCGCGAACGAGAAGTCGCGCGCCCACGTCAGGAACCCGGCCATCGCGCGGTCGGTCTCGCCGGCGTCGTCCCGTCGCGCCGTGCTGAACTCGCGCACCGTCTCGAGCATCCGAAAGCGCGTGCCCGCCGGTGTGTCCAGCACCTGGAGCAGCGACTGGTCGACCAGGTGCTCGAGGATGACGGAGACGTCCGCACTATCGCCGAGCAGCCGCCCGGTGGCGTCCGCGGCGAACCCGGACGGGAAGACCGACAGCGCCCGCATCGCCGCCTGCCCGGAGGAGTCGAGCAGGTTCCAGCTCCAGTCGACCACGGCCTGGAGCGTCTGGTGGCGCGCCGGCGCGTCGCGCGGGCCGCCGCGGAGCAGGGCGAAGCGGTCCTCGAGCCGGCGGCCGATCTCGGCAACCGATAGCGCCCGGACCCTCGCCGCCGCCAGCTCCACCGTCAGCGGGAGCCCGTCCAGATGGCGGCACAACTCCTCGACCGCGACGGCGGGCAGGTCCACACCAGGCCGGGCCGCCCGCGCGCGCTGCCCGAACAGCTCAACGCTGGTCGGCAGGTCCAGCTCTGGCAGCAGGTACACCGACTCCGACGATAGCCCGAGCGGTGCCCGGCTGGTGGTGAGCACGCGCAGGTCCCGGGTCGTCGACACCAGCGCCCCGACCAGCTTGGCCACGCCGCCAAGGACCTGCTCGCAGTTGTCCAGCACCAGCAGGACCTGGCCCTGGCTGAGCGTGTTGGCGATGCCGGTGACTATGCCGGCGAGCATGTCGGTCGGCATCGCGGCCGGGCCGACCGGCGCCCGCCGGGCCTCTACGCCCGCCAGTGCCTTCGCGACCTCGCCGGCGACGGCGTCGTCGCTGGTGACGCCGGCGAGCGGCACCAGGTGCACGACCCGCTGCGTGGCCTGGCGGCTCACGGCCTCTGCGAGCCGGGTCTTGCCCAGTCCGCCGGGACCAACGATCGACGTGACCCGGGACGTGCGGATCAGGTTCGTCACCGCCGCGATGTCGCCGTCTCGGCCGAGCAGCGGGTTCGGCTCGTGCGGCACGCCGTGCCGGACCGCCGGCGCGGAGCCCTGGAGCAGCTGGTCCTGCATGGCCTGGAGCCCAGGGCCGGGATCGGTGCCGAGCTCGTCGCGCAGCGAGCGCCGGTAGCGCTCGTACCGCTCCAGCGCCGCCGACGGTCCCGCCGTGGCCGCCTCGCCGCGCAGCAGCTCCAGCAGGACCTCCTCATCGCGCGGGTGCTCGGCGGCCAGCTCGTCGAGCGCTTCAGCCGCCTCGGCATGGCGGCCCAGCCGCGACAGCGCCAGGGCACGGGCGCGCGCCAGCGCCCGGTAGGTCGAGGCCCGTTCCTCGCGCAACGCGGACACCGGGTCGTCCGGCACCTGGTCGCCGCGCTCGGCCGAGCCCTCCCACAGCGCCAGCCCCGCCTCCGCGTGCCCGAGCGCGGCCGCGTGGTCGCCGTCGCGGGAGGCCTGGGCGCTCGAGGCCGCGAGCCGCAGTACGGCCGAGGTGTCGACCTGCTCGTCGCGGAGCGCGAGGCGGTAGCCGGTCGGCGTTCGGGCGATCAGCTCGGCGCCGAGCTGAGCGCGGGCGCGGGAGACGAGGATCTGGAGCGCCTTGCCAGGGTTCTCGGGCTGCTCGTCCGGCCACAGGCCCTCCACCAGCCGTCCCGTGCCGCACCCGGTGCGCAGGTCGGCCGCGAGCAGGGCGAGCAGGCCCCGCAGCCGGGGGCTGGTGATCTCCTGGCCGCGGTAGGCCACCCGCGGCAAGAGGGCAAGCTCGATCGTCACCAGAATAGGTTAGCCATCGCGGCCACAAGCGTGCTTCGATGGCGCCATGGACCTATTGGTGGACGTCGACCTCGGCGACCTGCGCCTGCGGACCTTGAGGGGCAAGGACGCCGCCCTGCTGGTGGAGGCTACCCAAGCGGAGCCCGGCCGCGCCGTCTGGGGACCGCATCCTTCGGGTCCCTACTCGTTGGAGGACGCGCACGCCGCCATGCGCGCCTGGGACCCGGCTCGGCATGGCCAGGTGTCGGTCGGCGTGCTCGAGGGCGAGCGGCTGGTCGCGGCGCTCGGCCTCATGCCGGACGGCCCCGGCAGCGCCGAGCTGGGCTACTGGGTGCGGCCCGAGCGGCGCCGTCGTGGGATCGCGCTGCGGGCGGTCCGCGCCCTGACGGACTGGGCGCACACCGCCGGCGGCCTCAGCCGGGTCTGGCTGGAGATCGACCCAGGCAACGCGCCGTCGCTGGCCCTGGCCGAGCGCGCCGGCTACAGCTTCGAAGCGCGCATGCCCGACCACTGCCGGACCTGGACCAGCGACGACCCCGAGCGCGACAGCTGGCACGACTGCCTGATCTGGGCCCACACGAGCTGACCCTGGCCGGCCGTCACCCACCGAGGAACTCCCTCAGGACCGGGGCGAGCACCTCCCAGGAGACGGCGTGGGTCTGGCCCTGGAGGGTCTGTTGGCGCGCGTTCGGCAGCGCGGCGAGCAGCGCCCGCGACGAATTGGCGGCCCACGCGTCGGTCTCGCTGCCATCGAGCACCAGGGTCGGCGCCGTGACCGATGCGACCGCCTCGGGAACCGTGCTGTCGCCCATGACCTCGGCGTCGTAGGCGAGCGTGGGGGCGACCGCCTCCATGCCAGCCCACATCGGCGCGTTGCGCATCCCGGCGATCATCTCCTCGGGCAGACCGACCGTGCGCATGAACAGGGCCATCGCGTCGCCACGCCGGCCGGGTTCGAGGAACCCGGCGAGCTGGTCGGCGTACTCCCGCTGCCGCCGCGGGGCGTCCGGGTCGACCATGAACGGCGGCTCCCAGAGGGCGAGCCTGGTGATCGGCAGCCCGGCGGCGGCCGCGCGCAGGGCGAGCACCGCTCCGGAGGAGTTGCCGAAGACCGCCGCCGACCCGCCGGCCTCGGCGATCACCGCGCCGAGGTCCTCGATCTCGCGCTCGACCGCGTAGGGCGCGGTGTCGTCGCTGTCGCCCCGGCCCCGGCGGTCGTAGTTGAAGACCGTGAAGTCTGGCGCCAGCAGCTCCCCGAGCTGGGCGTGGACGCCGCGTGTGGTCGACGCGCCGCCGACCAGGACCAGCGGCGCTCCGGCGCCGAGCCGGTCGAAGGCGATGGTGGTTCCGTCGTTGGAACGGATCTTCTCCATCGGAACTCGCTTCCTTCCTGAGCGGGTGTGGTCGACCAACCGACGAACCGTCGGGGCACGGACGGACACCCTGGCGAGATTTCTTCAGGAGATTTCGCCGAGCCGCCGCGCGAGGTAGCGGCGTTCGGGCTCGGTGGCCACCAGGCCGAGCGCCTCGCGGTAGGCGAGCGCGGCCTCGCCGGTGCGCCCGAGGCGGCGGAGCAGGTCGGCGCGGGTGGCGGGCAGCAGGTAGTAGCCGGCCAGCCCGCCGTCCTCCGCCAGTCGCTCGACCAGCGCCAGGCCGGCGGCCGGACCGTCGCGCATGCCCACCGCGACCGCCAGGTTCAGCAGCACGACCGCGGACGGCACCAGCAGCGCAAGCTGCCCGTACAGCGCGGCGATCTCGGCCCAGTCGGTCTCGGCGGGCGAGGACGCGGTCGCGTGGCAGGCGGCGATGGCAGCCTGGATCTGGTACGGGCCCGGCCGCCCGCGGCGCAGCGTAGCCTCCAGCAGCCCCGCGCCCTCCGCGATCTGACGCCCATCCCAGCGGTCGCGGTCCTGCTCCTCGAGCGGCACCAGCGCCCCGCCCGCGTCGACCCGGGCGCCGCGCCGGGCGTCGTGGAGCAGCATCAGCGCGAGCAGGCCCGCCGCCTCGGGATCCTGTGGCAGCAGCCCGGCGAGGATCCGCGCCAGCCGGATCGCCTCGGCGGTGAGGTTCTGGCGGACCAGGTCGGCGCCCGCGCTGGCGGTGTAGCCCTCGTTGAAGAGCAGGTACAGCACGCCGAGCACCGAGGCGGTCCGCTCGGGCAGCAGCTCGGCGGGCGGGATCCGGAACGGGATGCCGGCGTTGCGGATCTTGCGTTTGGCGCGGACCAGGCGCTTGGACATCGTCTCCTCTGGCACCAGGAACGCCCGGGCGATCTCGGCCGTGGACAGCCCGGCCAGGGTGCGCAGCGTGAGCGCGACCCGCAGCTCGAATGCCAGCGCCGGGTGGCAGCACGCGAACATCAGCCGCAGCCGGTCGTCCTGGATGCCGCTCACCGCCGCAGCGTCGTCGCCGGGTTCGTCCGGGACCGAGAGCGAGGCCGCCTCCCTGAGCTTGGCGGCGCCCACCGCCTCCCGGCGCAGCCGGTCGGTGGCCGCGTTGCGGGCGGTCGTGGTCAGCCAGGCTCCCGGGCTGCGGGGAACCCCGTCGCGCGGCCAGCGCTGGAGCGCCCGGGCGAACGCGTCCTGGGCGCACTCCTCGGCGAGATCCCAGTCGCCGTAAAGGCCGATGAGGGTCGCGACGATCTGGCCGCACTCGTCGCGGAAGGCCTTGGTGACGGCCTCCTCGACCGCGATCACGGCGGAAGCAGCGGCCGGACCTCGATCATCCCGTAGCTGGCGGCGGGGTGCTTGGAGGCCACCTCGATGGCCTCGTCGAGGTCCGCGCACTCGATCAGGCCGAACCCGCCCATCACCTCCTTGGTGTCGGCGAACGGGCCGTCGGTGAGCAGCACCTGGTCGCCCCTGCGGCGGACGGTGGTGGCGTCGTCGGGCCCGCGCAGTCCCTCGAGGCTCTGCAGCACGCCGCGGCGGCGCATCTCGTCCGACCAGGCGTGACAGTTCGCCACGAACGAGCCGTCCGCCAGCATCGCCTGGTGCGCCGCCTCGTCACCGCAGATCAGCACCATGTATCGCAAGGTCCCTCCCGAGCCGTCGTGCCGACCCGCCGACCGTAGCCCAGTGTCAGGCCGAGCGCTCGCCGCTGCCGAGCCTCGGGAATGGGGTGATCGAGAAGATCGTCTCGACCGGCACCTCGAAGTAGTCCGCGATGCGAAGTGCCAGGTAGAGGCTCGGGCTGTACTCGCCGCGCTCCAGGTAGCCGATCGTCTGGTAGTGGACGCCAAGGGCCTCCGCGAGCTGCCGGCGGGAGATGCCGCGCTCCACCCGGAGCATCGCGATGCGGTTATGGATCGTCTCGCTCATGGTCTCAAATCCGTGCCAACCGCCGTTGCCGGCGCGCTTCCATGCTCGAACCGGACTCGCGGCGGGCCATCCGCCGCAGCAGCGCCGGAGCCACCAGCAGCCCCGCCACCGCCCACGCGCCGAGCACGGCGGCGGTCGCCAGGTGCCGCCACGACCCGGCGATCTCGACGGCGGCCGCGCCCGCGGGCAGCAGCGCCGAGCGGATCCCGAGCCCGAGCCAGTAGATCGGGAACACCTGGGCGACCCCCTGGACCCAGCCGGGAAGCGCCGCGATCGGGTAGAAGATCCCCGAGATCGCGGTCAGGCCGATGCTCGGCAGCATCGTCAGCGCGAAGGCGGAGTTCGGGGTCCGCACCAGCGAGCCGATGACCGCGCCCCACGGCAGCGTGGCCAGCAGCCCCAGCGCCACCACCCAGCTCAAGGTGAGCCATCCCGACCTGGCGGCGGCCGCCAGGTCGGGGAGCAGGATCAGGCCGGCGGCGAGGACGAGCACCATCGTGGACAGGGTCGTCAGCGAGATCGACACGACCCGGCCGACGAGGTAGCCGACCATGCCGTGCGGGACGGCCTTGGCGCGCAGGAGGGTGCCGTCCTCCCGCTCGGCCGCGAGCGCCGCGGCCGCCCCCTGCCATCCACCGACCGCGACCCACATGCCGAGGAGGCTCGGCAGCGTCAGCGTCGCCAAGGAGAGGGCGGACCCTTCCACCCTGCCGTGCCGCTGGAACAGCAGCACCACCACCGACAGGGTGACCACCAGGAGGTAGCCGGGGATGTCCTGCGGGTTGGTCAGCGTGTGGCGGAACTCCGTCCAGCCACGCGCCAGCCCGAGCCGGGTTGCCACCAGGGTCGGGTTCACCGGGGTCGCGTTCATCGGGCTCGTGTTCATCGGGCTCGTGTTCATCGGGCGCCCACCTCCTCCAGCGGCGCGCGCTCGTGCTGGCGCACCAGCTCCATATACGTGTCCTCGAGGTTGGCGCGGCGCACCTCCAGGTCCGCCACCTCGTCGCCGTACTGGGCGAACAGCCCCCGGACGAAGCCGGTCGCGTCCGGGGTGGCGTGCACGAAGCGCTCGCCGGCGCGGCTCCAGCGCACCTCGGCCTGGCCGGAGACCCGCCGGGCCAGCTGGTCGGCGCTGCCGTCGGCGACGATCCGGCCGCCCGCGAGGATGAGGATGCGGTCGGCGAGCTGCTCGGCCTCGGCGAGGTCGTGCGTGGCGAGCAGGATGGTGGTCTCCTCCAGGTCCGAGAGGCGATGGACGAGGTCGTGGAAGTCCCGTCGCGCCTGCGGGTCGAACCCCGCCGTCGGCTCGTCGAGGAACAGCAGCTCGGGCCGGCCCACCAGCCCGACCGCGACGTCCAGGCGGCGGCGCTGGCCGCCGGAGAGCGAGGCGAGCCGCCGCTCCGCCTGGTCGGCGAGCCCGACGGTTCGGAGCAGCTCGTCCACGTCGTAGGGCCGCCGGCGGTCGGGCGTGGAGTAGGAGACGTAGTAGCCGCCCAGGTGCCGCAAGAGGTCGCGCACCTTCCAGCGGCCGTGGTCGCGCCAGGACTGGAGGACCACTCCGATTCGCGCGCGCCAGCGCTCATTGCCCGTGGCCGGGTCGACGCCCAGCACACTGATCTCGCCCGCCGAGCGGAGCCGGAAGCCCTCGAGGATCTCGATCGTGGTGGTCTTGCCGGCGCCGTTCGGTCCGAGCAGGGCGATCACCTCGCCGCGCCGCACGCTGAAGTCGATCCCGTCGAGCACGTCCAGCGGCCCGTACCGCATCCGGAGCCCGCGCGCCTCCACCACCGTGTCCACGGCAGCGTCCGGAGCGGACCCAGCTTGTCTGTCCAGCACGGTCATGGCCTCACCTCTCTGTCCAACCACTATGGCTAACCATAGCAGAGATACTATCAACCGCAACACTGATGCGCTGGGTGGTCGCGACCCGGCGGGCACGGCGCTTGCCCGAAAGGGCGGGGCTGGGGCGTCGACCTTGACCGGACCGTCATGAGCGCCTATCTACGGAGCGTGGGCATACGACGGCGCTCTGGCGAGCCGGCGAGCCGGGGTCGAGGCGTGCGGCGGTCCGCGGAGCCCGGCCGGTCCGGCGCGCCCACCGCGGCGACCGGCGAGCCGACGGCGGAGCTGTTGCGGCTCCAGGCGAGCGCGGGCAACCGGGCGGTCACCGGGCTCCTCGAGGTCCAGCGCGACCCCGATCCGTCGCCGACTCCCGAGCCCTCGATCGCCGACCGGATCGCGGAGGCCCGCGCGCTGGTGACCAAGGGCGAGATCGACGGGCCAGCCTTCGAGCGCTACCGCACCTCGACCGCCGGGACGGTCGCGGACGTCGTCACGCAGCTGTGGCAGAACGAGCTGTACCTGGTGGAGATCGACCCCGGCGGCGCGGGCATCGACAAGAAGGCCGACAAGAAGCTGGTGGCGGACTTCAAGAGCTTCGTGCAGGCCCGGGCCGCCAAGGCCATCACCACCAAGCTCCGCGCCCTGAAGACGCAGGTCGCCAGCTCTGGCACGAAGATCGGCGAGCAGGTCGAGGCGATCATCAAGGACTCGCCGTCGTGGGCGGAGGGCACGGTCGCGGACCGCCTGTTCGTCGAGTGGGTCGGCTCGACCCCGGTCAGCGCCCGCTCACCGGACGGCGCCTTGGACCTGTGGACGGCGCTGCGGCAGGCGGGCGCGTCCAACGTCGCGAGCAAGCGCAAGGACCGGCTGTCCAAGACCGCCGTGGCGGCCTTGGACGCGGCTGAGCTCAACGCCGTAAAGACCCTGCTCGACCAGATGACCACCTGGGTGGTGACGCCGCAGGACACGGCGGACCTGACCGACCGGGTCGCGACCGCCCTGAACCGGCCGACCAACCACGCCGACGCGGCCTGGACGGAGCTTCGGGACCGGATGACCACGCTGATCCTCGCGGCCGAAACCGAGATCATCAACGCGACCGTCCCGCAGTCGAAGCGGAACCCGCTGGTGCCGATTTCCTGGGCGACCTTCAGGAACCGCTACGTCGCGACTCTGACCAAGCCGATGTGGAGGTTCTACCGCGACAACATCGTCGACGCGGAGATCCTCGGCGAGAAGGTGAAGGCGTCGGTGGACTCCAGCGGGGTGCACAAGGACGTCGCCGCGGTGCTGCCGCTGGTCGAGCAGTCGGCCATGCGCCTCGGCAACTTCGCCACCAAGGCGGACCTGATCAAGGCCAACCAGCGGGCGGGCAGCGAGTTCCGCTTCGAGGCGATGAGCCACCCGGACTGGATGGGGAGGGCGCGGCACCTGAGCTTCCACGGCACCGGGCGGGCGATGGACTTCCGGGCCGGGAAGAACCCGGCTTTCGGCGGTCCGACCCACCAGCTCGTCAGCATCCTCGGCGGCGGCGAGCTGTCGGAGCTGTCCGCGGGCTCCACCAAGCAGCGCCAGGAGCTCCAGAAGGTGGCGACCCACAACGCCGACGTGGTGCGGCTCCGCGGCGATCTCCAGGCGCGGCTGGCCGCCGCCACCGACCCGGCGGAGAAGACCCAGCTCCAGAACGACATCGCGCGGATCAACGACCATCTGCGCGACTCGGTGCTGACCGACGAGACCACCGTGCGGGTCCGTGACCGTGCGACCGACACGCATCGGGAGGTGAAGTCGATCGAGGCGCAGTTCATCGCGACCTGGGGCGCGATCACCCTGGCGCGGAGCCTGCCCTGGGGCGAGGACCTGGCGACGGCGATGCTCGGCGGGGCGGTCGACACGGCCGCCGACGATGCCAAGCGGGCGCTGGACGCGGCGGTGGCGGCCAAATCTCCGGACGTCAGCACGCTCCAGGCCCGTGTTCGCCGGATCGAGGAGGTCCGCACCCTGCTCAACAACCCGGCCGCCAGCATCGGCGAGACCAACCGCAGGCAGATGCTGGACAAGGTCGACGCCCTCTCCAAGTCGGGGATCACCGACATGCCGCACTGGATGATTGAGGCGTACGCGGAGCGGGGTTGGCAGTGGGGCATGTGGAGCGGCTTCGCCGACGCCATGCA
>JBEDUQ010000391.1:0-31845 GCA_040414855.1 Actinomycetota bacterium
GCGCTGAGCGCGCCGGCGGAGTCGCCCCGGAGGAAGCGGATGCGGCCGAGCCGCTCCAGGCTCGCCGGCCCCGGCGCCCGCGCGACCATGACCTGCGCCGTCGCCGCCGCCTGGTCGTAGGCGCCCAACCCGACCTGGGCGTCGAAGACCACCCCGAGCGGTCCTGCCCCGTCCGGTTGAAGCGCCCGCGCGCGGCTCCCCCAGTCGAGCGCGCCCAGGAAATCGTTCCTGGCCAGGGCCAGCTGGCCGAGCGCGGTCAGCGTCGCCGGCTGCCCGCCATCGAGGGCGTTGCTGCGCAGCAGGACCTCGCCCGCCCTGGGGTACCAGGCTGGGTCGGCGGTCTCGGCCGCGCGCGCGAGGTAGGCGACGCCGAGCTTGGTGAGCAGCGCCGGCTGGTCCGGCGCGCCGCGCAGGAGCGTCTCGAGCCGGACGATCGAGGCCTCCGTGGCCTCCGTGGCCTCCGTGGCCGCGGCCCCGGCGCCGGTCCCGGCCACGCCGCCGCTCGCCGCCCCGGAGGCGTTGGCCGCCGGACCGGACGGGGTGGCTCGGGCGCTCGCCGACGACACCAGTCCTCGGCCGCGGGCGGCGCGGGCCGGATGGTCGCCCGGCCCGGACAGCACGAACTGTGCGCCCATCACGCCGGCGAGCGCGGCGAGCAGCAGCATGCAGCCGGCCTTCGTCCGACCGGCACGGCTGCCGAGGAGCCCGCTCCAGGAACGCCGAGCGCTCGTGGGCGGGCGGTGCCTAGGGCGCCGCCGGGGGGCCAATGCGATCGTGGCGGCGAGTCGCGGTGGGGATTGGCAAGGCGTCTCCTCCTCGAGATCACCAAGCCATCGTCACTTGCCGGCGGAACGTTCTCCCCGGGCGCGTCGTATTTTTCGCTACGTCGGCCGGATCGACGCCTCAGCCGCGGCGATTCCGGGCGAATCGCGGGCGGCGGCGGTCCCGGTCGTCGTGGCGGGTGGCGACCCGGCGGAGCTGGAGGATCCGCACGCTGCCGATCGCGGCCATCAGCAGCGCTCCGAGCAGGGTCGCGATCAGCAGCGCGACCCCGAGCGCCAGCGTCCAGTCGAACCAGAGCAGGTGGATCCGCACCGCGGCGCTGTTCTGCACCACGAAGACCAGGATGAGGATCAGCACGAGCAGGCCGACCGCCACGGCGGTCCAGAGCCCACCGGCGCGGGTGCGCTTGATGACGTGCTGCTGCCGGGCCGGCGCCGGCAGCCGCTCGCGCTCCCCCAGCCGCTCGGCCGGCGGCGCGCTGCCCGGCTCGGCGGACGAAATCGACGGCGACGACGGCGCGTCCTCGCGCGGACGCTCCTCCGAGGCGGGCCCGGTCTCGTTCACGAGCTGATTATCGCCCCGAAAGACCATCCAAAACCGCACGACTTGGCGCCGGTGAGGAAGCCCGTGACAGCCGTTATCCTTTTGGGCAGGATCACGAGGACACTTCCGGGAGGGTCCCGATGGCATCCGTGACAGCGCAGCCGCTGACCATCGGCATCGAGGAGGAGTTCCAGATCGTCCGCGCGGACGGCGAGCTCGAGGCCCACATCGACACCCTCCTCGCCTCCGCCCGGCCGATCCTCGGCGAGGACGTCAAGGCCGAGATGCTCCAGTCGGTGGTCGAGGTCGGCACCCAGATCTGCGGCGGCGTCGCCGAGGCGCGCGACGAGGTCCTGCGGCTGCGCGGCACCATCGGCGCGCTGCTCGAGCCCCAGGGGCTGCGCATCCTCTCGGCCGGCACCCACCCGTTCTCGCACTGGCGCGACCAGCGGATCACCGAGATGGACCGCTACAAGATGATCGAGGACGAGATGCAGGACGTCGTCCGCGAGCTGCTGATCTTCGGCATGCACGTGCACGTCGGCATCGACGACCCGCAGCTGCGCATCGAGGTGGTCAACGAGGCGCGCTACTTCCTCCCCCACCTGCTGACGCTGTCGTCCTCGAGCCCGTTCTGGCTGCGGCGCGCGACCGGGCTCAAGTCCTACCGCAGCGTGATCTGGTCGCGTTTCCCGCGCACGGGGATCCCGCCGGAGTTCAGCTCGCACGAGGAGTTCGCCAACTACGTCGACCTGCTGATCCGCACCGGATGCATCGACAACGGCAAGAAGATCTGGTGGGACCTGCGCCCGCACTGGCAGTACCCGACCATCGAGTTCCGGATCTGCGACGCCTGCACCAGGGTCGACGAGGTCCTCTGCATCGCCGCGCTGATCCAGGCGATCTGCGCCAAGCTGCTGCGGCTGCGCTCGGCCAACCTCGGCTTCCGCAAGTACCCGTCCTCGCTGATCAGCGAGAACAAGTGGCGGGCGATGCGCTACGGGATCGATGGCAAGCTGATCGACTTCGGCAAGAGCAGCGAGGTCCCGATGCGCGACCTGGCGGTCGAGCTGCTCGAGTTCGTCGACGACGTGGTCGACGACCTGGACTCGCGCAAGGAGGTCGAGTACGTCGAGACCATCCTCCGCGAGGGCACCAGCGCCGACCGCCAGCTCGAGGTCCAGCGGCGCACCGGCAGCTTCGAGGCGGTGGTCGACCACCTCGCCGCCGAGACCATGCATGGAGTGCCGCCCGCCGAGCTGACCGCGTAGCGACGCATAGCGACCGGCTACCGAGCCACGGCGCTACAGCGCTACAGCGCGTCCCGGCGCAGCGGGCAGGTCATGCAGCGCGGGCCGCCGCGCCCCCGGCCAAGCTCGAAGCCGGGGATGGTGAGCACCTCGACGCCGTCGTCGCGCAGCCGCTGGTTGGTGTCGACGGTGCGCTCGTAGGCGATCACCACGCCGGGCTCGACCGCCAGCAGGTTGTTGCCGTCGTCCCACTGCTCGCGGGCGGCGATGAGCTCGTTGCCGCCGGTCTCGAAGGTGCGGATCCGGGGCACGTCGAGCACCCGGGCGAGGGTGGTGAACAGGTCATCCTCGGCCTCGACGTGCAGGTGCCCGCTGCCGGGGGTGACCACGAACGGGCGCATGCGATCGCGGAGCCCGTTGAAGACCACGAAGGCGTCGCGGTCGACCTGGGTCAGCACCGTGTCGAGGTGCATGTAGGCGCGCATCTTCGGCAGCTCGACCGCGATCACCGCGTCGAGCGCGCCGGCGTCGAACATCGAGCGCGTCAGCGCCTCGACCCCCTGCGGCGAGGTGCGCTCGCCCATGCCGACCAGCAGCGTCCGGTTGCCGACCACCAGCAGGTCGCCGCCCTCGATCACCGCCGGGTAGCGGTCGCCGCCGTCGTACCAGATCGGGAAGCTGCCGGAGGAGAACAGCGGGTGGTGGCGGTAGACGGCGTCCAGGTGCAGGGTCTCGCGCCGCCGCGCCGGGAAGGCCATGGGGTTGATCGAGACCCCGCCGTACATCCACGCCGAGGTGTCGCGCACGAACATCTGGTTCGGGAGCGGCGGCAGCACGAAGGTGGTCGGGTGAAAGCTCGCCCCGACCAGCCCCTTCGGCGAGAACGGCAGGTCCTCGGGGATCACCCCGCCGGTCAGGTAGCGGGCCAGCTCGCGGCCGGGCAGGGCGTCGAACCACTCGCGCACGTCGGGGGCCAGGCTCTGGCCGAAGGCGTCGACGGTGACCACCCGGTCGAGCAGCTCCTTGCGGGCGGTCTCGTCGCCGAGCGTCTCGCCCAGCAGGTCGCCGAGCAGCAGCACCTCGACGCCGCGGTCGCGCAGCACCTGCGCGAAGGCGCGGTGCTCCAGCTGCGCCCGCTCGACCCACATGATCTCGTCGAACAGCAGCTCGTGGACGTTGGAGGGGGTCAGCCTGGTCAGCTCCAGGTCCGGCTCGTGGAGCAGCACGCTGCGGAGCCGCCCAACCTCCGAGCCGACCGCGAAGTCTCCCATGCACCCTCCTCCCCTCGCGCCACCTGGCTTCGTCCCGAGTGCAGGCTACTGGCTCTTGACACGGCTCGCCCGCCAGAGCGATACCAAATGCACAAGACTGCCGAAGCACTCCCAGAGCGGAGGCGCACATGGCTCGATACCTCATCGTGGCCTACCAGACGGCGGGGAGCCCTGAGCTGGCCGAGCGGGTGCGCTCGCTGGTCGCCGAGGACCCCGAGGCGGAGTTCACCCTGCTGGTCCCCGCGACCCCGCCGTCGCACCTGCACACCTGGGAGGAGGGCGAGGCGCGCCAGCTGGCGATGCGCAGGGGCGGCGAAGCCGCGGCCGGGCTCACCGCGGCCGGCGCCAAGGTGGCCGCGGTCCGGGTCGGGTCGCACCGGCCACTCGACGCGGTCTCGGACGAGCTGTACGCGCACGGGAGCTACGCGGCGATCGTGGTCTCGACCTTCCCGCCGGGCCTGTCGCGCTGGCTCAAGGGCGAGCTGCCGAACCAGCTCAGCCGCCGGACCCGCCTGCCCGTCCACCACGTGGTGGCGCAGCCGTCGAGGACGCGCTCGGAGCCCACCCCGGCCTGACCGCGGAGCGCGTGGCAGCCTAGTCCGGCTCCAGGCTGCGGCAGTTCACCACGCCGTTGACCGGCCGCGAGGCCGCGGTGGCGATGGCCGGCTCGTCGCGGGTCTCGCCCGGCTGGATCGCGTCGCGGAGCCTGACGCTGGCGGTGCCGACCCGCTCGCCCTTGAAGTCGCTGAGGGTCGCTTCGCAGACGTCCGGCCGGCCCGCCTTGGTGCCGCGGTTGGCGATGTGGAAGACGACCTGGTACTCGTTCGGGTCGGCGGGTATCTGGCCGATGACGTCGACCGACGCCGTGAAGCTCTTGCCGTGGTTGGTGACCAGCTCGATCACGATGCTGACGGCGGTGAAGGCGAAGATTGCCAGCACCATCACCACCAGCCCGGTGGGGCCGAGGATCTCGCGCTTGCGGCGCGGCTCGGCGGGGTTGGGCGCCGGGGTCGGTGGTGCGGGAGCGGTCACGGTGCCTTCCAGAGTCGGTCCGGACGAACGGGGGCCGCGTGTAGGCTACCGCGCCCGCTCCAGGAGCGCGCGCCGAGCGGGCTGGCGTGGTAAATCCCACATGCGGCGGCGCATGTTCGCGCACTAGGATGGCGGCCGACAACGCCGTCGCGCCCTGTCCGGGGCATCATCGAATCCCTCTCAGCAGAGGTAAAGCTATGGCCAGCCCGCGCACGCTGTTCGCCAAGCTCTGGGACCGCCACGTCGTGTCCGAGCAGCCCGGCATGCCCGCAGTGCTCTACGTCGACCTTCACCTCATCCACGAGGTGACCTCGCCGCAGGCGTTCGCCGGGCTCGCCGAGCGGGGCCTCAAGGTCCGCCGGCCGGACCTCACCCTCGCGACGCTCGACCACTCGATCCCGACCCACGACCGGTCGCTGCCGATCGCCGACGAGCTGGCGGCGGCGCAGGTCCGCCGGCTCGAGAAGAACTGCGCCGAGCATGGCATCCCGCTCGCCGGCATGCGCAGCCCGAACCAGGGGATCGTCCACGTCATCGGCCCGGAGCTGGGGCTGACCCAGCCGGGCATGACGATCGTGTGCGGCGACTCGCACACGGCCACCCACGGCGCGTTCGGCGCGCTGGCCTTCGGGATCGGCACCAGCGAGGTCGAGCACGTGCTGGCCACCCAGACGCTGCTCCAGCGGCGCCCGCGCACCTACGAGGTGCGCGTCGACGGCCAGCTACGGCCGGGGGTGACCGCCAAGGACATCATCCTGGCGCTGCTCGCCAGGATCGGCGTCGGCGGCGGCACCGGCCACGTCTTCGAGTACACCGGGTCGGCGATCCGCGCGCTCTCCATGGAGCAGCGCATGACCATCTGCAACATGTCGATCGAGGGCGGGGCGCGCGCCGGCATGGTCGCGCCCGACGACACCACCTTCTCGTACGTGGCGGGGCGGACCCACGCGCCGAGCGGGCCCGACTGGGAGGTCGCCCTCGCCGACTGGCGCGGCCTGCCGAGCGACGAGGGCGCGACCTACGACAAGTCGGTGACCCTGGACGCCGGCGCGCTCGAGCCGATGATCACCTACGGCACCAACCCGGGCATGGGCATGCGGATCACCGACCGGGTCCCCGACCCGGCGGCCGCCGCCGACACCGCCGTCAAGCGGGCGCTCGACAAGGCGCTCACCTACATGGCGCTGCGGCCCGGCGAGCCGCTGCTCGGCCACCCGGTCGACGTCGTCTTCATCGGCTCCTGCACCAACTCGCGGATCTCGGACCTGCGCCAGGCCGCCAGGATGCTCCAGGGCCAGCGGGTCTCGCCGAACCTCCGGGTCCTGGTGGTGCCCGGCTCCCAGGACGTGAAGCGGCAGGCCGAGGTCGAGGGCCTCGCCGAGGTGTTCACCGCCGCCGGCGCGGAGTGGCGCGAGGCCGGCTGCTCGATGTGCATCGCCATGAACGGCGACGAGCTGCGGCCGGGCCAGTACGCGGTGTCGACCTCCAACCGCAACTTCGAGGGCCGCCAGGGCGCCGGCGGGCGCACCTTCCTGGCCAGCCCGCTGACCGCCGCCGCGACCGCGCTTGCCGGCAAGATCACCGACCCGCGGACCATCCCAGCCGCGACCGGGGAGTGACCGCCCTGATGGAGCCCTTCCGCCCGTTCTCGAGCAAGGTCGTCCCGCTGCTGGCCGACAACGTGGACACCGACCAGATCATCCCGGCCCGGTTCCTCAAGACGACCGACAAGTCGGGCCTCGGCGACGCGCTGTTCTCGGACTGGCGCTACAACGCCGACGGCAGCCCCAAGCCCGACTTCGTGCTGAACCAGCCCGAGATGCACGGCCGCCAGATCCTGCTGGCCGGCGACAACTTCGGGGCGGGGTCGTCGCGGGAGCACGCGCCGTGGGCGCTGCTCGGCTACGGCATCCGGGCGGTGCTGTCGACCTCGTTCGCCGACATCTTCCGCAACAACGCCCTGAAGAACGGGCTGCTGCCGATCGCGCTGCCCGCGCAGGCGCACGCCAGCCTCGCCGAGATGATCGCCGCCGACCCCAACGTCGAGCTGGCGGTCGACCTCGGCGCCAACGAGCTGCGCCTGCCCGACGGCTCGACCTTCGGCTTCGAGGTGGACCCGTTCTCGAGGCGGATGCTGCTGGAGGGCACCGACGAGCTGGGCTTCCTGCTCGCCCAGTCCGGGTCGGTCGCCGCCTACGAGGCCGCCCACCCGCAGCGGGTCGACACCACCGCGCCGACCGGCGCCTGACCTGACCCTGGGCCTGTGGTGACGGCGCTGGAGCTGGAGCCCGCCGGCCCCGTGGTCGCCCGGCTGCGGGCGCCGTCCAGCAAGAGCGTGACCAACCGCATGCTGGTGTGCGCAGCCCTCGCCGACGGCACCAGCCTGCTGCGGCGGCCACTCGAAAGCGACGACTCCGCCGCCATGCGCGCCGCGCTCGCCCGCCTCGGCGCCGAGGTGGAGGAGGTCGGCTGGGACCCCGCGGCGGGTGGGGCCTTGGGCGGCGAGGGCGGTGCCCCTGGCGATGCGGGCGCGGCGGGCGCGGCGGGCGCGGCGGCCGGGGCGGCGGCGTGGCGGGTGGCCGGGACCGGCGGGCGGCTCTCCAGGCCGGAGGGCGCGCTGGACGCCCGCGAGTCGGGGACGACGATGCGGTTCCTGGCGGCGGTGGCGACGCTGGCGCCGGGGCGGGTCGTGCTGAGCGGCCGGCCGGGACTGCTCGCCCGGCCGGTGGGACCGCTGCTGGAGGCGCTGCGCCGGCTCGGCGCCGAGATCGAGGACCGCGACGGCTTCCCGCCGGTCACCGCTGCCGGCGGCGGCCTGGACGGGGGCGACGCGGTGGTCGACGCGAGCGCGTCCAGCCAGTTCGCCAGCGCCGTGCTGCTGGCCGCGCCCTTCGCCCGCCGGACCGTCACCCTGCGCGCCGAGGGACTGGCCGCGCCCGACTACGTCGAGCTGACCGCCCAGGTCATGCGCCGCTTCGGCGCCGAGGTCGAACGGCTCGGCCGGTCGGCCTGGCGGGTCGAGGCCGGGGTGCGGTACCGGGCGACCGACGCCGAGGTCGAGCACGACGCCAGCGCCGCGGCGCACCTGTTCGCGCTGGCCGCAGCTACCGGCGGCAGCGTCACCGTGACCAACGCGGAGGCCGGCTCGCTCCAGCCGGACGCCGGACTGCCCGCGCTGCTCGAGGCGATGGGCGCGACCGTCCACCGGGACGGTCCAGCGCTCACCATCACCGGCCCGGAGGCGTTGCGGCCGGTCGACGCCGACCTCGGCGCCATGCCCGACCAGGTGACCACGGTCGCGGCGCTGGCCGCACTGGCCGCTGGCCGCTCCCGGCTGCGCGGGGTCGCGGTCGCGCGCGGCCACGAGACCGACCGGCTGCACGCCCTGGCGACCGAGCTGGCCGGGCTCGGCGTCGGCGTCGAGGAGCTGCCGGACGGCCTGGTGATCGACGGCGGCGGGGCGCGCGGCCCCGCGACGATCCACACCCGCGGCGACCACCGGCTGGCGATGGCGTTCGCGGCGGTGGCCGCCAGGGTCCCCGGCGTCCGCATCGATGACCCGGCCTGCGTCGCCAAGACCTACCCCGGGTTCTGGGACGACCTGGCCGGGGCCGGGCTGCGGTGGCGCACGTTCGCCGGGGCTCAGCAGCCGTCCTGAGCCGCCAGCTCCACGGACCACCTGAGGATCTCGTCGGCCGCCCGCAGGCCGCTGCGAAGGGCGCCTTCCATAGACCCGGCCCACTGCCCGGCGGTGTGCTCGCCGGCGAAGTGCAGACGCCCGAGCGGCCTGGCCAGCAGGTCGGCGTCCTTCGGGTCCCAGCCGAGCGGCCTGGTCGAGTAGGCGCCGCGCGACCAGGGGTCGTCCGCCCAGGTGGCCAGCACCACCTCGCCGCCCTCGACCGCCAGCTCGGGCCGCAGCGCCCGCAGCCGCTCGACCCAGCGGTCGGGCCCGTCCCGCACGCCGAGCCGGTCCAGCGCTGCCTCGGAGCCGGTGAAGGCGCTGACCACCCGCTGCGCCTTGCCGTCGGTCGACTTGGCGGTCCAGGCCCAGAAGCGCTCCGGCACCGACAGCACCGCGCTCGGCGCGACCTCGCGCTCCAGCGGCACCACCAGGGTGGCGCCGTGCGCGTGGACCACGCGGGCGTGCGCCGCCAGCTTCCAGTCGGGCAGGGCCGGCTGGAACCGGATGCGGCCGAGCAGGCCCGCCGGCACGGCGATCACGCAGACGTCCGCCTCGACCCAGCCGCCGCCGGCGCCGACCCGCACGCCCGCGGCCGACCACTCCACCGCCAGCGCCGGGCTGCCCAGCCACAGAGCCTGGCCAAGCCGCTCGGCCAGGCGCAGGGCGATCCGCTGGTTGCCGCCCGCGACCCGCAGGCTCTCGGCCGGCGAGAAGGTGACGCCGACCCGCTCGAGCACGCTCGCGTCCAGCTCGGCCACCGGCAGGCCCCAGCTCACCTCGAGCCGCGACTCGATCGCCTGCCTGGCGGCCGGGCCCATGCCGAGCGGGGCCAGCACCTCGGCGGCCGAGCGGCCGGCCAGGTCGGCGCCGGCGCCGCGTGCGAACAGCCGCTGGAGCCTGGCGACCTCGGCGCGCACCCCGGTGGCGGTGGCGCCAGGCAGGCCGCGCGGCTCGCGCTCGCCGCTGCGCACCCCGATCGGCACCAGCCCGAGGCCGAGCCAGGCCGCGACCCTGGCGACCGTGTGATGGCCCTGCTCGGCGAACTCGGCGCCGCGCTCGGCCACGGCGTCGTTGGCGAGCTGCTGGGAGAAGACCCGCCCGCCCACGCGACGGCGCGCCTCGAGCACGACCGGCTCGATCCCCCGCTCGGCGAGGGACCTGGCCGCCACCAGCCCCGCGAGCCCCGCTCCGATGACGCACACGCGCATAAGCGAATCGTATCGCGAACAGCGCATGAGGGAGAAAGACCTCATCACTGGCGAGCAGAGCGACGTGGCCCGTCCTCGCTCGGACGCCGCCATTCGGGCGTCCGAGGGGGTAGTGTTTGCGCATGGCGACCGACGAGGAACGCATCGCACTGTTCATCGACCACGAGAACCTGGTGCTCGGCGCTCGCGAGATCTCCCGGACTTTCGACATCGGCCCGGTGATGGAGGCACTCGCCGAGCGGGGACGGGTGGTCGCGCGACGCGCCTACGCCGACTGGACGCTGTTCGCGGACGACCGCCGCTCGCTGGTCGAGCACAACTGCGAGCTGATCGACATCCCGCAGCGGACCGGCGCGGTGCGCAAGAACGCGGCCGACATCAAGCTCGCGGTCGACGCCATGGAGCTCGCCTACGAGCGCGGCTTCGTCTCGACCTTCGTGATCGCCTCGGGGGACTCGGACTTCACCCCGCTGGTCGCCGCGCTGCGGGCGCTCAACCGGCGGGTGATCGGCATCGGCGTCAAGGGCTCGACCTCGGCGCTGCTGCCGCCGGCATGCGACGAGTTCATGTTCTACGACCGGCTCCCCGGCGTCAGCGACATCGCGCCGCGCCACGCCAGGGCCGGCAACGGCAGGCCCCGCCCGGCTCCCCAGCCGCAGCCCGAGGCACAGCAGAAGACCCGCAACGGCGGCCGCGACCTCCAGGAGGTCCAGCGGATGCTGACGCAGACGCTCGCCGGCCTGACCCAGAGCGGCACCGAGCCGGTGCTGGCCTCGACCCTGAAGCGGGCGCTGCTGCGCAAGGACCCGACCTTCTCGGAGTCGGACTACGGCTTCCGGGCGTTCGGCGAGCTGCTCCGGCAGCTCGAGCGCAACGGCGTCGTCTCGCTCGCGGTCGGGCAGGCGCCCGGCGACCCCGCCGTGGACTTCCCCGACACCGGCCAGTCGGCCCAGGCGTTCGACACCCTGCGCACCACCGTGCTGGAGCTCCAGGGCGACGACGACGAGGTGCCGCTGTCGGGCCTCAAGGACCAGATCCGCAAGCGGGTCCCGAACTGGTCCGAGAAGGACCTGGGCTACTCCGGTTTCCTCCAGTTCGCGCGGGCGGCCGCCGCCAGCGGCACGGTCGACATGGAGTGGGACGACGACGAGGGCGACTACTTCCTCTACGTCCCCGACTGACCGATCCCTTTCGCCACAAAGCACTTTCGCGACAGATCGCCTTAGCCACAGATCGCCTTAGCGATAGGTCGATTTCGCGTTAGGTCGGCTTCGCGATGAGTCGCTTTCGCCGCGGACGGACTGATGTCACTCCGCGGCGTCGGCGGGGAGGCGTTCGCGGAGGGCGCGGCAGCGCTCGCGCTGGCCGACCAGGTCGGGGTGGTGGTCGTCGCCGACCCTGGTGCTGATCATCGCCAGGTTGATCTGCGCGCGGTGCAGGCGCCGCAGGGTGGCGGCCGCCTCGCGCCCGTGGCCGCGGCGCAGCCGGCGGCGGGCCTGACGGCGGCGGCGCGGGTCGCTGATCACCTCCAGCTCGCCGGCGAGCAGGCCGGGCCCGCCGACCTCGGCGGCGACCGCGTGTCGCAGCCAGTGCGACTCGCGGCGCCGCGCGAGCGTCAGCATCACCATCAGCACCGCCAGGAACGGCAGGCCCTTGACCGCCGCGGCGACCACCACCTGAACCAGGGCGCGCGGGCCGACTGGGTCGCCGGTCGGGAACAGGTCCAGCCACGGCGAGTTCCACAAGAAGTGCGCGACGACCGCCACGGCGGCCAGCGCGGCGGCGGTGGCGAGCCGGCGGCCGCGCGGCTGCTCGCCCCGGCGGGTGACCACCCAGGCGACGGCGATCCCGACCAGGCCCGAGTAGAGCACGTGGCCATAGAGGCCGCTGGCGACCACGCGGACGAAGAAGCCGCCGAGCACGTCGCTCGCGTGCCCGCCGGGCAGCACGAAGTAGACCGCGTCCTCGACCACCGAGAAGCCGAGCCCGACCATGGCGCCGTATACGAAGCCGTCCATGATGTCGTCGAACTCGGCGGAGGCGATCAGGTACAGCAGCACCACTCCGCAGCCCTTGACCAGCTCCTCCGTCCACGGCGCGGTCAGCGCCGCCGCCCAGCGGGCGGCGAAGTCCGGGCCGGTGAGGCGCGCCAGCGCCGCGCTCCAGCCGTCGTTGGCGAGCGCCGCCAGCGCGCTGGCGCAGACCCCGCCGTAGAGCAGCGCGCCGGCCACCAGGCTCGGCGGCTCGCGCTCGTAGAGGTCGAGCAGGTAGATGACGGCGACCATCGGCAGCAGGTAGAGACCAAGCAGTGCCCACGAGAGCGCCCAGGCCGACGGCGAGGCGGCCTCGAGGTCGCGCTGCTGCCGCAGGGTGAGCGCTCCGGCCACCAGCAGCAGGAGCAGGTAGAGCCAGAAGGCCGGCTCCCGCGTCTGGAACAGCGAGGTCTGGACGCCCCAGCTCGGCCGCCTGCCGCCCTCTGGATCGGTGGCGCCCGGTCGCCGCCCCACTCAGCCCACCACCGCGCGGGCGACCATGACGCCGGCGTCGCCGCGCTCATACGGGTAGACGTCCGCCTCGGCCCAGGCGTCGAAGACCACCCCGGTGCCGAGCGGCGACACCAGCGTGGTGACCTCGCCGGCGAGACCGCCGTGCCGGTCGGGCCCCTCGAACTGGCCCCGGTAGGCGAAGCGGCGCGCGAGCCGATCCCGGCCGAGCGACACCAGCTCGGCCTCGCTGACCACCAGGTTGGCGCTGGCGGGCGCCAGGTACTCGCGCACGTAGGCATCGGCGAGCTCGCGCTGGTCGAGGCCGGTGGCGATCGAGAGCACGGCCAGGCTGCCGCTCCCCCTGGTCAGGAGGGCCGGGCGGCCGCCCTCCTGGGTCGCGGCCAGCCGCCAGCCGCCGAGCGGCGCGAGCCGGACCGCCGGGGTGACCTGGAGCGCGGGCCCTGCCGGAGTGAGCAGCGCGGCGTCGACCAGCGGCCCTCCCGCGACCACCGCGACCAGCACGGCGAGCAGGCCGGCGGCCTTCGCCAGCTTCGCTCCCAGACCTAGAGGCCGAGCCGCCAGCACCCGAGCTCGTGCGGCACCTCGATACGGCCCACGCTCTGGAGGAACGCCTCGACCACCTGCGGGCCGGTGAACTGGAACGTCTGGCGGTAGATGCGCTGCTGCTCGTCGAGCCCGTCGGGCTGGGCGGCGATCCAGTTGGCGAAGGAGCCGTGCTCGTCGGCGAGCGCCAGCACCGTCTTGGCGTTGTCGATCGTTGCCAGCACCTTGGCGCGGTTGCGGACGATGCCGGGGTCGCGCAGGATCCCGGCCACGTCCTTGCCGGTGAAGGCGGCGACCAGCTTCGGCTCGAAGTCGTGGAAGGCGTGGCGGAAGCCCTCCCGCTTGGCGAGGACCGTCCGCCACGACAGCCCTGCCTGGAACACCTCGAGGCTCAGCCGCTCGAACCAGCCGGCTTCATCGAGCGGCGGCTCACCCCACTCCTCATCGTGATACGAGGCAAGAACCGGGTCGGTGGCGGCCCATCGGCAACGGGTCTTGCCATCAAGGGCAGGGAGCACCATGCACGACCTCCGTGGTGCGCGGTACGGCGGGCTAACGAGCAGCCCTGAGGAAACCGTAAGAGCGTAACTCGTCTGGCCACTCGGGTTAAAACCGGGGCGCCCGAGACAGGCCGTGCGGCCGGTCGACCCCGACCGCGACACGAGCCCGGCCGGGCCCACCGCCCCGGGCCGCTACGGGCCCACCGCTACGGGCCCACCGCCCCGGGCCGCTACGGGCGGACCGCGGCGGCCCAGCCGAGGGCGAGGGCGACCAGCCCGGCGAGCAGCAGGCGGTAGGCGATCCGGCGGCGGCGCTGGCCGCCGGCGGCGCCGGCGAACAGGGCGGCGAGCCCGAGCACGCCCGCCAGCGCCACGCCCCAGACCACGATCCCGCGGTCCCCGGCGGCCAGGCCGCTGGCCAGCGCGATCGCCGCGGCGACCAGGTAGGCGGCGGCGACCAGGGCGGCCGCGGCGCGCACCCCGATGCGCGGCGCCAGGCCGTTGACGCCGGCCAGGCGGTCGGACTCCACGTCCGGCAGCGAGTCGGCCAGGTGCACCGCGACCGCGGCCAGCGCCCCGATCGGCCATGCCCACCACAGCACCGGCGGGAAGCGCCCGGCGCCGCCGTAGCCGAACAACGGCACCAGCGGCACCGCGAGCGCGAACGGCAGCACGCTGAAGGCGGTGCCCTTGAGCCACAGGTCGTAGCCCCACGCGCAGGCCAGCGCAACCACCGCCAGCCCGAAGGTCGCTGGTCCCAGCGCGAGCCCGAAGCCGAGCGAGGCGACGCCGCTGGCGACCGCCAGGGCGACCACCGCGCGGCGCGAGATCGCCCCGGAGGGAATCGGCTTGTCGGCCGCGCGCCCGGCGTCGACGTCCCGCTCGACGTCGACGGCGTCGTTGAGCGCGCCGGCGGCGTACTGGTTGGTGGCCAGCAGTCCGGCGAGCAGGGCGAGCCGGCCCGGCTGGAGGTGGTGCCGGCCGGCGACCACGCCGAACGCCAGCCCGATCGCGATCACGGTGAACCCGGGCGCGGCATGCAGCAGCGCCAGCTGCGTGGCGGGGTGCCACGGACCTCGCCGCGGCACGGACGGCTACTCGTTCGGCTCGCGCGAGACGATCGAGAGGCGCGGCCGCGAGCTCCGGGTCAGCTCGGGGTCCCAGCCATCGGGCACCACCGGCTCGCCGCTCCTGCCGCAGGCGCAGGTCTCGGTCACCGACTTCACCTTGCCGCAGCGCTCGCAGGTGTAGAAACCCTCGGCCTTCTCGGTCTCAGCCATGCCACCACCCTCCTCCCGGTCGGTGCGCGTCACGATAGATCGGCCTTCCACGTAAGCTACCCTCTGCCGGGTCGCACCGCTCGTGCGCCCCGCTCGACCGTGCCGGGATCGCCTGGGAGACGACCGTTGGCCCCCACTGCGCTGCTGTACCGCATCTACGAGCGTCGGCTCGCCGCCGACCTGCGCCGACGGGGCGGGCTGCCCCGCCATGTCGGTGTGATCATCGACGGCAACCGCCGCTGGGCGCGACAGCTCGGCATGAAGGTGATGGTCGGCCACCGCCGCGGTGCCGACCAGATCGACCGTCTGCTCGAGTGGAGCCACGACCTCGGCATTCCGGTGGTGACCCTGTGGCTGTTGTCGACCGACAACATGCTCGGGCGCCATCCGGCCGAGGTCGCCGGGCTGCTGGAGATCATCGAGGACAAGGTCCGCCAGCTCGCCAGGGAGGGCGGGCCCGACGGTTACCGGATCGTGCCGGTCGGCCAGCTCAGCGCCCTCTCCGACCGCACCCGCACCGCCCTGGACGAGGCCGCCGAGGTGTCGCGGGCGCACACCGGCGGGGTGCTGCACGTCGCGGTCGGCTACGGCGGCCGCGAGGAGATCGCGGACGCGGTCCAGCGGCTGCTCTCCGACTACTCGGACAAGGGACTGGACCTGGTCGAAGCCTCCAGGCTGGTGACGCCGGACGAGATCGCGAGGCACCTCTACACCGCCGGGGTGCCCGATCCGGATCTGATCATCCGCACCTCGGGTGAAATTCGCCTTTCCGGCTTTCTCCTGTGGCAATCTGCCCATGCGGAGTACTACTTTGCCGACGCCTACTGGCCGGACTTCCGCAAGGTCGACTTCCTGCGGGCTTTGCGGTCGTACGCGCAGCGGCACCGGCGTTTCGGGAGGTAATCGACCAGGTGGCACGCAAGGACCGGGAGCGGGCACGCAAGCGGCGGGCGATCGACCGTTCGCGCCGCGACGCAGGCTGGGAGCCGAAGCCCAAAGAGGACAAGCCGGATCGCCCGAGCTCGAACGGCCGGCGCCCACCCAACCGGCCGCCCCAGCGCGGCCCCCAGGGCCCCCTCCGCAAGCTCCGCGTCGGTGACGTCGACCGCCGCGGCCGGGAGTTCAAGCGGGACATGATCGTCCACCCGAGGACCGCGATGTTCATCTCCCTCGGGGTGATCGCGCTGGCGGTGGTCGGGCTCTTCCGTCAGCATCTGCAATGGCTGTCGTACCTGGCCTTCTCGGTCGGGTTCCTGGTGTTCGCCGACTCGCGCCCGACCTGGGTGCAGACCTGGCTCTGGGTCGGGGTCGCGGGGATCTGCGCCGTCGCGTCGGTCGTGCTGCTGATCGCGGTCATCTGAGGCCGATGGCAGGCCCGTCACGCTTCCCCCGACAGCACGCGCGGACCCGCGGCTTCACGCTCGGGGAGCCACGCGGCTTCACCATCGCCGCGGACGGCGAAAGGGTCGCGTTCCTGCGCTCGCTGGCCGGCGACGACCCGGTCAACCGGCTCTGGCTGCTGGACCTGGGCGGCGGCGCCGAGCGCCTGGTCGCCGACCCGGTCGAGCTGCTCGGCGGCACCGGCGAGGACCTCCCGGCGGCCGAGCGGGCGCGCCGGGAGCGCAGCCGCGAGCGCGCCGGCGGGATCGTCGCCTACGCCACCGACGAGCGCCTCGGGGTCGCCGCCTTCGCGCTCGGTGGCCGCCTGTTCGTCGCCGACCTCGACGCCGCGGCCCGCAACACCGGCGACGACGAGACCGCGGTGCGCGAGCTGTCGTCGCCCGGCCCGGTGCTCGACCCGCGTCCGGACCCGACCGGCCGGCGGATCGCCTACGTGAGCGACGGCGAGCTGCGCGTGGCCGGCCTCGACGGCGGCGACGACCGCCGGGTGGCCGGCGAGGACGATCCGGAGGTCTCCTGGGGAGTCGCGGAGTTCGTCGCCGCCGAGGAGATGGGCCGCAACCGCGGCTACTGGTGGTCGCCGGACGGTCAGCGCCTGGCGGTCGCGCGGGTCGACACCCGCGGCGTCCGGCGCTTCCACATCGGCGACCCGGCAAACCCGCTGATCGAGCCGGTGGCGCTGCGCTACCCGGCGGCGGGCACCGACAACGCCGAGGTGCGCCTGTTCGTGGTCGGCGCCGGCGCCGGCCCGGCGGGCCGGGTCGAGATCTCGTGGGACCGCGACGCGCTCCCCTACCTGGTCGAGGTCGCCTGGCCCGAGGACGGGCCGCTGACCCTGCTGGTCCAGTCGCGCGACCAGACCGCCATGCGGGTGCTCGAGGCCGACCCGGGCAGCGGCGCCACCAAGGTGCTGTCGGCCGCCAGCGACTCCGCCTGGCTCGAGATCGTCCCCGGGGTCCCCGCATGGCTGTCGGGCAGGCGGCTGGTCACGACCGTGGACGACCACGACAGCGACACCCGGCGGCTCACCATCGGTGCCGACCCGGTCACCCCACCGGGCCTCCAGGTCCTCGAGGTGCTGGCCGCGGGCGGCGACGAGGTGCTGCTCCGCGGCTCGGAGGAGCCCTCCGAGATCCAGGTCTGGCGGGTGCGGGCGGCCCCGCGCACCCCGGTCGCGGTGGACCGGATCACCACCGAGCCGGGGGTCCACCAGGCCACCGCCGCCGGCGGCACGCTGGTGCTCCAGAGCGCCACGCTCGACCACGACGGCACCGCCACCAGCATCCAGCTGCTGCCAGCGGCGGGCATGCCAACCCGGCTCGCGACCATCCCCTCGCTCGCCGAGGTGCCGTCGACCAGACCGCGGCCGCGGATGCTGCTGGCGGGCGCGCGCGAGCTGCGCAGCGCGCTGCTGCTGCCGTCGGGGCCGCGCGAGGAGCGGCTGCCGGTGCTGCTGGACCCCTACGGCGGGCCGCACGCACGCCGCGTGCTCGCCACCCGGGGCGCCTTCCTGGCCTCGCAGTGGTTCGCCGACCAGGGCTTCGCGGTGCTGGTCACCGACGGTCGCGGCACGCCGGGCCGCGGCCCGGCGTGGGAGCGGGCGATCCACCTGGACCTCGCCGAACCCGTGCTCGAGGACCAGGTCGACGCCCTGCACGCCGCCGCCGAGCGGCACCCGGAGCTGGACCTCAGCCGGGTCGCCATCCGCGGCTGGTCGTTCGGCGGCTACCTGGCGGCACTGGCGGTGCTGCGCCGGCCGGAGGTCTTCCACGTCGCGGTCGCGGGCGCGCCGGTCACCGACTGGCGCCTGTACGACACCCACTACACCGAGCGCTACCTCGGCGACCCGCGGGTCGACCCGGAGCCGTACCGTCAGAACTCGCTGCTCGGCGACGCCGCCGGGCTGAGCCGGCCGCTGCTGCTGATCCACGGGCTGGCCGACGACAACGTGGTGGCCGCGCACACCCTGCGGATGTCGAGCCTGCTGCTGGCCGCCGGGCGCCACCACAGTGTGCTGCCGCTCTCGGGCGTCACCCACCTGACTCCGCAGGAGGCCGTGGCCGAGAACCTGCTGCTGTTCCAGCTCGCCTTCCTGCGCGCCGCGCTCGGAATGCCGTTCCAGGAGCCGGTCGACCCCGACTGAGCATGGCCAGCGACGGCCGGGTGCGACCTGGTGTGGCCGCGCCCGGCCTGGAGCCCACTGGCGTCATTCGCCGGTGGCGCCGTCGATCGCCTGCCGCAGCAGGTCGGCGTGGCCGTTGTGGCGCGCGTACTCCTCCAGCATGTGGAGGTAGATCCAGCGGAACGAGATCCGCTCGTCGCCCCTGACGCCGCTGCCGTCCAGGTCGGCGCCGGCGGTCGCCGCGCGGATCTCGTCGAGCGCCTGCCGGTAGGTCGCGAACACCGCGTCCGGGTCGGCGTCGTCGACGTCGTCGAAGTCGCCGTCGGGGTTGTCGTCGTCGTAGTACAGCGGCGGCACCTCGGTCCTCGGACGGCCGGCCACGCCGCGCAGGAACCAGCCGCGCTCCACGTCGGTCATGTGCCTGACCAGGCCGAGCAGCGACAGCGTGGAGGGCGGGCAGGAGCGGCGGCGGAGCTGCTCGGCGTCGAGCCCGGCGCACTTCATCAGCAGGGTCGCGCGGTGGTAGTCGAGCCACTGGTCGAGCATGGCGCGCTCGCCGCCGACCAGCTCCGCGTCGACGCGGACCACCTCGGACGGGTCGATGACGCTCATTGGGCACGCTCCGGCACAGTCGTCCACCGCGGCACGGCGCTCGCCGTGGCGCTCATTGGGGACCGTCCTCGAACGCCTTGGCGAGCAGGCGGAGCTGCTCGACCGCGTCCTCGGGCGAGCCGGTCGAGGGCGAGGCGATCAGGGTGGTCACGCCCGCCTCCCGGAAGGCCTCGAGGCGCTCGCGGACGCGCGGGAGCGGGCCGCAGATGGTCAGCGCGTCGATCAGCTCGGGCGGGAGGGCCGCCTGGGCGAGGTCGGCACGGCCGCCGAGGTAGTGGTCCTGGATCGTGGCCGCCGCCTGCTCGAAGCCGTAGCCGCGCGCCAACCGGTTGTAGAAGTTGTGCTCGCGCGAGCCCATCCCGCCGATGTAGAGCGCCAGCATCGGCCGCATCACGTCGCGGGCGACGTCGAGGTCGTCGCTGATCCGCACCGACACGGTGAGCGCCAGGTCGAAGCCCGTGAGGTCGCGGCCGGCGCGGGCGGCGCCCTCGGCGAGCGAGCGCTTCACCTCGGGGACGTGGCCAGGGTGGAACAGGAACCCGAGCAGCCCGTCGGCGACCTCGCCGGCCAGCGCGAGGTTCTTCGGCCCCATGGCCGCCAGATAGATCGGCAGCGGCCGCTGGACCGGGTTGACGGTCAGCTTGAGGGCCTTGCCCTCGCCGTCCGGCAGCGGCAGGTCGATGGTCTCGCCGTGGTAGTCGACGCGCTGCCTGGCCAGCGCCATGCGCACCACGGCGACGTAGTCCCGCGTGCGCGCCAGCGGGCGGGCATAGCGCTGCCCGTGCCAGCCCTCGGCGACCTGCGGCCCCGACACGCCCAGCCCGAGGCGGAAGCGGCCGCCGGAGAGCCGGTCGAGGGTGGCCGCGGTCATCGCGGTCATCGCCGGGCTCCGAGCGGGGATCTGGAAGACCGCCGAGCCGAGCCCGATGGTGCTGGTCTGCGCCGCCAGCCAGGCGAGCACGGTGGCCGCGTCCGAGCCGTACGCCTCGGCCGCCCAGACCGAGTCGAAGCCGAGACGTTCCGCCTCGCGGACCATCGCCAGCTGCCAGTCCGCCTCGAGCCCCAACCCCCAGTAGCCAACGCTCAGCGCCAGTCGCATCGCCACCGCCTTTCCACTTCGAAACGCCGGATCGTCCCTCCGGGAAAGCCTATCCTGTCAGGCGTCCACGGCCGCCGGCCGCTCCCCCCACCGGCGGCGGCCACCGGCGCGCCGAAGCCGAGGAGGCAACGCGATGCTCGAGGGCTTCACCTGGTTCAAGCAGTCGGCTTACCGCTACCAGGCGGACGGCCTGGTGCTCTACATCGACCCCTGGGAGGCGGAGGGCCCCGCGGCGGACGTGATCCTGATCACCCACGCCCACTCCGACCACTACCAGCCGGACGAGATCGAGCGGCTCAGCAAGAACGGCACCCAGCTGGTCGCACCGCATGACATCGCCAGGGAGCTGCACGGCGAGGTGACCCCGGTGGCGCCCGGCGACTCGATCGAGGTCGTCGGCGTCCGGGTCCAGGCGGTCCCCGCCTACAACATCGTCGAGGAGCGGCTCCAGGCCCACCCGAAGGCGAACAACTGGGTCGGCTACGTCCTGACGCTCGGCGACCAGACCTACTACCACGCCGGCGACACCGACCACCTGCCGGAGCTGGACTCGGTCAGGGCCAACGTCAGCTTCCTGCCGATCGGCGGGACCTACACGATGGAGGCCGACGAGGCCGGCGGGCTGGCGCGGGCGATCGGGCCGGACCTGGCGGTGCCGATGCACTACGGCTTCCTGGTCGGGAGCCCGAGCGACGCCGACCGCTTCGCCGAGGCCGCCAAGCCGGTCACCGTTCGCACCATGGAGCCGGTGCGCCCGTTCGAGCGGTCCTAGGCCCGACTGACTGACGGACGCCTTCCCGGGCATAAATGTCTTGCTGCGCGTCTGGCTAACTGTTATAGATAACGGCATCGCTTAACAGGTATTGGGATATTGGGGAGCCGATGCCGATGCAGGACGTGATCCTCTCGCTCCTGGCCAAGGAGCCGGCCCATGGGTACGAGCTGCGGCAGCGCCTGCTGAACGCGCTCGGTCCAGCAGGCGGGGCGCTGAACCCGGGACAGGTGTACGTGACGCTTTCTCGGCTGGAGCGCGCCCAGCTGATCCAGGCCACGGAGGTCGCGCAACCCAGTCATCCCGACAAGAAGGTCTACGAGCTGACCGCCTCCGGCCGTGAGCGCGTCATGCGGTGGTTCAACGACATGACCTGGTCGAAGGTGGCGCCGCTGGAGTTCCACCTCAAGCTGGTCGCGGCGGCCGCGACACGTCTGGCGGACCCGGTGGCGCTCATCGACTCGCAGCGGCTGGAGCTGCTGCGCGAGCTTCGCCAGGTCCAGGAGCTGGTACTCCAGGAGTCGCCCGACTCCGACGGCGCCCTGCTGCTGGAGGGCACGTCACTGCGCCTCCAGGCCGACATCCGCTGGCTCGAGGTGTGCCAGCAGCGGTTGGTTCAGCGGGAGGCGAGATGAGCGCGGTGCTCGAGGCGCGAGGCCTGGTGCGGCGCTATCCGGGCGACGGATCGCCGGTCCGGGCGGTGGACGGCGTGGCCCTGGCGGTGGAGGCGGGTGAGGCGGTCTCGGTCATGGGGCCGAGCGGTTGCGGCAAGTCCACCCTGCTGCACCTGCTCGGCGGGCTGGAGCGGCCCGACGCCGGCGAGCTGTACCTGGGCGGCACGCGCGTGGATGGGCTGTCGGAGACGCAGTGGGCGGTCTTCCGCCGCCGCAACGTCGGCTTTGTCTTCCAGGCGTTCTACCTGGTCGATGAGCTGACCGCGGTGGAGAACGTGGAGTTGCCGGCGCTGCTGGTTGGCGTGTCGCGCCGGGCCGCGCGGCGCCGGGCGATGGAGCTGCTGGACCGGCTCGGTGTGGCCGGGCGGGCGGGCCATCTGCCCGATCACCTGTCGGGCGGCGAGCAGCAGCGCGTCGCCGTTGCCAGGGGCCTGATCAACGAGCCGCTGGTGCTGCTGGCCGACGAACCCACCGGGAACCTGGACAGCCAGGCCACCAGCGGCATCCTCCGGCTGCTCGGCGAGCTCGGTCAGGCGGGCCAGGCGCTGCTGATCGTGACCCACGACGCGAGGGTGGCCAGCACCGCCGACCGGCTCCTGACCATGCGGGATGGAGCGATCGTGGCCCAGACGCGGCTGGGAGCCGGCACCTCGGTCAGCGGGCTCCTCGCCAGCCTGGCCGATCTGGGAACCGAGGGCTGATGCGCTCCGTGGGGCTACCGGTCCGGCTCGCCCTGCGCAACCTGCGCCGCCACCCGGGGCAGGCGCTGCTGTTGCTGCTCACGCTCACGATCGCGACCGGCGTGCTGGGCGTGGCGATGTCGGTGTCCGGGAGCGCCGACGAGCCCTGGAACCGGGTCTGGCGGGCGACCAGGGGCTTCCACGTCAGCTTCACCGTCTTTGACCCTTCCGGCGGGCCGGGGGACGGTGCCGTCGCCGGCGCCCTGCGCCGGCGGGCGGACCAGCTCACCAGTGCGCCCGGCGTGGTCGCGGTGGGCGGCCCCTGGACCCACCTGGGCGGGTCGATCCAGATCGGCCGTGGGACCGAGGACCTCACCGCCGAGGTGCGCGACCCGGGTCCATACCAGGTGGACCAGCCGCTGGTGACCAGTGGCCGCTGGCTCGGCGACGGTGGCGGGGTCGTGCTCGAGAGCGGGCTCGCCGCGACCCTCGGCGTCGGCGCGGGCGACACGGTGAGCATCCAGGGGCGGCCCTTCTCCGTCCGAGGCGTCGCCCAGTCCGTCAGCACGGGCCGGTTCCCGCTCAGCCTCCCGGCCCAGATCTGGGTCACTCCCCAGACGGCGCGGCAGCTGCGCGACCTGGGCATGACGCAGGAGGGCTTCCAGCTCCAGCTGCGCCTCGCCAATTCAGCCGAGGCCGCCGGCTTCGTGGCCGCCCACCAGTCGCTGCAGGCGGTTCCCTCCGACTCATCGGTGGTGGCGTCCATGGAGACCTGGCAGCAGCGCAGGAGCGAGTCGCACTCCGACGTCGACCTGCTCGCCGACACCCTGTTCGCGGCGGGGACCCTGATCGCGATCCTCACCATCGCCACGGCGTCAGTGCTCATCGCCGGCCGCATGGCCGCGCGGATCCGCCAGGTCGGCACGCTCAAGGCGGTCGGTCTCACCCCGCGGCAGGTCGTGCTCGCGCTGCTGGTCGAGCACCTGGCGATCGCCGCGGGGGCCACCGCGGCCGGCCTGGGCATCGGCCGCCTGCTCGCGCCACCGATCGCGGCGACCTCGGTGACCGTGCTCGGCTGGCCCGAGCCTCCCCCGCTCACGCCGGCGCGCGTCGGGATCGTCGCCGCGGTCGCCGTCGCCGTGGTGCTGCTGGGCACCCTCCGCCCCGCGCTGCGGGGCATCCGCCAGAGCACGCTGCGGTCGCTCGTCGCCGGCCCGCGGCCGCCCAGGCATCCGGGCCGGCTGGCGGGCGTCGCCGCCCGCGCCGGCGTCCCGCTGCCGGGCGTGCTGGGATTGCGGTCGGCCTGGCGGCGACCATGGCGGTTGCTCACGAACGCGACCGGGCTGGCCCTGGGGGTGGCCATGATCGTGGTCGCCCTGGCCCTGCGCGACAGCCTGCACCTGTTGGATCTCCGGCAACTCGAGCCGGGTCACGGCGCCAGCGACGCCGCCGTCGCGCTCCTCTACGACCGGATCCGGGCGGTGCTCCTCAGTACCGCCGGGCTGCTGCTGGTGCTGGCGACGATCAACGCCTGGATCGTCGCCACCTTCGCCGCCCGGGACGCCGCCCGCAACCAGGCGGTCCTGCGGGCGGTCGGGGCGACCCCTCGCCAGACGGTGATCGCGCTTGTCATCTCGCAGCTGGCCGCCTGCGCGATCGCCGTGGCCCTCGGGATCCCCCTCGGGCTCGGCCTGTGGAGCCTCATCGAGGGCGGGGACCTGCCGGAGGTAAGCGTCTCAGCGACCTCACTGGTCCTGCTGGCGGTGGCGGTGCCGGTCGCGTTCGCGCTGATCGTCAGCGTCCCCGCGCGGCTGCTCGCCAGGCAACCGGTCGCACCGCTGCTCGCCTACGAGTAGGGCCAGTGGGGGCCGGCCTCGGCGATCCGGGAGACGCGCCTCAGGACGGCGAGGGACGGTCGATCCGCGAGCCGTAGAGCTCGCGCGCCCGCGCCTCGGTCTCGGGCGGCAGCGGGACCAGGAGGCCGGTGGCCTCGACCGCGACCGAGCCGTCCGGCAGCTCCAGCCGCGCCCACGCACGGACCCGGCGGCCGCGGATCTCGGTGATACCGGCCACCAGCTGGAGGACCGCGTCGTATGGCACCGGCGCGCGGAAGCGCAGGTCCATGGTGGCGGTCGCGCTCCAGATCCCGGCGATCAGGATGGCCGCATAGCCCAGGACCTCGTCCAGCGCCGTGGCCGACAGCCCACCGTGGAGCATGCCCGGGTAGCTCTGGTACTCGGGGCGCGGCCGCAGGGTCGCGCGGACCTCGTCCCTAACGCGGCGGATGTCGTCCATGTGCATGCCGATCGGGTTGTGATCGCCGCAGGCGAAGCACTGCCGAGCACCCTCCGGCAGCACCTCGTCCCTGCCCTCCGGTCGTTGGTCGAGGCTCCTCGCCATCCGTCCTCCAGCTCGCCGTCGGTCTCCGCGAATGCAGCCTGTAGGCTCTCCCCCAGCATGCCCCCCGGCAAGCCGTGACGGATCGCGAGGTGCGAGCATCGATGTACGGGCCTGACGTGACCTTCCTTGGCGTTCCCAAGGCCGACCTGGAGCAGCCGGAGTCGTTCGCGGGCGCCGACGTGGTGGTGGTCGGCGCGCCGTTCGACGGGGGCACCAGCTACCGCCCTGGGGCCCGATTCGGCCCGCAGGCGATCCGCACCACCGACTACCTGCCCGCCGACGCCTCCCGTCCCCACCTGGCGCTGCACGTCGACCCGCTCCAGCAGCTCAGGGTGGTCGATGTCGGCGACGTGCTGATGCCGCCAGGTGACATCGAGGGCTCGGTCAAGCGCCTCGAGGACGCCGTCCACGCGATCGCCCGTGCCGGCGCGATCCCGGTGGTGCTCGGCGGCGACCACACCATCGCCCAGCCCGACGTCACCGGGATCGCCAGGGTGCTGGGCTTCGGGCGGGTCTCGGTGGTCCACTTCGACGCCCACGCCGACACCGGCGAGACCCAGTTCGGCGCGCTGCTCGGTCACGGCACGCCGATGCGGCGCCTGATCGAGTCTGGCGCCGCCCGCGGCGACCGCTTCCTCCAGATCGGCCTGCGCGGCTACTGGCCGGAGCCGCCGACGCTGGAGTGGATGGCCCAGCAGGGCATGCGCAGCTTCGAGATGACCGAGGTGGTGCGGCGCGGGCTCGACGCCTGCCTGGACGAGGCGTTCGCGATCGCCACCGATGACTGCGACGGGGTGTTCCTGTCGATCGACGTCGACGTGGTCGACCCGGGCATGGCGCCGGGCACCGGCACGCCAGAGCCCGGCGGGCTCACCAGCAGGCAGCTGCTGGACGCGGTGCGCCGCTGCGCGCTCGAGCTGCCGGTGGTCGGGCTGGACGTCGTCGAGCTGTCGCCCGTCTACGACGGTCCCGGCCAGGTGACCGCCTTCCTTGCCAACCGGGTCGTGCTCGAGGCCCTCTCGGGCATCGCCAAGCGGCGCGAGGACAGCGCCTCCGGCGGGGCCGGCGGGGCGAGCGCGGCCGCCGGCTCGTAGGCGGTGGCCCCCGCGGCTTCCGGCTCGTAAACGGTGCCCCGCGCGCGGGTCACGCGCGCCGGCGGCGGAGGGCGCGGAAGGAGCGCTCGGCGTCCTGGATCGGGCCCAGCTCGTCGAGCACGTCGCCGATCGCCTCGGTGCGGTGCTCGAACTCCATCCCGCTGGTGACCTCGGGCAGCTCGATGGCGCGGCGCTCGGCGGCGTCCAGCGCGCCGGCGCTCGCGGTTTGCTCGGCGGCCAGGGCGGGCAGCGCCCAGGCGTCGAGCCGCTCGCGCGCGGCGGCCACGCCGGCGAGGAAGCCCTGGACGCTCGCGTCCAACGGCGCGCCGGGCCGTCGCGACGAAGGCACCGCCGCAAGCAGCGCCCGGCTGCCCTCGTCCAGCGCCTTGGCGAAATCGAGGAAGCTCCGCCAGGCCGCCTCCACCTCGGGATCGGCCGCCCGCCGCCGTGACCACATCGCCGTCCCGACCTCCTCGAGGCTCAGCAGTTCCGTGCATTCGCGTGACTCGTCGCGCGTGACATGATGCCGTCGCCAGCCGCGCGGCGCCCAGGACCGCCGCGCGGCGGCCGCTATCCGGAGCCCCGATGCCGAGCTTCACCATCTCCGACCGCCCCGCGATCCAGGCCGCCGCCGACCTGCTCGCGGTCCCGGTGGCCGCCGGCGATGCCAGCGGCGACGGCGGGCCGGTCGCGCCGCCGTCGACCAGGGCGATCCTCCAGCACGCCGGCATGGACCTCGCCGGCCTCGCCGCCATCGGCCAGCTCACCGGCGCGCTCGACGAGACCCTGCTGGTGCCGTCCTACGACCGCCTGGCGGCGCCGGCGCTGCTGCTGGTCGGGGTCGGCCCGGACCAGGGCCGGACGCTGGAGACGCTGCGGCGCGCGGCGAGCGTGGCGGTCGCGGCCGCCGGCCGCGCCGGCGCGGTGGCGACCACGCTGGCCGACTGCGCCGCGACCGGCCGCGACGGGTCGCCGGCGAGCCACGCCGAGACCCTCGCCGCGGTCGCCGAGGGCTTCGGCCTGGCCGCCTACCGGTTCGACCGCTACAAGACCAGCGCCGACCCGGTGATCCGAGCGGTCGAGCTGCTGGCCGCCGGGCGGAACGGCGACCGGGCCGGCCTGGAGGCGGCCCTGCGGCGCGCGCGGGTGGCGGTGTCGGCGACCAGCTACACCCGGGATCTCAGCAACGAGCCCGCCGGGTCGCTCGGCCCCGCCGAGCTGGCGGCCGAGGCGGCCCGGGCGGCCGGCGAGCACGGCCTGGAGTTCGAGTCGATCGAGGGCGAGGCGCTCACGCGCGGGGGCTTCGGGGCGGTGGCCGCGGTCGGCGCCGGCGCCGCGGTCCCGCCGCGGCTGGTGCTGCTGCGCTACCGGCCGGACGGCGCCACCGCGCGGGTGGGGCTGGTCGGCAAGGGCGTGACCTTCGACACCGGCGGGCTCTGCCTCAAGCGCGGCGACTCGATGGCGGGCATGAAGGACGACATGGCCGGCGCGGCCACCGTGCTGGCGGTGGCGCGGGCGGCCGCGGAGCTCGAGCTGCCGGTCGAGCTGCGGGTGGCGCTGCCGCTCGTCGAGAACATGCCGAGCGGCCAGGCGATGCGGCCGGGCGACGTGGTCCACGCCCGCAACGGCACCTCGATCGAGATCACCGACACCGACGCCGAGGGCAGGCTGTCGTTGGCGGACGGCCTCGCGCTGCTGGCGGAGTGGCGGCCGGACGCGCTGATCGACGTCGCCACCCTGACCGGCTCGGCGGTGATCGGGCTCGGTCCCTTCTGCACGGCGGTGATGGGCAACGCCCCGGCGCTCTCCGCCGCGGTGCTGGCGGCGGCCGCCGCCACCGGCGAGGCGGCGGTGGCGTTGCCGCTGCTGGACGACTACCGCCACTTCCTCGACTCCGAGGTGGCCGACCTGCGCAACGCCACCGAGCACCCGGGCGACGCCATCCAGGCCGGGCTGTTCCTGGAGCGGTTCGTGGACGGGGTGCCGTGGGCGCACCTGGACATCGCCGGGCCGGCGACCCTCAAGGAGGCGCGCTACCACCAGCCCAAGGGCTCGACCGGCTGCATGGTGCGGACGCTGATCGAGCTGCTCGACGGCGCGGGCCGCTCGGACGGTTTCGGACCGGCCTCCGCGTAAGCCGCCTAAGCCGCCTAGGGGGCTTGGCTGGCGGCGACGCTGCGCGGGTGGATCCGCCGTGGCCGGCGGCGGCCGCCGCTGACCGCCCAGACGGCGACCCGCAGCAGCGCCTCGATCACGATCCGCTGGCTCATCTTGGAGACGCCGCTGACCCGCTCGGTGAAGGTGATCGGCACCTCCACCACCACGAAGCCCTCCTGCCAGGTGCGGTGCACCGTCTCGACCTGGAAGCAGTAGCCGTTGGACTCGATCGCCGACACCGGCAGCGACTCCAGCACCTCCCTGCGGTAGGCGCGGTAGCCGGCCGTGGCGTCGTGGACCGGCAGGCCGAGCGCCAGCCGGACGTAGGCGTTGCCGCCCCGCGAGATCGCCTTGCGCAGCGGGCTCCAGTTCACGGTCGCGCCGCCGGGGACGTAGCGCGAGCCGATCACCAGGTCGGCGCGCTCCAGCCCGTCCAGCAGCGCCGGAAGCCGGTCCGGCGGGTGAGACAGGTCGGCGTCCATCTCGACCATCGCGTCGTAGCCGCGCTCCATACCCCAGGCGAAGCCGGCCCGGTAGGCGACCCCCAGCCCCTGCTTGGCCGGACGGCGCAGCAGGTGGATCCGCTGGTCGACGTGGGCCAGCTTGGCGACCAGGCCGGCGGTCCCGTCCGGGCTGGAGTCGTCGACGACCAGGACCTCGACCCGGTGGTCGGCGCCGGCGACCTTGCCGATCACGGTCTCGATCGACTCGGCCTCGTTGTAGGTGGGAATGACGACCAGTGCTCTCAATGGGTCCCTCGGATGGCTGGCTCGTGGTTGGTCTGGCTGCTCGGCGCCTTCGCCTCGGCGCGGCCGCGGCGGGTCCATGGCAGCAGGGCGAACAGTGCGGTGGCGGCGGCGACCGCCAGCATGACCCACTCGATGAGGCGGCCGGCCCGAGCGTACAGGGTGAGGCCGCTCCGTGGTTGGACCGTGGCCTGGACCGTCGCCTGCTGGTAGAGGCCGGTCAGCTGGCTGGCGGTCCCGTTCGGGCTCACCACCGCGCTGATGCCGGAGACCGCCGCCTGCACCACCGTGCGTCCCTCCTCGACGGCGCGGAGCTGGCTGGCGGCCAGGTGCTGCCTGGAGGCCGGGCCGGTGCCGAAGGAGGCGTTGTTGGTCGAGACCAGCAGCAGCCGGGCGCCCTCGCGCGCCAGCGTGCGCGAGTCCTCGGCGTAGGTCGACTCCCAGCAGATGATGGTGCCGACCGGGACGCCGTCGACCATCAGCGGCTCCAGCCGCTTGCCCGGGACCTTGTCGACCGGCACGCCCTCGCGGGTGACCGGCAGCAGCTTGGCCATCAGCGAGGCCGTCGGCACGTACTCGCCGAACGGCACCAGCCGTCGCTTGCGGTAGCGGTCGGCGAACTGGCCCTCGCGGGTGAACAGCAGCGCGTCGGTGGCCAGGTGGCCGCCGCCGGCGTCGGTGGTCGCGCCGACCAGCAGCGGCGCGCCCACGGCCCTGGCCGCCTCGCTGATCCGCGCCATCCGGTCCGGGTTGGTCAGCGGGTCCTCGTCGACCGAGCCCTCACCCCAGACCACCAGGTCGGGACGCGGGCCGCCGGCGAGCGCCTGGGTGCGGCGGAGGAAGTTCTCGAACACCGCCTCGGTGGTGATCCCCCGGTCGAGGCCCCGCCCACCCTTGAGGCCCGCCTGGATGACCGCCACGTTGAGCGGCCGGCCGCTCGGCGCCGGCGCCGCCGGGGCCAGCAGGCCCACCAGCAGCAGGGCGGCCACCAGCGCCGGCCAGCCGAGGACCGGCAGGAAGCGGCGGTCCAGCTGCCACGACGACGACCGCCAGCGGCGCAGCAGGCCGCGGACCCAGGTGGCCAGCGCGAAGTTGACCGCCACGATCACCGCCGACAGGCCGTAGGCGCCGACCACCCGCGCCAACGGCAGCAGCGGGCCGCCGGCGTGCTGGCTGACGCCGAGGATCCCCCACGGGAAGCCACCGAGCGGGGCGTGGGCCCGGATCAGCTCCAGCGCCGCCCAGCAGGCCGGCAACAGCAGGATCCGCCAGCTGCCGAGCCGGCGGGTGGCCGGTACGAGCGCGGCGAAAACGGCGAAAAAGCATGCCTCGGCAATGCACAGTCCCAGCCAGGCAAGCCAACCGGCCACCCCGGTCCAGGAGAGGAATTCCGTCGGGATCCAAAGAATCAGAATCCCAAAAAATACGAAACCGGTGAGATACCCGAGTGCCGCGGCTCGCCTGGGTCGAACGTTTTCGACGGCGAGCAACAGCGGCACCAGAGCGACAAATGCAACCGGCCCGTGATCCGGGCCGGGAAACGCGAGCGCCGCGGCGACCCCGGCGAGGACGGCGGCGGCTGCCCGGGGGGCAGGGCCCGCCGGCCATCCCGCCTTCGCGCCCGCGCGAGCCATGATCAGGCGCAGTCGCGGCAGAGCGTGCGACGCTGGTCGGCGAGCTGGCTGCGGTGCTTCACCAGGTAACAGCTCTTGCAGATGAATTCGTTTTGCTGGACCGGCAGGACTCTTGTGGTCAGAGGCTCTCTCGACTCGTCCCTGCTCATCGAGAGCATGACCTCGTCGTCGTCGTCCTCGTCCACGGGCGCCGGCCGGTCAGCTTTCTTGGCGATCAGCTCATCGAGGGAAGCCTCGACCTGAGCCTCGTCCTCCTCTTCGTCTGGCACCCTCAGGGTTCCTTTCAGATCGTCATGACATCGAAACAGCTCATCACCGCGCCGGCTTGTGTACCACGAAGTTCGGTAGCGCGTCGGCGCCGTGCTCACGTCCGTAACGCTCCCGGGGTCGGGGTTGTTCCCAGTCCAGTCGTCCGACCCGGCGCGGCCGCGTCTCAGATCCGGGGGGCCACCGTCGAGGTTCGGTGCGGGCCCTTCTGGACCTCGATCGCGGCGGGGAGAAGGTCCTTCACCTCGTCGTTGTGGGTCACCAGCAGGACCTGCCTGAAACGGCCCTGCAAGGTCGTGAGGGCCGCCAGCATACGCCCGCGACGCTGCTGGTCAAGCGATCCGAGCACCTCGTCGAGCACCAGCAGCCCCAGCTCACCGGCACCCTCGGCGATCACCAGGCTGACCGCCACCCGCAGCGCGAGGCTGGCGAGGTCGTTCTCGGACCCGGAGTATCTGGCCAGCTCGTACTCGGTGCCGTCGTCGGCGATCCGGATCGAATAGTCCTCCGGGTCGACCACCAGGTCCTGGTACTCGTGCTCGGTCAGCTCCCCGAACAACTCGGCCGCCTCCACCGAGAGCCGCCGGCCCAGCCGCGACACCAGGTGCAGCCGGAACGCGGCCATCAGGTCGGCCAGGCGGGCCAGGTAGGCGGCCTGCTCGTCGAGCTCGGCGACCTGGTCGTGGCGGGCCCTGGCGGCCGCCAGCGCCTGCTCCAGGTCGGCGTGGCGGCGCGTGGCCGCCAGCAGCGCCTCGGCGGCGCGCTCGTGCTCGCCGTGGGTGCGGAGCGCCTCGGCGCGGGCCTCGCGGGCCCGCTCCCTGGCGGCCGCCAGCGCCCGGTCGGCCTCGCCGAGCCCGGCGGCCTCGGCCTCCACCACGGCCGCCCGGGCCTCGGCCTCGGCGGCCCGCTCCAGCGCCTGGGCGGCGAGCCCGCGCTCGACGTCGCCCTGCTCGAGGCGGCCGCGCAGCTCGCTGAGGGCGAGCGCCGCCTGTCCGAGCGCCTCGGCGGCGCGCCTGGCCCGCTGGTGGGCCTGTTCGTCGAAGCCGGGGTCGGGCAGGCGCTCCAGCTCGGCGGTGCGGGCGACGACCTCGTCGCCGACCACCTTGATGGCCTGCTCGGCGCTCTCGACCCTGGCGGCCGCCTTGGCGGCCCGCTGCTCGGCGGCGCGCGCCTTGTCCAGCTCCTTGCGGCGGCGGTCGCGCCTGGCGGCCAGCTTGGTGCCGGCCTCCACCGACGCCTGGCGCTCGGCGGCGGCCTTCCGGTGGGCGGCGGCGGACGCCGTCAGCTCGTCGGCGTGCCTGGAGGCGACCTCGGCGAAGGCGTCGCCGAGCGGCTGGCCGCAGGTCGGGCAGGGCGCCTCGGGGTCGAGGCTGGCGCAGCGGTCGGCGGCCTTGGTGGCCGCGTCCAGCCGGGCGGCGGCGGCGCCGAGCGCCTCGCTGGCCCTGGCGTGCCGCTCCCGCATCGCGGCCAGCTCGGTCTCGATCTCCTCGAGCGCCGCCTCGGCGTCGTCCCTCGCCTCGATCAGCCCGGCGGCGTCGTCGGACTCCCGCTCAGCCTCCGCGAGCGCCCGCCTGGCGACCTGCTCGCG
>JBEDUQ010000392.1:0-8028 GCA_040414855.1 Actinomycetota bacterium
GCGCGATCACCGCGCCGGCCAGGTACTCGTCCAGCAGCAACGCACCCGCCATCGCCAGCAGGGCGATCAGGTCGACGCCGAGCGCGCGCCTGCGCAGTCCCGCCGCGACGGACCAGAGCAGCGGGACCAGCCCAACCGCCGTGGTCAGCGCCCACGCCACCGACGCCCCGTCCGGCAGGCCGGCCAGCCGGAGCACGCCGCCCACCGCCAGGCCGAGAAGCGACCCGGCCAACAGCAGCTCGCTGGACCTGCTGGGGCGCTCCGAACCGGCTCCGGAAGCGGGGCGAACTCGCATGACGCCGATCATCTCTCCCGAGGTTGGGCTCTGGGTTCTGACTCCAGCGTGCGCCCGAATCCCGCCGAGTGCCCAGGTCGAAGGTCCCGGGTCCCAGTGGCCGAAGCGCCCTGCTGTCGCCGTGCGCGGGCGCCGTACCGTGATCGCCGAACCAGGACCCTGCGACCGACGAGCCGTGCGACCGAGGAATGGATGGTGACGATGGAGCGGACGATCGAAGCCGTGATGACCACCAAGGTCATCACCGCCACGCCGGCGACCAGGTTCCGTGAGCTGGTCGAGCTGCTGGAACGCAACCGGGTCAGCGCGCTGCCGGTGATCGACGATGATCGGCGGGTGGTCGGCATCGTCTCCGAGGCCGACCTGCTGATCAAGCAGGCCTACCCCCATGGGGACAGCGACGCCGGCATGCTCCAGGCGCTGCGCCACCCACGCCAGCTCGGCAAAGCCGAAGCCACCCACGCCGCCCAGGTGATGACCAGCAAGGTCGTCACCGTCCCGCTTGGCACCCCGGTCGCCGCGGCGGCGCGGCTGATGATCCGGCTGGGGATCAAGCGCCTGCCGGTGGTCGACGAGCGGGGCAGGCTGGCGGGGATCGCGACCCGCGCTGACCTGCTCAAGGCGTTCCTGCGACCCGACCCGGCGGTCGCCTGGGAGATCCAGCACTCGGTCCTCGAGGACCGCTTCGGCCGAGCCGCCGCCGGGGTCCAGGTCGAGGTCCACGACGGCATGGTGGCGTTGACCGGTGGGCTCCAGCGACGCAGCCAGGTCAACGAGCTGGTGCGGGCGGTCCAGGCCGTCGAAGGTGTGGCCGGCGTGAACGCCCAGCTGACCTGGGAGACCGACGAGTGAGGCGGGTCCGAAAGGACCAGGTCGGCAGGTAGATGTCCGTGACCGAGCCACTGTCGGCCCCCATCCGCTCGCCCTCCCCTTCCGTCCGGCCCATGCGTCGGAGTCGAGCGTGCCGCCGACCGCTTGCACCGAGAAGGACCACAGGGCCCGACCGGAGGGAGACCGTGGTCCCTGCCGGATCCGTCGCTCGAAGAGCACCGTAATCGTGCGGGAACCCAAATCGGCGAGACTCGAGTGGATTGGTGATGTCGAATGCAAGTCTGGGAGCGCTGCCACCACGTCCTGATCACCACACAACCGGACGACACGCTGTTGGACGCCGCCGGCCAGATGAACTGCTACGAGATCGGCGCGCTGCCTGTGTACGAGGAACGCCGGCTGATCGGCATCGTCACCGAACGGGACCTCACGGCCGCACTGGCGGAGGGCGCCAACCCGGCGACCACCAGGGTCGCGGACTACATGACGGAGCAGCCGGTGACCGTCGCTCCGAACGACGACCTGGAGGTCGCCGCACGGCGGATGGCCGAGATCGGTGTGCGGCACCTGCCCGTGGTCGAGGGCAACCGGCTGGTCGGGGTGCTCTCAATGCGTGACCTGTTGCTTGCCCAATCGACGACCTCGGCGGGCTCCACGTAGGAACCGAGTGGCGGGCCGGAAATCGGGAGCTCCAGATGAGCGTCTCAATGAGCAGAATGCGACCTGGCAAGGCCCTCTGGGTCGCCGGGGTACTCGGGGTCATTGCGATCGGGCTTGGTCAGCGGCTTGGTCGCACAGTGGGGTCGACCCGCGAGGAGCGGAATCGCCAATTGCCGGGAGACGAGCTGGTCGCCAATCCCACGGTGATCACCAACCACGCCGTCACCATTGAGGCACCGCCGGAGCGAATCTGGCCATGGCTCGTCCAGATGGGATGGCATCGCGGCGGCTGGTACACCCCTCGGTGGGTCGACCAGCTGCTGTTTCCCGCCAACTGGCCGAGCGCGAACCGGCTGATACCGCGGCTGCAACGGCCGCCGCGCGCCGGCGACCGGATCCCCGACGGGCCGCCGGGCACCGCCGAGTTCGTGGTCCAGCACGCCGAGCCCTCGCATCTGCTCGTGCTGCACTCCACCAGCCACCTTCCCGCCGGCTGGCGGACGCGTCCGGGCGGCGCCGTCGACTGGGTGTGGACCTTCGCACTCGACGAGCGGGACGGCGGCACGCGCCTCCTGCTCCGGACTCGCGCGCGGATCATGCCGAAGTGGCTGGCGGCCACATACGTCGGCGCGCTCGTGCCGGCGGACTGGGTCATGGCAGGCGGGATGCTGAACGGCATTCGCCGCCGTGTTCAGCGGGCTCAGGTCATCCCGATCCATTCGCCCAATGCCGGCTCAGCGGACGTGGTTGGCCTGGGCCATCCCGCCGGGACCGATGTTCGGCGCTTGCTGTGAATCCCCGCTTCATGGGGTCAGCCTGGCGTCGAAGGGCGTCGTCAACCGGTGGTGGTGCTGTCTTGGCCCTGCCCGAAGCTGCCGACCTCGGCCAGGACCTCCCGGAACTCCGCCCACCGTTGCGGGCCGACCTGCGCCCGCCAGCGCCGCTCGATGTCTTCGAGCGCGGTCTGCAGGACCTGCCGCAGGTGCCTGCCCGTCGCGGTGGGCCGGACCACGCGCACGCGGCGGTCGCGGTCGTCCGTCGCCACCTCGACGAGCCCCGCCCGCTGGAGCGTCGCGACGAACTCGCCCAGGGCCTGCTTGGTCATGGTCGCCCTCACGGCGAGGTCGGTGACCCGCATGCCCTCGTCCGGCGTGAGTGACAGCAGCCGCAGGTGAGACGTGCGGAGCTCCGACGCGTGCGGGCCGAGCTCGCGGTTGGCGCGTGGCCTGAACTCCCCATCGAGTGTCGACCTGAAGGCGCGCCAGGCCATCTCCATCAGCAGCACGAAGCTGGGCTCGACATTCTCGTTGACAGTTGTCATAAGGTAGCCTTACCTTTCTAAGTGCTAAGGCTACTTTACCAACTCCCGGCTGGAGGTTCCGCAATGGCGATCACCATGAGCGCCGACCTGGTCGAGCGGGGCGCGCTCGACGTGGCGACCCTGACCGAGGTCGTCGCCATCGCGCTCGGCAGGCCCGTGCGGCTGGCCGGCTGGGAGGGCGAGCCGATCCCCTACGAGCCGGGATCGCCGGCGACCGGTGCGCTGCTGCGGGTCAAGGGGCTCACCGCCGACGGGCAGCACTGGTCGGTCTTTCTCAAGGTCCTTCAGCACGTCCGGCACTGGCCGCTCCTGCACCTGCTCCCGGAGGACGCCCGGCTGCGCTTCGCCGAGGGATTCCCGTGGCGAGGGGAGATGGTGGCCTGGGAGCCCGACTTCGCGCACAGGCTGCCGGAGGGCCTGCGAGTGCCGCGGCTGTATCGCGCGGTCGACCTCGGCGACGACCGGCTGGCGGTGTGGATGGAGGACGTCCGCGGCGCCGACGGCGGCTGGGACCTGGCCCGCTTCGCCCGGGCCGCGTACCTGCTCGGCGGGCTCGCCGCCCTCCGGTCCGACCCGGACGTGCTACGCCGCAGCGGGGTGAGCAACGGGTTCGGCCTGCGCATGTACGCCAGGGAGCGGGTCGAGATGGCCGCCTCACAGCTCGACGCGGATGAGCTGTGGTCGCATCCGGTCGTCGCCGGGGCCGTCGACGACCGCCTGCGCGCCGACCTGCGCCGGCTGGCGGAGCGGCTGCCGGACATCCTCGACCGGCTCGACACGCTGCCACAGGCGCTGCCGCACGGCGACGCCAGCCCGCAGAACCTCCTGGTGCCGGCCGACGCCCCCGACACGTTGGTGGCCATCGACGTGTCCTTCCAGTGCCCCCTCGCCGCCGGCTTCGACCTCGGCCAGCTGCTCATCGGCCTGGTACACGCGGGCATGATGCCGGCCCGAGAGCTGCCAGGGGTCCACGCTGAGCTCGTCCCCGCCTTCGCCAGGGGGATGCGCGACCACGGCGGGAGGGCCACCCCCGACGAGATCGCCTGGGGCTACATCGGCAGCCTCGCCGTCCGTGCCGCGTTCACCGCGTTGCCCTTCGAGCGCCTCGACGCGGCGGCAAGCCCGGAACTGGCCGCGACCTTCCGGGAGCGCGCGCTGCTCACACGGTTCATCACCGACCTCGTGGGCCAGCTCAGCTAGCTCGCTAGGTCCACCAGCGCTTCCCATTGCCCTGAAGCACGCGACCGAACTCGAGCTCTGGGAAGTGGCTCCCAGTGTTGGAGGCCTCGTATCTAGTCCCCCAAAGGTACGGCCATGGGCTGCTGATGACACGCGGCGGCTGACCAGACCTCCGCACGTCCTTTCCGCAGGCGGAGGGGCCGTCCGGGACGGCCCCTCCCCCGGGTGTCGGCGCCCTTAGGCGCGGGTCACGACCAGTTTTCCGGTGCTGACGCTCTCGAACGAGGTGACCTGCAAGAGGTAGGTCCCGGTCTCCTGGGCGACCAAGTCGAAGGCCGCGAAGTAGGCGTTGGCGTCGTCGCTGCCGAGCACCAGCGAACCGTCCGGACCGAGCAGGAGGGCGATCGAGTCCACGAAGTCGTGGCTGGTGGTCGACAGGCTGATCGTCTGCCCGGCGGTCGCGGCGACCGGGATCGCGTACGTCCGCCCCGGCACGAGATCGAGGGCCGCCGAGTCGCCGGCCGCGAGCGGTGCCGTCGAGACGAGCTCCGTGGTCACGAGCTCGAGGTGTCGCTGGATGTGCGTCGCCGCTGCCTCGACCTCGCCGAAGGCGTTGAGCGCGGCCCCCAGGATCGCGTGGACGCGCGCCGTGTCGAGGCCCCCGTCCAGCGCGAGGGTCGCCTCGGCGAAGGCGCGCTCCGGATCGGGCTGGCCGTACGTGTAGGCGTCCGCAACGATCCAGCGGACATCGGGGCTCGCGGGCGCGAGCACGATCGCCCGCTCGAGGTCCGCTATCCCCTTGTCCTTGTTCAGCCCCTTGAGCACGCGGCTCGAGCCGCGGAGCAGGGTGCCGTACGGATCGTCCGGACTGACCTCCAGGAGGTGGTTGAGCACGTGGATTGCCTGTGGGTACTGGAAGTCCACCCAGAGGGCGAAGCTCGAGCCCATGAGCGCCACGACGTCGTCCGGCGCCTGAGCGAGTCGAGCGTCGTACTCCGCCAGGATCGTCGGTAGCGCCTCCGGGTGGACCGGCTCGACCAACGCCGTGATGCGCATGTAGTCGGCCATCGCGTCCGAGTAGCGACCGAGGAGCAGCTTCGCCTCCGCGCGGCCGCGGTAGCCGACGGCTTCGGTCGGCCCCGCGGCGATGACGCAGGTGAACGCCTGGACCGCCTTGTCGTAACGGCCCTCCTCGATGAGCGCCTGCCCCGCTTCGGGGGTGCAGCTGGGGTTGCCCGCTGCCTGTGCGACCGCTGCCGGCAGGAGCAGGCACGCGGCGAGCACCAATCCGAGCGGGCGGGTCATGCGCTTGAGATTCCGAGGCATCGGGTCTCCTCCCATGCTTCGAGCTCCGGCAGGTCTCAGCATTTGACGGACGGCAGGAGGGCGGCCGGCGTCGAGGCGGGGGCCGACGGGTCGCCGACCGATCCCTTCAGGTGCGGGAACGAAGCCGCCTCGTCGAGCGAGGCCGCGAAGTTGCCGAGCAGTTGCTTCGCCGGCATGTCCGGGTCCGGTGGGTCGATTCTTCCGCTGACCAGGCCGTGGAGCTCGAGCTCGGGGTCGGGCGGCTCCGTGGCGCCAACGACGGCGTGAAGCTCGCCGCGGGCGACGATGTCCGGCTCGGGCGGCTCCGTTAGCCTCCAAGTGCCCTGCGCGGTGCCGATCCCCGTCGAGCGGTCGAGCAGGAGCTCGAGCGAGAAGCGCGCGCTGAGCCGCCGCTCGTCCGCCGGGATCGTGAGCGTTCCGTCGTAGCGCGCCTCGATCTTCTGCCACCCCTCCCCGAGTCCGGGGCAGGAGACGATCGTGGGGTCTCCCACGGCGCGCGCCTCGAACATGGCCGCGAACGACTCGGCGGACCCGCCTCGGACGACCGCGGCCGACTCGGCGGACCCACCTCCGACGGCCGCGCCCGCTGCGGGCGCCGTCGCCGCGAGCGCGAAGGCAGTGAGAGCGATTACCACACCCCGGACGGGGCGTCGGCGTGGTCGTTCGGGCGATGTGTTCACGGTGTTTCCCTTTCGTGCGGCGGGTCGGACTGGCTGACGCCTTCCTGCGTCCGCCCGAGCGAGTCGATCGCCTCTGCCAGGCCGATCCAGCCGTGGAACTCGCGGGACGGACCGCCCGGAACGCTTGCGCGTCCCACGGGGACGTCCGTCGTCCCGTCGAGCTCGAGGACGATCGTGGTGCTCGTTCGTGCCATGCAGGCACCATCGCGCGCAGCCTCCCGCCCGCACATCGCGGTCGTCCCCAGTGGGCGACCCCAATCCTTTCGTGCGGCAACCCCTAGGAATTCGTGCGGCAACCCCTAGGAACGGCCTCGCGCCGGTCGTACGATGCGGCCGAATGCTGGTGGAGAGGGGTTTCCTGGCGACCCGTCTGCTCGAGCGCGACCGCGAGTTGGAGGCGCTCGACCGGGCGATCGCGCGCGCGGCCGCGGGCGACGCGGGGCTCGTGCTCGTCGAGGGGCCAGCGGGAATCGGCAAATCCCGGCTGGTCGCCGAGGCGCGCCGGCGTGCGACGGAGCGCGGGCTGCTCGTCCTCGCGGCTCATGGTCGCGAGCTCGAGCGCGACTTCCCGTTCGGTGTCGTGCGGCAACTGTTCGAGCCTCGCCTCGCGGACGACGCTGTCCGTACGCGGGTGATGTCTGGTGCGGCCGCTACGGCGGCGACCGTCTTCGGGCTCCCAGGCCAGCCGGCGCACAACGACGCCTCCGCCCACGGGAGCTTCGCCTCGCTGCACGGCCTCTACTGGCTGACCGTGAACCTGAGCGCGGAGGCGCCGCTGCTCCTTGCGATCGACGATCTGCACTGGTGCGACCAGGCGTCGCTCCGCTACCTCGCGTACGTCTCCCACCGGCTCGACGGTGTCCCGGTGCTCGTGGTAGCCAGCGCGCGTCCGGCCGAGCCCGGGCACGGCGAGGCGCTGCTCGCCGAGCTCGCGAGGGAGCCGGGCGCGCAGGTGCTGTCTCCCGGGCCGCTGAGCGTCGACGCCGTGCGGGCGGTCGTCCGCGAGCGGCTGGGCGACGTGGTGGAGCCGGCCTTCGCCGAGGCCTGCCACGCGTCGACGCGGGGCAATCCGCTCCTGCTCAACGAGCTCCTGAAGGCGCTCCAGGCAGAGCGCGTGACGCCCGACGCGGAGCACGTGTCCGTCGTAGCCCAGCTCGGCCCGCGCGCCGCATCACGGTCAGTGCTCCTGCGTCTGGCCCGCCTGTCGGCCGACGCGGTGAACATGGCTCGCGCGCTCGCGGTTCTCGGTGACGGCGCGGAGCCCGCGGCCGTCGGTGCGCTGGCCGACCTCGACGGCGAAGCCGTTGCGGGCGCGGGGAGAGAGTTGGTTCGCGCGGAGATCATCCGTCCGGACCCGCCGCTCGGCTTCGTCCATCCGCTCGTGCAGGCCGCCATCTACCGCGATCTCGCACCGGGCGAGCGCGAGATGGGCCACGAGCGCGCGGCGCGGCTCCTGCTCGAGCTCGACGCGCCGGCCGAGCACGTCGCGGCGCACGTGCTGGCGATGCCGCGACACGGGGAAGCGTGGGTCGTGGACGTCCTCGGGGCGGCCGCTGATTCGGCATTCGCAAAAGGTGCGCCGGATGCGGCGATCGCGTCGCTCAGGCGTGCGCTCGCCGAGCCGCTGGCACCCGAGGTCCGTGCCGACCTGCTCTTCGAGCTCGGTCGCGCGCAGGCCCTGACGTCGCTGCCGGACTCGGCCGAGACGCTTCGCAGCGCCTACGAGAGCGCGCGCG
>JBEDUQ010000393.1:0-5292 GCA_040414855.1 Actinomycetota bacterium
ATTCCCCCCGGCTGGCGCCCCGCCCACGGCTGGCGCGGAACGCCAGGCATTGGAAGGAGGCAGGCGTGGCACTTCGCGTTCCGCTGGAGCACCTGCCGCCGAGGCTCATCACCGGGGCCTACATGGCCAACTCGGGGATCAGCAAGCTGAAGGCCGACGACGAGACCGCCAAAAGCCTCCAAGGCATGGCCGCGGTGGCATATCCGTTCGTCGGCAACATCGAACCGCAGACGTTCCTGCGGCTGCTCGCCGCCGGTGAGATCGCCCTTGGTGCGGCCCTGCTGCTGCCGGTCGTGCCGACCGGGGTGGCGGGGCTCGGTCTCGCCGGCTTCTCCGCCGGTCTGCTCGGCCTCTACCTCCGCGTCCCCGGCATGCGCCAGGAGGACAGCCTCCGTCCCACCGCCCAGGGCACTCCCTTGGCCAAGGACGCCTGGCTCTTCGGCATGGGCCTCTCCTGGGTGGTCGACGCTCTCACCAGCCGCGGCCGCAAGGACTGAACCGAGAGGACGGACTCGCGGGGAGCGGGCCCCCCGCCAAACCATTGGCCATGGAGCGGCCGAGGGTTCGCCGCGCCGAGGCCGGCCCCGATTTCCCTCAGCGACGGCCGCGTGACGGCTTGGACTGTCCACGGGCGAGCGCCGTGACGTAGTCTCCCGCGTCCTCGATCAGGTGCCGCCACTCACCGTGGTCGGCAGTTGCGGGCGGGTCGATCATCACCCACTCGCGCATCAGCCGGCCGGGCCGCGGCTCGAACGGGATCGCGTCGCCCTCCTCGGTCAGCTCCGCCGCCTGTGCCTCGGGCAGCTTCACCACCAGCCGGCCCCTGACCACCATCGCATACAGCTTGCCGTCGACCTTGAGGCCCTCGTTCCGCATCGCCGGCCCGATGGTGACGCCCGGCCGGCCGAGATGGTCGGCCGCCAGCTCGTCGAACAGCGCCTTCGCGGTCGCCTGGTCGGGCTCGCCCCGCTTGGTCATGGTCGTCCCCCCGAGATCGCCTCGCGCGCCCAGCATAGCCGTGCGCCGGGACGCCGCTCGGTAGGTGGGGGAGCGGGGCCTCGGTCATCAGGGTCGCGCTCCGGCTCGGCCATGAGGTCAGGTGGGGCTCGGACTCGGCCATGAGGTCAGGCGGGGCTCGGGCTCGGCCATGAGGTGGGGCCCCCGGCGCGGCACGGTCACGGGGTCGCGCTTCGGCTGGCGGCCAGGTGGTCGTTGATCACGCCGGCCGCCTGCTCGGCACCGTCGACGGTGACCACGAAGCGGCGCCCGCTGGTCAGCTCCAGCTCGAGCGCCTCGCCCGAGCGGACGATCACCGCGCTCAGGCCCGGCCGCCGGCGCATACCGTAGCCGCCAAAGGCGAGCGGGGCGACCGAGGTGGTCCTGGCAGCGACCACCTCGCTGAGCGGGATCTCCCAGCGGGGCCAGCGAAGCAGGCCGAGCGTCGTGGTCACCCCGGCCGGCCCGGCGACCACGCGCACATGCGAGATGACCAGCGCGACCAGCACCGCGACCCCGAGTACCACCGGCGCCCACCGGCTGGAGCCGACCACCGCGATCGCGACGCCGACCGGCACGGCCAGGAGCATCCAGCGGTTGTCGGCCCCGTCGGCCCAGACCGCGCGCTCACCCGGGGCGAGGCCGGCCGACGGCAGCACCGCCGCCGAGCCACCGGGCAAGGCGCCGGCCGCACCGGCTCCGGCCGGCCGGTCGGGCCCGGCCAGCGCCCAGCCGATCGCGCCGGCGGCCACCGCCGCACCGAAGCTGGCGACGATCCAGCCTGCGCCCAGCGGCGCGTCCCGCCAGGATGCCCGGTCGAGGTTCACCACCAGGATCGCCGTCTGCACGGCGAGCACCAGACCGCCGATCCCGTAGAGGTTGGCGACCGCCCAGTTCGCCCGGTGCGTTCCCCCGCGCAGCAGCGAGACCCAGGCCACGCACCACAGCAGCGACAGCAGCGCCGTCTCGGCCCACCACGGCGCGTGGCCGTTCGGCTTGGCCGAGAGCCCCCAGTGGATCGCGATCGGATCGGGCAGCCGCGAGGACAGCGCGACGGCCGGCACCACCAGGCCGGCGAGCACGACGGCCGGGACGGCGATCCGCACGACCGCCTGACGTGTCCAGGGCGCCCGGGAACCGCTCACCGGAGCCCCACCTCCTTCGATTTCAGGTCCGAGACCATCGCGACCACCTCGTCAGGGTCCATGCCGAGGCGGCGGGCCTCGTCGAAGAGGTGTCGCGCCAGGACGTGAAGCCGCGCTCTGCCGGCCGAGGTCTCCGAGACGGTCACGCCGCGGCTGCGCCGCATCCGGACCAGGCCCTCGCGCTCCAGTTCGGCGTAGCCGCGTAGCACCGTGTGCATGTTCACCCCGAGCGACGACGCCAGCTCCCTCGCCGGCGGTAACCGGTCGCCGGGCGACAGCTCACCGTCCGCGACCGCGCGGCGCACCGCCGCCGCGATCTGCTGGTACAGCGGCGCTCGGTCCTGGTCGTTCAGTCGGAGCAGCATGTTCTACTTGGTATAGAACAAGTTCGCGCGGGGTGACAAGGGCAGGAGGGCAGGAGGGCAGGTCGTGCGGGCACGGCCAAGTGGCCGCTCGGGGACCCCCTGAGCCCACGGCGTGCGAGCACGGTAAGGTCGCGCCCGCCGTAACGACTGGGAGCGGGGGGGGAGCGGGAGCTCAGGGGGCGGCGAGGCGGGAGAGGAGGAGGATCTCGGCCAGGCAGGCGTGCTGGAAGTCGCCGAGGTGCAGGCTCTCGTCGGCGCCGTGGGCCCGGCAGTCGGGGTCGGCGCCGGCGCTAGTGATCAGGATGGCGGCGTCGGGGAACGCCTCGGCGACCCTGGCGACGAACGGGATCGTGCCGCCGCCGCCGATCTCGACCGCGTCCCTGCCGTAGGCCTGGCGGAAGCTGTCGTGGGCGATCGCGAACGCCGGCCGGTCGGTCGTCACCGCGAACGGCTGCCCGGCGTCCGCCTCGGTGACGGTGACCTGGACACCCCATGGCGCGTGCTCGCGGAGATGGCGCGCCAGCGCCGCCCGCGCCCTCGGCGCGTCGTCGCCGGGGGCCAGGCGCAGGCTGACCTTGGCGCGGGCGGTCGGGATCAGCGTGTTGGAGGCATCGGCGACGCGGGTCGCGTCGAGCGCGAGCACGGTCGCCGACGGCTTGGCCCAGACCCGCTCGGTGATGCTGCCGCTGCCGATCAGTTGGACCCCGTCGAGCATTGCCGCCTCGGCCCGGAACTGCTCCTCGCTGTAGTCGACCGGCTGGGGTGTCGCGCTCACCAGTCCCTCGACCGCGACGTCGCCGCGCTCGTCGTGGAGGGTCGCGAGCAGGCGGCAGATGGCGGTGAGCGCATCCGGGGCCGGACCGCCGTAGCCGCCGGAGTGGACGGCGTGGCTGAGCGTGCGGACCTCGACCACGCAGGCGGCGATGCCGCGCAGGCTGGTCGTGAACGACGGTGTGCCCACCTCGAAGTTGGCGGCGTCGGCGAGCACGATCACGTCGGCGGCGAGCCGGTCGCGGTGCCGCTCCAGGAACGGCCCGAGCGTGGGCGAGCCGATCTCTTCCTCGCCCTCGACAAGGACCCTGACCCCGACCGGGGGCTGGCCGTCGAACGCCCGCAGCGCGGCGAGGTGCGCGGCGACTCCGGCCTTGTCGTCCGCCGACCCGCGGCCATAGAGGCGGCCGTCCCGCTCGGTGGGCTCGAACGGCGGGCTCACCCAGCCGGCCGGGTCCCCGGTCGGCTGGACGTCGTGATGGGCGTAGAGCAGGACGGTCGGCGCGCCGTCCGGCGCAGGGTAGCTCGCGACCACGGCCGGCTGGCCACCGTCGACGTCATCGAGGATCTCGACCTCGGCGGCGCCGGCCTCGCGGAACAGGCCGGCGGTCAGCTCGGCGGATCGCCGCACCTCGGCGGCGGCGCGCGGGTCCGCGCTGACCGATGGGATTCGGATCAGGGCGTCGAGGTCGCTCCTGACGCTGGGCAGGACCTCTGCAAGGGCCTCGCGCGGATCATCGCTCATGGTGGTCTCCACTCCTTTGTGGCACGCTCGCCCGGCGCTCGGTTCCCCTCGCGACGGCACCTTCACCCGAGACTCTAGATGGCTCGGCCACGTCGCTCGAATCGATATCCACACCCCCTTGCGCCTCCCCGGGAAGCTGCCGGCGGCTCGAGATCCAGGACCCCGTCAGGATCAGCACCAGCCCGATCGCGGCGCCCGGACCAGGGCGCTCGCCCCGGATCGTCACGCCGAGCGCGACCGCGACCACCGGGTTGAGGTAGGTCACCAGCAGCGCCCTGCCCGCGCCGACCTCGGCGATCAGCGTGCCGTAGCAGACCAGGCCGAGCGCGGTGCAGAGCACGCCGAGCCCGGCCAAGGCGAACAGGGCGGGTGCGGGCGGCACCGACGACGGCGGGTTCGCGGCGGCCGGGGCCAGCACCAGCGAAGCGACCGCCAGGCACGCGCCCATGGTCAGCTTGGCGTCGAGATCGGCGAGGTGGCGCTTCAGGAGCATCGGTCCGACGGCGTAGAAGAAGGCGGCCAGCAGGATCGCCGCCGCCCCGAGCAGCTCGTCGCCGCGTCCGGCGACGTCGACGCCGACCAGTGCGACCACCCCGGCGAGGCCGATCAGCAGGCCGGCGAGCCGCCAGCCGGAGGCGCGCTCGCTGGCGTCGAACCGCAGCGCGAGCAGGGCGACGAACAGCGGCGCGGCGGCGATCAGGATCGCCGTCAGCGACGATGAGACGTACTGCTCGCCGGTCGCGATCAGCGGGAACGGGATCGCGATCTCGGTGAGCGCGAACGCCACCACCCAGCGCAGCCGGCCGCGGAGCGCCGCGCGGGCTCCGCCGCGCCACACCAGGGCGAGCAGCACCGTGGCTCCGAGCACGACCCGGACCCAGGCGATGAACGCGGGCGGGACGCCGTCGTCGACGGCCCACCTTGATGAGCAGGTACGGCATGCCCCACAGGATCGAGACCGCCGCGAAATAGCCCCACGCCCGGGCGCTCAATCCTCCACCAGGTCCCCGCCCCTTCCGCACACCTGCTCCAGCGTGCCATCGGAGGGCAAGTGGTTGGGAAGGCTCGGGGCTCCACGCAAGGCTCGCGGCTCAACGCGAGGCGCGCGGCTCCACGCCCGGAAAGGCTCGCGGCTCCACGCCGAGCTCGGCGCGCGGCGGCCCGGGCCGCTGCTACGGGACGCGGTGGCCCTCGCCGGGGACCGAGACCCAGACCACGCCCTGGAGCCGCGGCCCGTCGATCTCCACGCGGGTGAAATCGCGGCGGTCGA
>JBEDUQ010000394.1:0-18456 GCA_040414855.1 Actinomycetota bacterium
ATATGAAAATCGATTCGAATCGTTTGTGGAGCCGGCTGGCTGGGTTCTAGCCACTGGACGCAACAATCGGGCTCAGGTCGAGCACCAGAGTTCGGAATTGTGCACAACCGCTACCCGGAACGACGGTCGACCCCAGAGGCTACCCGGTGAGTCCGCCCAAGCCGAGCGCGGCCCAGACCTCCTCGGGTGTGCGCCCGCGGATCACCACCACCTTCTCGCGGCCGTGCTCCCCGGCCGCCAGACGCAGCGCTCGCGGGCGCAGGCCGAGCTGGCCGGCAAGGAAGGCGAGCAGCGCCGCGTTCGCCTTCCCCTCGACCGCGGGCGCCGCGATCCGGACCCGTAGCGCGTCGCCAGCAAGCCCTGCCAAAGCGCTACGGGCCGCCCCGGGCACGACCCGCACGACCAGCGCCGCGCCCTCGGGATGCGCTCGGACGACCTGACCGCTCGGGCTGTCTGGGTTCACCTGCCTGCTCTCCGCGTCTTCCGAATGTGGACCAGCGGAAGGGAAGCCGGCTGGCCGTTGGCCCCGGTCAATGGCGCCGGGTCGCTGCCGAGTACACCGCGATGGACTCCCGCGCATCAAGCAGTTCGGCCGGGGAGAGGATTCTCGCGGCCGTAGGCAACTGGGGCGGCAACGAGCCGCTGGACCCCGGGCGCCAGGCGACCAGGCGCTATTGCTCGTCGGGGTCGATGCCGAACTCGCGCAGGACGGGACGGCGACCGGCCCGGATCTGGGCGCTCCAGCGATCCAGGGCGTCAGTACCCAGCTTCCAGAACCGCCGGCACAACTCCAGATACTCCAGCACCACCTCGGTCCTGCCGTGAGCCAGCAGCTCGTTTGCCAGGCGGAAGTCGGGCCCGAACGAGTCCAGCTGCGGCGAGCCGTGCGTCGACCCGGCCCGCCGCAGGTGCTCCGCAGCGGCGTCGACGTCCCCCGTCATCAACGCCAGCCGGCCCAGCGTGATATGCCCGTAGTGGATCAGGTTGCCGGCGTTCCAGTTCCCCGGTGCCACCGGTCCCATTCCCATGGCGAGCATCTCATCGGCGTAGGCAGCGGCCTTGCTGAGCTCGCCGGCTTCCATCGCAGCAGCGGTGATGTCGGGCAGGATGGCCGCTCGACGCATCTGCCGCCACAGGCTGGGGTGTCCTCGCCGCCAGCGATGGCGTTCGGCGGCCTCGAACGCGGCCAGCGCGGCGCGGGCGTGTCGAGCCTGGCGGGCGGGGTCCTTGGCGGTGTGCATCGCCAGGGCGTGGCGGCGGGCGCGCCCTCGTCGTGTCGGGACCAGCCACACCAACCTGAGGATGATGGGGCCTGTCATCACGTCGACGACGCGCGTCAGCGGACTCGGTGTTGGGTCCTGCTCCACGCGCTACCCTCCGTCATCGCGCCGAGCGCGCCGTCTGCCCGCAACCCCTCCACGACAGGCAACCCGTCAGCGGGAGCAGGGTGCCACGCACCGATCGCGAAGAAAAGCGTAGGTTCAGAAACCTGGCCGCGTCCGCTGAGAGTTACTGAACCCAGCGGTCCGCGATGCGGCTGGTTCTTGTCATCATCACGAGGTCCCGGAACCGCTCGGGTTCCTCGAGATGTGGGGTGTGGGCGGACTGCTCGAACCACACCAGCTGCTTCGATGGGGCTTCGAGCGCGTCGTAGAAGCGCTGTGCTGCTTCGCCGGGCGCGACTTGGTCCAGCCGACCCTGCACCATGACGATCGGCACCTCGACCCGCGGCATGGTGCGAACCAGATCCGTCGCGGCGAGCTCCGGTACGAGGGCAGCCTGTGACGCCCAGACCCCACGAAGGGTTCGGATGACATCCGCGGGCGAATAGTCGTGTGACCGGGCCAAGCTGACGAGGAGTGCCCGGGCCGTTGCGTTGTAGTTGGCGTTGGTTGCGAGACCTCCGAAGTTGGCCACCCAGCGAAGCCGCGTGGTGAATTCCTTCAGGCCGGGATGCGGTGGCGGGCCGATCTTCTCCAGTTGTCGCGCCGCACGTCGATTGCCGCGTTCGCGAGCGGTCCGGAGCGCAAAGGCATAGGCATTCGTCTCGGCGGCGGCGATGTCGACGTCCATCCCGACGGCGATCAGCGCGGAGACGAGGTCGGGCCTCTGCACGGCCGCGTACGCCGCGAACGTCGCACCGAAGGAGAATCCAGCGACGAGTGGCGCAGCTCCGAAGCGGTCCCGGAGCGTCTCCAACATCGACACGGTGTCGGCGACCATATGGGCCACGTTCACGTTGCTCCGGTTCGAGGCATCGCGCAGCGAGAGCCCGGTGCCCCGTTGGTCCCAATAGACAACCGTGAAGGCGTCTTCCAGTGCGAGAAGACGCTCGAAGCGGTGCGCCTCATTGATAATCGGCAGCCCGGGGCCCAACTGCATCAGCAGAAGTGGCGGGTTCGACGTGCCCGTCCCGCGAACCCGGATCCAGTGTCGCGCGGTACCGAGGTTCACCGTCTGGAGCTCATCGATCGCCAGCGCCGGTCGTCCATGTGCGTTCGTCTTCTTCCGCATCGCAGCTCCGTTCGCGGTTGTCCTGGGCCCGTTCGATCACCGGTCGTGTTTCGCCTCGGCGACCGGATGCGGCTGCTCGCTCCTCTTGGCGGCCTCGGCACCAAGCAACTCGCCGCCCGCCGCGAGACAGAGTTCTGGACCGACCGCGCGCGCGACCGTGGTAGCGCCGAGCGGGGCCGACCGGAGAGCGGCTTCGACGGCCAAGACCGCTGCGCGGGCCGTAAAGAGGTAACCCTCTCCGGTGCGCATCCACCTCTCGGCGCTACGTCCGTCGGCGGCCGTCGCCCGAGCCCAAAGAAGGCTCTCCACGGCGTTCGGTGCGCTCGTCGGCTCGGACGTCTTGGCGCGTCGACGCCGCTCGCCAACCAGCCGGGTCAGAGCGGGCAACGCCGGCATGGCGAGCCTTGCCACGACGGGTGGCATCGGGACCTCGAGCGACACCGTGATGTTCGGTATGCCGGTCGTGTGTCCCGTCAGAACGAGGTCGGCAGTTGGGAACGGCATGAAGGTGCGGTGGCCCGCGGGTGTCGGGAGTCGGCGAACGCCAGCACCCAGGCGGGTATGGACCAGCCGACCATCGCGCCGGATCCATCCGCCACTCGCGAGCGCCTGCGTCCGGCTAGCTCTCGCGCCGGGGCTGGACCCCTCGGTGCCGAGGAGGATGGCCAAGTCGAGTTGGGTCGCGGCCGGCACCTGGTCCGTAACGAGTCGTGCGAGCCCGTCGCTCGCCACCGTCCCGAACCCGACCGCCGACAGCACCGTGATGCCGCGCTCACGCGCACGTTCGTCGGCGGCCAGGACAGCACGGGCGACCGCTATCTCATTCGCGATGTCGAGGTAGTGCACGCCGGCGTCGAGGCAGGCTTGCAGCACCGGCGGCGCGGTCGTACCAAACGGGCCGGCGGCCAGGAGCACGAGGCGGGCATCGCCGATGAGCCTGCCAACGTCGGCGACCTCACCGGCGACCCAAGGCAGGTCGAGCCGTTCGGCCAGAGAGCGAAGGCGATCCGGGCTTCGGCCGGATAAGACGGGACGGTGACCTCGTGCGACCGCCTGCTCGGCGATCAGGGTCCCGGTCCGACCCGTAGCTCCGTAGAGCAGCCAAGTCTCGGCCAACACGGCTTCGTCCACGCGTTCACTCATCGACGCCACCTCGGAGCTGGGTTCCGGGGGCGCTGCCATCCGGCGACAGGGTGTCGTCGAACGTATCCATTTCGCTCTCCTTCAACGGTGCTCGAGCAGGCGTCGCGCCGCCGTCGGGTCGTGTGCCGGCAGGATCATCAGCCCCGGCATCCGGTTCTTGAGGGCGAGGACCATGTCCGTGGCCTTGCGCAGGCCGCGCCGATCGCCGACGCCGGGCACCTGACAACGCTCGAGAAGATCGGCGCGGTACGTCAGATCTCCCACGAGCAACAGCGGTGGTCGCGTCCCCAGGCGAACGAGCAAGGACACCGAGCCCGCGGTGTGTCCGGGGGTCGGCAGGAGCACGAGCGAACCATCTCCCATGAGATCCAGTGACTCGGTGAACGGTGACACGTTCGGGTCGCCCGTTGGTTCGAACGTGACCTGGCGCCACTCCAGCCCCGGGATCTCGATGTGCTTACGCAGGAATCCGGTGATCTCGGGCTTGAAGCTTGCAAGCTGCCGCCATTCAGCTCCGGAGACGATCAGCTCCGCTTCCGCCAGCTCCCGGAGCCCGCCGATGTGGTCCTCATGAAGGTGCGACAGGATCGCCTTGCGGACGTCGGTCGGCGAGTATCCGAGCGTCTCCAGCTGCGCCGTGAGCGTGTCCTCCTCGCCGATCTGGAACCGCGCGAGACGGTCGTAGAGGTAGCCGGTGAATCCGCCGGGGAAGTAGGAGTGATCGGTGACCGATGCGCGATCCTGCCCCGTGTCGAACAGAATGAGCCCGTCGGCATGCTCGATGGCGTAGACGTTGATGGGGAGCGGCTGAGTCCATCGCCGCGACGTCAGCAGCCACCAGTACAAGGGCTTCCTGCTCCCATACAGCTGCTCTGGATGGATCTGAACGGTTCCGGTGCTTACGACCGACACCGCCTTCACCGGGCCCGACGCTCCGCGTTCCGCGGAGACGGCGGTCACGCTTGCCATGGTGCAGTCTCCTCGCGGCCTGACTCTTCGGGTGATCACGACGGGAGCAGCGTGGACTCCCATGCCCGGCGCGTCAGTGACTTCAGTTGGAGGCTCCAGTAACCAAAGTCACGAGACCGGTGGCGGCCAGGACTCGGCGTGGAGGCGAGCGGGATCGAGAATCGCAATGCGATCCGGCGACGTCGCGACGATGCCCGCCACCCGAAGATCGCGCAGAACCCGAGCGACCACCTCGCGCACTGATCCGACGGCGTCCGCGAGCTCCTGCTGTGACGCAGCCGCGACGAGCCGGCCGTCAGGGGGCTGGTGATCGGACGCGAGATCGAGGAGGTGCGCCGCGACTCGCTGCTTCACCGAGCCGAACGCGTTGACCGCGGCCTCGTAGAGAGTGTCGTAGAGCCGGCGGTTGAGCTCCTCCGCCAGATGCCAAGCGACGCGTGCGTCCTTGTGTGCCAACTCCGTCAGCTTGGGGCCGTTGATGCTGAAGAACGTCGACGGAGCGATGGTTTGGACGCCGACGTTCACTGGTCCGCCCACGAGAACGGCAATCCCCAGGACGTCGGATTCCCGCGCGTACCGCACGGTCACCTGTCGACCCTCCGGCGAGCTCAGGTACACGCGAAGGAGCCCGCGGACGACGAGCGCGGCCCTCGGAGGCGAACTGGGCCGATAGACCGTGATGCCGCCCGGATAGTCGAAACGTTCTCCGTTCGCCAGGAGCTCCTCGACGACCTCCGGCGGGAGCGCGGCCAGGAAACTGCCGGCGAGCGCATCGCGGACCTCTTGATCGGCGGTCATCCCACGCCAGCTTCCATTGCCCCGAGCGTCGCCGAGGTCTTCGGCCTCGGCGTCTTGGTAACCATCTACCTCGGCCCCACGCCGACGCCCGCTCCCTCTCCGGGGGCGGGCACCCAAATGACGCCAGGTCAATCTACGGGAAGCGGTACGCGCGCTGCGAGGTTCATCACTCATTGGATGTCCAAGCCTCCCGAGGGTCGCAGAGATGATGAAGCGAACAATGCTGTTCTCCGCCACGATCGCGGCGGCCATTGCGTTGCTGGCCGCCGGCTGCGGCGGCGGCAACAACAACAGCTCCAGCTCGTCCGGCGGGTCGCCGGCCACCACCAGCAGCCCGGCCACCACCGCCGCCACCGGTGCGACCGTCGCGGTCAAGAGCTCCAAGCTCGGCAAGATCCTGGTCGACGACCAGGGCCGCACGCTGTACCTGTTCGAGAAGGACAAGAGTGCCACCTCGACCTGTTCGGGTTCCTGCGCCGCCGCCTGGCCGCCGGACACCACCAGCGGCACGCCCAAGGCCGGCAGCGGCGCCGCCGCGGCTGCGCTCACCACCAGCGCCCGCGCTGACGGGTCGATGCAGCTCGTCTACCACGGCCACCCGCTGTACCGCTATGCCGGTGACATCAAGGCGGGCGACACCAACGGCGAAGGGCTGGACCAGTTCGGCGCCGAGTGGTACGTGCTGTCGCCCGCCGGCAACAAGATCGAGAAGGGCGAGAGCTAGCTCAGGTAGGTTCCAGCGGCGGGAGGCGCGGTGCGCCGGCGGAGGGACCAGGAAGTCCTGGCGCCGGGCAGCACGGGCAGCACGGGCAGCAAACCAAACGACCGCGAGGCAATACACTGCGCGTATGTCATCCGCAGAAAGCACGGACGGCCGCGCCTCCCCGCTCGTGGCGTCGCGCGCGTCGCAGTGCATCGCGGTGGTTGTGTTCGACGGCGTCTCGCTCGGGATCATGTCGTTCGCGTTCGGCGTGTTCGACATGGCCGCACACTACGGCGCGCTGCCCGGCCTGGATGTGCGTCTGGTGTGCGGGGAGCCGGACGGCGCGCTCCTCGGCGGCGGCCTGTCCTTCCCCGTGCCCTACGACCTGGGCACGGTGCGCGAGGCGGATCTGATCATCGTGCCCAACTGGCGCGACCCGCACGAGGCGCCACCGGCGCCGCTGCTGGCGGCCATGCGCGCGGCCCATGCCGCTGGGGCGCGGGTCGCCGGCCTGTGCTCGGGGGCATTCGTGCTGGCCGCGGCCGGGCTGCTGGACGGCCGTCCGGCGACGACGCATTGGGCGGCCGCCGATCTGCTCGCCGGGATGTACCCGAAGGTGCGCGTGCGCGCCTCGGACCTCTACGTCGACGACGGTGACGTGCTCACCGCCGGTGGTGGCGCCGCCGGCATCGACCTCGGCCTGCACCTGCTGCGGAGCGACCACGGCGCCGAGGTCGCCAACCGCCTGGCGCGCTTCATGGTCATGCCGCCCCACCGCGCCGGCGGGCAGTCCCAGTACATCGAGTCGCCGGTCCCCCAGCCCGACGAGGACGACCCGGTCGGCGAGGCGATGAGCTGGGCACTGGAGCACCTCGATCAAGTCTTGCCCGTGAACCTGCTCGCGCGCCGCGCTCGTATGAGCCGGCGCAACTTCGACCGCCGCTTCCGCGAGATCACCGGCACCGCGCCGGCGACCTGGCTCACCCACCAGCGCGTGCTGCGCGCCCAGCGGCTGCTGGAGTCCACCTGCCTGCCCGTGGAGCAGATCGCGCGCGACTGCGGCTTCAGCTCGGCCGCGGCCCTACGCCCCCACTTCCGCCGCTTCGTCGGGATCGCGCCCGCGGCCTACCGGGGGGCGTTCTCCTCGGTGTCCGAAAATCTTCGCTTGCTGGCGTGATCCCTGCTTTCGGGCGCCTGGGCATCCCGGAATGATCACTGCACAACCGCAGCACGGGCGCCCGAACGGCGCCCGCCTGGCGTCCGAGGAGGACCGCGTGAGTGACGACGTGCAGGAGATCCGCCCGTTCCGGATCGATGTCCCCCAGGCCGACCTGGACGACCTGCGGGAGCGGCTGCACCGCACCCGCTGGGGCAGCGAGGTCCCCGGACAGGGCTGGACACGCGGCGTCCCCGTCGACTACCTCCAGCAGCTCGCCGCCTACTGGGCCGACGGCTACGACTGGCGCAAGCAGGAGGCCAGGCTCAACCAATACCCCCAGTTCACCAACGAGATCTTCGGGCAGCCCATCCACTTCGCGCACGTCCGTTCGACCAACGACGACGCCACGCCGCTGCTGCTCATGCACGACTGGCCTGCCTCGTTTGCGGTGTTCGTGGAGGTGATCGAGCCGCTGGCGCGGGACTTCCACGTGGTCGTCGCCAACGTCCCTGGCGTGGCCTTCTCCGGCCCACTGCGCGCCACGGGCTGGAACACTGGCAAGATCGCCGGCGCCTTCGTGGAGCTGATGGCCCGGCTCGGCTATGCCCGCTACGGCGTGCAGGGCCAGGGCGGCGGCGCCTGGTACGCGATCGAGATGGGCCGCCAGGCACCCGAGCGGATCATCGGCGCGCACACCAACGGCCTGATCGTCTTCCCGTCCGACGACCCCAACGACCTGGCCGGCCTGACCGAGCCCGAGCAGGAGCGACTGGCCAGGCTGCAGCACTTCCGCGACGACATGCTCGGCTTCAACATCCTGCAATCGACCCGCCCGCATACCCTCGCCCACGCCCTGACCGACTCCCCAGCCGGGCAGCTCGCCTGGATCGTCGAGAAGTTCAAGGAGTGGACCGACGCGGCCGCCGAGCTGCCCGAGGACGCCGTCGACCGCGACCACCTGCTGACCAACGTCAGCCTGTACTGGTTCACGCGCACCGCCGGATCCTCGGCCAACCTGTACTACGAGGCCGCGCATGACGCCGCCGCCTGGGCGCCCAAGCAGCGGGGCACCGTCCCCACCGGTGTCGCCGTGGCGCTCAGCACCGACATCGCCGTGCGCCGTTTCGCCGAGCGCGACAGCAACGTCACCTACTGGAGCGAGCTGGAGCGCGGCGGCAACTTCCTGCCGCTCGAGCAGCCGGAGCTGTTCGTGGAGGACGTCCGCAAGTTCTTCGACACCCTGCGCTGAGCCGGGCGGGCGGCCCAGGATGGCGGCGCGCCCGCCAACGGCCTCCCCTGACGAGGTCTATCAGCTGGGCTCGGGAGCGGACGAGTCGTTCTGCCAGAGGCCGAACTCGTTGCCCGCGGGGTCCTTGCAGACCGAGAACCAGCCCATGCGCGGCACCGGGCCCGGCTGGTTCGCGTCGCCGCCGAGCTCCTTCACGCGTGCGACGCCGGAGTTGATGTCGTCCACGTCGAAATAGGTGCGGATCCCATGCTTGCCAGGCTCCATGTTCGTGACCGCCACGCCCGTCTGGTCGCTGATTCGGGCTACGTGGTACTCGAACGGGCCCGGGAAGGCCTCGAACTGCCACCCGAACAGCGAACCCCAGAACTGGTCCCCGCTCGTGGTGTCGTCCGCCGGGATCTCGAAGTGCACCGGCCGTCCAGGCATAGCGCCCCCCTCTTCGAGCGTCTTCGGCGGAGGCCGTGGCTCCGCCGCAGCCACTCAATATAGACCGGTCCGAGGGCGCGGCGCCGTTGACCGATGAGTTTCCACCTGGTCCCCGGTATGTACGAGTGAGCGAACGCGAACTCGCGGACCGGGAGGCCAGATGGAACACAACCGAGCACGGGCATCCTCGACGCCGGCGCAGCGCTGGGTGCTGGCGCTGACCTCGCTGGCGTCGTTGATGGTGATGCTGGACACCATGGTGGTCACCACCGCCCTGACGACTATCCGCCAGCACCTCGGCGCCTCGATCGAGGAGCTGGAGTGGACCGTCAACGCGTACACCCTCAGCTTCGCGGTGCTGCTCATGACGGCCGCGGCGCTGGGCGACCGCTTCGGCCGCCGGCGCCTGCTCGTCATCGGGATCGGGCTGTTCACCGTGGCGTCGGCCGCGTGCGCGCTGGCGCCGGGCGTCGGCTGGCTGATCGCCGCGCGGGCTGTCCAGGGGGCGGGCTCGGCGATGACGATGCCGCACGCGCTGGCGCTGCTGAGTGCGGCCTTCCCGCCGGCTCGGCGGGCGAGGGCGCTGGGGCTTTTCGCCAGCGTGACCGGCCTGGCCACGCTCGGCGGACCGATGGTGGGCGGCGCGGTCACCCAGGGCCTGGCGTGGCAGTGGATCTTCTGGCTCAACGTCCCAATCGGGCTGCTGCTGATCCCGCTGGTCCGAACCAGGATCGAGGAGAGCTTCGGGACCGACACCAGCCTGGACTTCGGCGGCCTGGCGCTGGTCACCGGCGGCGCTCTGGGCCTGGTGTTTGGGCTGGTGCGCGGCAACGCGGCCGGCTGGGCGAGCGCCGAGGTGGTCGCGTCGTTGGGAGCCGGCGCGCTGCTGACCGTGGCGTTCGTGGCCTGGGAGTTCCGTGCCCGCGAGCCGATGCTACCGATGTGGTTCTTCCGCTCGCGCGCGTTCTCGTCAGGGAACGCGGCCAGCTTCCTGCTCGTCGGGTCGATCTTCGGGGTGGCGTTCTTCTTCGCGCAGTTCCTGCAGACGGTCATGCACAACGGGCCGCTGGCGGCCGGGCTCCGCCTGGCCCCATGGACCGTCACGCTGTTCTTGGTCGCGCCGATCGCCGGCGCCCTGGTCAACCGCGTCGGCGAGCGGCCGCTGGTCGTCGGTGGGCTGCTCCTGCAGGCAGCGGGGTTCGGCTGGGTCGCGCTAATCGCCAGCCCGGGAGTCGCCTACCCCGCGCTGATCCCCCCGATGATCCTGGCCGGCTGCGGGGTTTCGATGGCGATGCCTGCCGCTCAGAACGCCGTCATCGGCTCGGTGCCGCGCGGCGCGATCGGCAAGGCGTCCGGCACCTTCAACACGCTCCGCCAGCTGGGCGGCACCTTCGGGATCGTGATCCTCGCCGCGGTCTTCGCCGGCACCGGCGGCTACACCTCCGCGCAGGCGTTCAGCGATGGGTTCGCGGCCGCGATCGGGGTCGGCGCGGGGCTTTCGCTGGCGGCGGCGGTCGCGGGCCTGTGGACGCCCGGACGGCGCGCGGCCAGCGTGCAGCAGGCCGCGCCGGCGGAGCAGCCGGCGACGGAGCTGCAGGCGGTGGGCGGAGAATGAGCGTCCAGGTGGTCCGGCCCAGGCCAGCGGTGGGAGGGAAGGTGACCATGCCAGCGGGCGAGGAGTTCGCGAACCGGACGGACCCATTCCGCCACGAGCTGCTGGCGCACTGCTACCGGATGCTCGGGTCCGTGCACGACGCCGAGGACCTGGTCCAGGAGACACTGCTGCGCGCCTGGCGCTCTTACGGCGAGTTCGACGACCGCAGGGCTTCGCTGCGGACCTGGCTGTACCGGATCGCCACCAACGCCTGCCTGACCGCTCTGGAGCAGCGTGCCCGCCGCGCCCTCCCCTCGAACCTCGCCGCCGCCGCCCCCGAGGGCGAGTGGCCGCTGCGCGACCCGACGCACGAGGTGCCCTGGCTGGAGCCGATCCCGGACGCGCTGCTCGAGGCGCCCGGGGATCCGGCCGCGATCGTCGTCTCGCGCGGCAGCGTCCGCCTGGCGCTGATCGCCGCGCTCCAGCACCTGCCCGCCAGGCAGCGCGCCGTCCTGATCCTGCGGGACGTCCTCGCATGGCGGGCGGCGGAGGTCGCGGAGCTGCTGGGCACCACGACCGTCTCGGTCAACAGCGCGCTGCAACGCGCCAGGGCTCAGCTCGCCGAGGTGACGCCGGTCGAGGAGCAGATCGCCGAGCCGGGGGAGGCCGACCAGCGCGAGCTGCTCGACCGGTACGTCGAGGCCTTCGTCAACGCCGACGTGATTGCCATCACCAGTCTGCTTCGCTCCGACGTCGAGCTGGAAATGCCGCCGTACCTGAGCTGGTTCCGTGGTCGCGACGCCGTCCGGTCGTTCCTGGCCGGCAGGCTCACCGTGGCCCCCGGCCAGCGGCGGATGCTCCCCGCCAGCGCCAACGGCCAGCCCGCCGCCGCGGCATACCTGCGCGGCGAGGACGGCGTCCACCACGCGCACTCCATCCAGGTAATCACCGTGACCGGCTCGGGTATCGCCCGTATCGTGGCGTTCCTGGACCAGCGGCTGTTCCCGGTCTTCGGCCTGCCGCTCCGGTTGGCGGCCGGCGCGACGCCGGGGCGATGACGAGGTCAGGAGCGGCGGCTCGCCAGGTCGGCGGGGTCGAGCTGCTGGAGCGCGCGATCGCCTACGCGCTGGGCGCCGTCCAGGGCGTCACCCCGTCGCTGCTGGAGGTCCCGACGCCCTGCCGGGGCTGGGACCTGCGGGGGCTCCTCGACCACGTCGACGACTCCCTCGCCGCGCTTCACGAGGGCCTCGGTGGCCACCGCGTCGGTCCTGACCCAGCCCACGACGAGCATTTGGCTGGCGACCCCGCGCGGCGGTTCCGCGACCGTGCCCGACGGCTGCTGGGAGCGCTGACCAGGGCGGACGGTCAGGACCGGGTGGTGGCCGTCGCCGACCTGCCGCTGGCCGCCAGCGTGCTTGCGAGCGCCGGCGCCATCGAGATCGCCGTGCACGGATGGGATATCTCCTGGGCCTGCGGGCTCCACCGGCCGGTCCCCGACGGGCTGGCGGTCGAGCTGCTACCGTTCTGCCAGCTGCTGGTCGCCAACAGTGGCCGCGGCGGCCAGTTTGCCGCCCCGGTAACGGTCCCCACCCTGGCCGGGCCTAGCGAGCGACTGATCGCCTACCTCGGCCGCGACCCAGGGAGCTGACCAGCGCCGGCTCCGCAACGGGATCCGCAGTTGTAGAGGCCCCCTGCACTCCCCGCCGGCCGTCCGGGCCCGTCGCCGGATTGTTCTACTATGTCCTGGTGAGGACCGACCGGTGAGCGCCCGCGCCGCGGGTGGCGTGGGGAGGGCCGCCGCGCGGCGGACTCGGGGGCTGGTCAGGACCCTCCTGTTCATCGCGCTGGTGGTGCCGGCGATCGGGAGCCTCGGCGCGCCGCTGATCACCAGCGCGGCCACGACCTACCGGGTGTCGCTGGCGGCGGCGCAGTGGACCCTGACGATCACGCTGCTGTCCGGCGCGGTCGCGATCCCGCTGCTGGGCCGGCTCGGCGACGGGCCACGGCGGCGGACCACGGTGCTGTTCACGCTGGCCGTCGTGGTCGCGGGGAGCGTGGGCACGGTCGTCCCCGGGCCGTTCTGGCTGCTGCTGGCCGCGCGGGCGGCCCAGGGCGTGGGACTCGGGCTGACGGCGATGATGATCGCCACCGCCCGCGACCACCTGGGCGAGCGCGCGCCCGGGGTCATCGCGATGGTGTCGGTGGCCTCGACCGCGGGGGTGGGCGTGGGCTACCCGGTGGCGGGACTGCTCGCCGAGCTCGCCGGGATCCGGGCGGCCTACTCCCTCGGCATGGTCGTCACCGCCGCCGCGCTGACCGCGGCCCTGCTGGTCCTGCCCGCCGACGACCCGGGCAAGGTCGGCCGGCCGGTCGACTGGACCGGCGTTGGGCTGCTCAGCGGCGGCCTGGTCGCCCTGCTGCTGGTGACCGGCGACACCTCCCTGTGGACCAGCCACCCGGTGGTGGCCGTCCTGGTGCTCGCGGCGGGCGTCGCCATCGTGTCCGGCTGGGCGGCGATCGAGCTGCGCACGGCGAGCCCGCTGGTGGACCTGAGCGCGCTCCGGCACCCCGCCGTGGCCGGCGCGAACCTGGTCATGGGCACCGGCGGGATCGGCATGTACCTGTTACTGACGCTGATCACCCGTTACGCGCAGACCCCGCGGGGCGCCGGCTACGGCTACGGGCTGTCCACCTTCGAGGCCGGCCTCGTGCTGGTGCCGTACTCCGTGCTCGGGTTCCTCGCCGGCCGGATCGTTCCCCGGCTGCGCCAGACCGTGGGCCCGTTCCGCACGCTCGCCGCCGCGGGCGGCATCGTCGTGGCGGCCTTCCTGCTGTTCGCGACGGCCCGGGTCACGCTCGCCGGCTCGGTGGTCGCCATGTCCGTCCTGGGACTCGGCGTCGCCGCCTTCTCGGCCGCCATGCCACAGGCCATCCTCGAGGTCACCCCGGGCACCGAGACGGCCAGCGCCATGGGACTCAACCAGGTCGTCCGCGCCGTGGGCTTCTCGATCGGCAGCGCGACCGGCGGCCTGATCCTGGCCGCCAACACCCCAACGAGCCAGTTGCTGCCGACCAGCGGCGGCTACACCACCGCGGCCCTGGCCGGCGCCGCCATCGCCAGCGTCAGCATCGCCATCGCGGCGGCCACCGGAGCCCGCCAACGGCGCCTCGCCTTCGAGTCGCAGTCCTGACGCAACGCCTCACCGGCCGTCGAGGATCCGGGCGACCGACGCCCGGGTCGAGACGCCGAGCTTGCCGAAGATGTGCCGCAGGTGCGTCTCGACCGTCTTCTCGCTGAGGAACAGCTCGGCCGCGATCTCGCGGTTGGTCTTGCGCGCGCGGAGCAGCTCGGCGATCTCCGCCTCGCGGGCGGTCAGGGGCGCGGTCCCGCCACCGTCGGCCGAGGCCTTGCGCCGGTAGACCCCGCCGAGGCGGCGCAGCGCCCGCTCGGCCTCGTCGCGGTAGCGCGCGCTGCCGCTGGCGTCGAACGCCGCCGCGGCACGCTGGAACTCGCTGGTTGCGCGGGCGCGGTCGCCAGCGGCGCCCAGCGCGCGTCCGGCGAGCAGGCGCGAGCGGGCGGCCTCGACCGGCGCCTCGACCCGGTCGGCTGCCTCGGCGGAGGCCAGCGCGGCCTCCGCGGCTTCGGCCGGCCTGCCGGCGCCGAGCGCGACCGCCGCGCGGGCGCGTTTGGCCATCGTGGTCGCGTACCCCAACCCCAGCGCGGCGGCCTTGGCCTCGGCACGGGCCGCGGATCGCTCCGCCTCGCCCTGCTGGTGCAGGGCGAGCCATGCCCGCGTCACGACCTCGTGGAACACGACCATCCATACCCCGGGCACCAGTGGCAGATCGGGGCCGCCGCCGGCGGGGATGAGCAGGTCCAGGCAGCGGGCCGGCTCGCCGGCCTCCAGGAGCGCGGCGCCGAGAAATCCCGCCACCAGCGGCGTGGTGACGCTGTCGTCGAGGCCCCGTGCCAGGTCCAGCGCCTCCTCACCGGTGCGCACCGCCAGCTCGAGATCGCCCGCGAAGGTCGCGGTCCAGGCACGGTCGAACTGTGCCCAGACCAGGATCTGGGCGTTGCCAGCCAGCCGGGCGGCGTCGACGGTTCCGTCGAAGACCTCCGCCGCCTCTTCCAAGCGCCCCAGCATGACGAGGCTGACCCCTTTGAACTGGGTCAGCAGAGGGAACAGCACGCCCTGGCCGGTCGCCCGGCCGACCGCCAGGCCGCGTTCGGCGAAGGTCAGCGCCTCCTGGTAGTGGTCGAGGTAAATGTCGGCCCCGACCAGGTGGGAGATGGCGTCGAGTCGCGTGGCCAGCTCCTCGTCGGAGAGGGCCTCGATGATCGCGGCCGCCTCCGCGCGGTGCCGTTCCGCCTCGTCGATCCGGCCCACGTAGGCGCCGGCTTCGCTCAGGAGCGCCCCCGCTCCCGCCAGCAGCGGCGCATGGCCCCCACTCGCCGCCGCGGCGAGGGCGCGCAGCCCCCACTCGCGCATCTCCGCGTAGTCGGCCTGGAAGAACGCGTCGGCCGCGAGGTCGAGCATCAGCGCGGTGGCGTCGGCGGATGCCGGGTCGGGCAGTTGCTCGAGGGCGGTGGCGAGCCGTGCGTGCGCGCTCGCGTGGTGGCCCATCAGGTGCTCGACGCCGGCGCAGGCGGCGATCACCCTGACGCGATCTCCCGCCGAGTCGGCCGGCAGCAGCTCGATGAGCTGGCCCAGGGCGCCCCGGGCCTGACCGAGCTGTCCGGTGCCGGCGAGCACCCGCGCCAGCGCGCCCAGCAGCAACACGCGCTGTTCGGGTTCCACGCCGTCGGGGAGCAGGTCGAGGGCGGCCTGGTACCAGCGCGCCGCGCTGCCCGGAGCCCGCCATGCCGCCACGTCGGCCGCGTCGCGCAACAGCCCGACCGCCTCAAGGTCTCCTCGCCGAGCGGACTGGGCGACGTGGTGCGCCAGTGCCTCGGCAGGCTCCTGGCGGGCGGCCAGGGCCGCGGCGACATGTGCGTGGGCCCGGAGCCTCCAGCCGGCGTCCGTGGTGGTGTGGACGGCGCGGCGCACCAGCGGATGGCGGAACCGGAAACTCCGGGCCGCGTCGGTTCGGCGCACCAGGTCGAGGCGCAGCAGCTCGTCGAGGGCCTGGAGCGCATCGCCCTCCGGCATCGAGGCCGCGATCGCCGCGATCTCCAGCTCGAACGGGTCGCCGACCACCGCGGCGCCCTGGAGCAGCCGGCGGGCCGGCGGAGCGAGCAGAGCGAGCTCCTCCGCCAGGGCGATGGCGACCGCCGGCGGCACCTCCGGCTCGCCGCTGATCTCGGCGCCGGCATCGACCCTCGCGCCGTCGGTCAGCGACCGGGATCCCCGCTCGGGTTGCGCCGCCCGTGCGAGCTGCTCGAGGTAGAAGGGATTGCCGCCGCTCTCCTCGTACAGCGCTCCACTGGCGGACGGCGTGACGGTCCCGCTCAGGAACTCGTCCGACTGGGCTCGGTTGAGCGGACGTAGCTCGAGGCGCTGGAGCGTTGCGTGCCGGGCGGCGTGCTCCAGGGCGGTGACCAGGCGCGGCGGCGCCTGGCGAGGACGCATCGCGAGCGCCAGCAGGATGCCAGCCCGCGGCGGACGTTGCAGCAGGCCGCTGAGCAGCTCGACGGAGGCCGGATCTGCCCAGTGCAGGTCGTCGAGCACCAGCACCAGCGACTGCATGGCCGCGAGGCGTTCCAGCAGCTCACGGACGGCCCGGTGCGCCAGGTAGCGCTCGTCGAGCACCGTTCCCGAGCCGGCGTCGAGCCCGGCGAAGGCCGGGAACACCCGGCCGAGCTCGTCCCGCAGGTTCTGGTCGATCAGCTCGATACGGTCGCGGTCGAGCGACCGCAGGCGCTCGTCGAGCGCGTCGACGAACAGCCAGTACGGCAGGTCCCGCTCCAGCTCGGAGGCCCGGCCGGCGAGCACCAGGAGGCCCCGCTCGGTGGCGAGCCGCTCGAGCTCGGCCAGCACGCGGGTCTTGCCGATGCCCGGCTCGCCGTCAAGCACGACCGTGCGGACGCCGCCGTTCTCGACGCTGGTGAGGCAGCGCTCGAGCACCGCCAGCTCCTCCGCGCGGTCTACCAGGCGCTTGGTCATGTGGGCACTCGGGCACGTCCGCAAATCAGGGAGCCGTTAAGGGGCGTTCCCCGATCCAGCGCCGTGGAGAAGGCGCAATCCTGGGCCGTGCCGGTCGCGACGACCCGCCCCCGGCCTCCCAACTCGAGGCGAGTCAGCGCGGAGGGCACACCCCCCAGGTGCCCTCCGTGCCGGGTAGACCCGAGGCGGCGCGACGCACGGCCGGCGTCACGCGGCCCGTTTGCCCTGTAACGCGGCACACAGATCACTTCTTCCTTTTCGGACTTGCCGACGACTTGGTCGTGGCCGGTGCGCGATACCACCGATGCGGCCCGCTAATCACCCGCGCCACGGCGAGGACGCCGGTGGCGCTTGAATCCGGCGGATCCCGCGGCCGCCGGCCGCGCCCGGCCGGGCACGTCAGCGCAGCTCGCCGCTGAGCTGGGCGACGTAGCGGCGCAGGGTCCCGTCGCGCAGCGAGGCGACCATCCGCTCGTTCAGCAGCGGCTCGACCGTCTCCAGGCGCGTCGCCAGCAACTCCACGACCCCGGTCGCGAGGTGACCGGCCGCGGCGCGGACCGCTTCGGCGTCGGCCGGCCGCTCCGGGATGCCGAGGCAGACCAGCAGGTCGTGCCGGTAGTCCGGCGGGGCGACCTCGAAGGCGAGCACCGTGAGCAGGGCGGCGCGGCGGCTGGCGACCGGCGGGCGTGGGTCGGGATTGAGCGACCGCAGCAGCGCCGGACAGGAACGGGCGAGGTCCTGGGCGGCCAGCCTGGCCGTGAGCTCGTCGCCCCGTTCGTGCGCGTTGGCCATCTTGCCGAGGTCGGCGATGAAGTGCTCCAGCTCCGGCGGCGCGCCGGGGTGCTGCAATCCGGAGCGATCGACCTGCACCCGCAGCGACTCGTCGGCGGTCCAGAGCAGCCGGAGCGGCTCCGAGCAGGGCAGGCCAAACGCCCAGTCCTGCGGCTCCTCCTGGGACGCGAGCCATGCCGGCAGGTCGCGAATCCAGGCGTCGATCCGCAGCATCCGGTCGCCGTCCAGGTCGAACCAGGTCGGCCACTCGTCCCTCGGCCCGCCCGCGACCACCACGTCGAAATCGAGGTCGCTGGACGAACCCGCGTCGCCGCGGACGAAGCTGCCGCCCAGCAGCACCGCGATCGCCCCCGGGGTCTCCTGGCGAAGCCGGCGCGTCCAGCGCTCGATCAGCTCAGCGTCGACCATCCCGTCTACCGCTCCTCGTATCGTTCGCCGGCGAAGTGCTCGACGACCTCCTTGGCGTAGTACCGCTCCCAGGGCTCGTCGGGTCGCCGCCGGGCGTACTCCCTGTCGAGGCGCACCAGCAGGTAGGTCAGCTCGCTCCTGACGGGCCTGGTCCCGAGCAGGTCCGGCAGCTCCGAAAGGGTCGCCAGCCACCAGGAGTACCAGGAGGCCCAGTCGTCGTCGGCGCCGTCGGTGATCCGGAACACGCGGTGATGGGTCTCGGCCACCTCGTGCAGCAGCCCGCTCACCCGGTCGAGCGTCGACGCGTCCATCGAGGGCCCCCCTCGTCGTGTCGGTCTTGGCAACCCCAGTGTCCCTGTCCCCGGTCTCCGGCGCCCGTGGCCCGGGCCGAGCAGCCGCTCTATACGGATTGACCCCCGTGGACGGCTCTGTGGCGATAGGAGGATCATTGCGTGTCACGGCTTCGGCGGACCAGCCTCGAAATCGAGGGAATAGCGCGTGAAGCCACCTATTCCAGGTTCCAGTCGTCGAATCGGAGAAGGCATGGCGCACCGCGACGTTGTGGTCGTCGGGGCCTCGGCGGGCGGCGTCGAGGCG
>JBEDUQ010000395.1:0-4447 GCA_040414855.1 Actinomycetota bacterium
CGCTGGGCGTCAGCGTGGCCAGCCGGTCGTAGAGCGCGGCGATCTGGGGCCAGTCGGTGGCCTCGGCGGTCGGCGCGGTGGCGTGGCAGGCGGCGATGGCGGCCTGGACCTGGTACGGGCCGGGCTCGCCGCGTCGCAGCGCCGCGTCGAGCAGACCGGTGCCCTCGGCGATCGCCGCCTGGTCCCAACGGCCGCGGTCCTGGTCCTCCAGCGCCACCAGCTCCCCGGCCTGGTCGTGGCGGGCCAGCCGGCGGGAGTCCTGGAACAGCATCAGCGCCAGCAAGCCGAGGACCTCCGGCTCGTCCGGCATCAGCCGGGCCAGGATCCGGCCGAGCCGGATCGCCTCGGCGCTCAGGTCGGGACGCAGCGGGTCCGCGCCGGCGGTCGCGGCGTAGCCCTCGTTGAACAGCAGGTAGATCACGCCGAGTACCGCGTTGGTGCGCTCCGGCAACAGGTGCGCCGGCGGCACCCGGTAGGGGATCGCCGCCTGGCGGATCTTGCGCTTGGCCCGCACCAGCCGCTGCGCCATCGTCTGCTCCGAGACCAGGAACGCCCGGGCGATCTCCGCGGTGGTCAGGCCGAGCAGGGCCCGCAGGGTGAGCGCGACCCGGCCCTCGAACGGAAGCGCCGGATGGCAGCAGGTGAAGATCAGCCGCAGCCGGTCGTCGGCGACGCCGCTGTGGTCGGTGGGTCCGCCGTCGTCGTCCGCGGATGCCATCGCGGCCACCTCCTGGAGCTTGGCGGCCTCGGTCGCGTTGCGGCGCAGGCGGTTCACGGCGCGGTTGCGTGCCGTGGTGGTCAGCCATGCGCCGGGGTTGCGTGGGACGCCGTCGCCCGGCCAGCGTTCCATGGCGCGGGCGAAGGCGTCCTGCGCGCACTCCTCGGCGAGGTCCCAGTCACCGGTGGTCGCGATCAGGGTGGCCACCACACGGCCCCACTCCTCGCGGAACGCCTTCGAGACCGCCGCCTCGACCTCGGTCACGTCGGCCAGAGCGGCCTCACCTCGATCGATCCAACCCCGGCCGACGGATGTCTGGTGGCGACGGCGATCGCCTCCTCGAGGTCGTCGCACTCGATCAGGTCGAAGCCGAGGATCTGTTCCTTGGTCTCCGCGAAGGGTCCGTCCGAGAGCAGCGTCTCGCCCTCGCGAACGCGCACGGTGGTCGCCGCGCTGGTGGGGCGGAGCCGGCTGCCGAGCTTCCGCACGCCGCGGCGGTCCATCTCCTCGACCCACGAGACCGTTCGGGGGTCGAGCTCGTCGGCCCGCTCGCTCCGCCGCTCGAAGTCCAGGGCGGACTCCTCGCCGCAGATCATCAGCAGGTACTGCATGGTTCCTCCTGTTCTTCTGACCAGCTGTACCACACCCGGTCAGCGCTCCCGGATCACCGAAAGGACATTGCCCGCCGGGTCCTTGAACCACGCGACCTCGGGGAGGCCCGGACCGCGGACGATGCCCTTGTCGTCCTGAGGGAACTCGTCGTAGCGCTCGAAGCGCACGTCGCCGGCGGCCAGCTCGTCGACCACGCGGTCCAGGTCGTCCACCGGAAAGTTCAGGATCGTGGCTGACCCTGGCGTGAAGGTCCCGCTCTGGTACATCACCACGTTGCGGTCGGCGCCGGTCCGCAGCTCCAGCACCCCGCCGTCGGGATCCACCTCGACGACCTCCAGGCCCAGGGTCCCTTCGTAGAACGCCCTGGCCGCCTCCAGGTCGTCGACGGCGAAGCCGCTGAACGCCTTGCTGTTCCGAAGCATCGTTCGATTCCTCCCGTTGACGACGGTTTCGACCGGCTCCGAGGAGCCGGCTCACCATGACGACAATCGGGAGCGCCGGAAATCGACAGCGAACGAGAAATCGCGCTCTTCTCGCTGACCGACGGCGCGGTCGCCCTCTGAAACGCTGACAGCGTCCTAACTAGGGCTTGCGTCCGACGGCGCAGTAGGTTGACACGGCGACGATGGGGTCGCGGTTGGCGGGGTCGGGCCGCCACTGCGACGCGGAGACCACTCCGGGCTCCACCAGCTCCAGGCCTTCGAAGAAGCTGGCCAGTTCCTCGCGGCTACGGACGCGGATGGGGGCTCCGCCGCGCTCGTTCCAGCGCCGCGTGACCTGTTCGGCCCTCTCGCGGTCGACTTCGTGGGTGGGGTGCGCCATCGCCAGATAGCTGCCCGACGGCAACGCGCCCACGAGCCGGTCGACGATCGCGTGCGCCTGGGTGTCGTCGACGATGAAGTTCACGACGCCGAGCAGCATCAGCGCGATCGGCTGACCGAAGTCCAGCGTTGCGGAGGCGCCGTCCAGGATCTTGTCGGGGTAGCGCAGGTCGGCCTCGATGTAGTCGGTCGAGCCGTCGGGGGTGCTGGTGAGCAGGGCTCTGGCGTGGACCAGCACGAGCGGGTCGTTGTCGACGTAGACGATCCGGGAAGTGGGTGCGACCGCCTGGGCGATCTCGTGGGTGTTGTTGGCGGTGGGCAGTCCGGTGCCGATGTCCAGGAACTGGCGGATGCCGGCCTCACCAGCCAGGAATCGCACCGCGCGGACGAGGAACTCCCGGTCGGCGCGCGCGGCCTTGACCAGGCTCGGCATCAGCTGCAGAAGCTGATCGGCAGCCCGTTGGTCGGCGGGGAAGTAGTCCTTGCCGCCCAGGAAGTAGTTCCACACGCGGGCCGGGTGCGCCACGCCGGTGTCGATCTCGGGCGGTGGCTGGCGAGGCATGGACGGCCTGTCGGTCATGGCGCATTTCCTTCGCAGGGAAGTTCGTTGGTGTCCGCGTCGCGCTGCGTCCGAACCAAACCTCGGTCTATGAGAGGTCAGCGGCTATCGCGGAGATCATCGCATACGTACCGGAAGGAAGCCGGCGAAGACCCCCGATCAGGGCCGAAGCGACGACCGATCGGTATCACCCCTGCGCGCCTGGCTGGTCGTGGTCGCTGCCTGTCCATGGGCGCACGCGTGGCCACCAGGCGGGCACCGCGTGTCGGTAGACCTCGTAGTCCGCGCCGAACTTGCGGACCATGGTCGGCTCCTCGTACCAGCGGACGAACGCCGCTGTGACCAGCCACACGACTACGGCATACAACAGCAGACCGAACTGCCAGAGGAGCAGCGCCTGCCCAACGATCATCCCCAGCAGCGACACATACATGGGGTTGCGGACATACCGGTACATCCCACCCACGACCAGCCGCTCAGGTGGGGCGACCGGCGCTGGGGTGCCCAGCCCCTCCTCGACGAACCGGACGAACGCCTGGATGACGAAGACAAGTCCGGCGATGAGCAGGAGCGCGCCGGCCACCCGCAGGGGTCCCCAGTAGGCGGCGGGCTCGCGTACCCGCCAGCCGGTCAACAGCCAAGGGACGAGGCCGGCCACGGTGCCCGGCGCTAGGACGAAAAACACCGTGGTGCCAATGGCGGCCCGTCGTTTCCGCATAGTCGCTCTCTCGCATCGGCTTCGGAGCGTCGCTCTTTCGCCGTCCATGCACCCGTGAATCAGGATAAGGGGATCGCCCTGCCGCACCCTTAGGGCGATCCCGTCAGGGCGATCCCGTTGCGCCCGCTGCGCCGTCAGCCCATGTCCCAATGGCTGCGGATGGTGTCGGACCCAGGGCATCGAAAGGCATACACGGTCGCGCTGTCCTGCGACACGGAGGCATCCTACGTGGCCGGATCGTGCGCATCCCACCGTCGGCCCCGTGACCGCCAGTCCAGTCTGGCGACAACGCTACGGCTTACCCGCTGCCAGCTGTGGTGTCGAGCACGCGCAGCTCGGCATGGTCGGCGTCATGGCGCAGCACGACCACTAGTTGCTGGCCGTCAGGGGAGAAGGTGGGGTCGACCAGGTTCCCCTTGGCGATCGGCCTGATCGCGCCGCTGGCCAGGTCGACTCGCCACAGGCCGCGCTCGCGCCCACGCCGCCCGCCCACGACCACGCTGCGGTCGTCCGCCGTCATCGCCAGCCCAGTCGGGCTCACGAACCCGCGCGCCACCGCCCGTGGCTGCCCGCCGGGCAAATCGTCTAGGTAACAGGTTCCAGGGGACGTCGATTCGCGCCTGGCCGCTCACCCCGACCGACTCAGGCGAGGCGACAAACAGCAGCCGCCTGCCGTCGCCGGTGAGCGCCGGCAGGTCGGCGCGGCCGCGTGGGGTGCAGTCGGTGTCACCGGGCTCGAAGAAGTCCTGGTCCAGCCGCCAGGCGCGGCCGTCAAGCGTGGTCGGCCCGGCCGAGCGCTGCACCCCGGCGCCGGTCACGGCCGCGATGCTGCCGCAGATGCCGCTGTAGTAGGCGACGAACCCGCGGCGCAGGTCGGCCTGCCAGGTGACGCCTGAGGGGTTGTAAAGGCCCAGCCCGTCGCGCCGTTCGATCCTGCCGCTGGCCGGGTCGACCGCGATCAAGTCGAAGTGGTCCTTGAGGACGTCCTGGGTCTCGCACAGGCGCGACAGGCCGAGCCG
>JBEDUQ010000396.1:0-15146 GCA_040414855.1 Actinomycetota bacterium
GGCTTGCGCCAATGCGGCCTGCGGTGGCGCGCCGTGCGCGCGCGCGGCCCGCGCCGACGCGGCGAAGCGGTGCCCCCAACGCCGCCCGAACGCGGGCGCCGCGCTCAGCTGGGGCGGTTCGCATGGACAGCAGCCTATCTCGGCCGGAGGGCTACCGCTCGGCCGTTCCGGTCACAGACGACACCGCCGCACTGGTGACCTTGACGAGGTCGGCTGCCCTGATCTTCAGGATGACGCCGGGCTCGCCGGCCGCGGTATAGATGACGTCCTGGTGGGCGAGCTGCTCGTCGAGGACCACCATCGTCGGGCACTCGATCGCCACCGGCGGCACGAACGCCAGCAGATAGCCGGTCAGGCCGGGCGACCTGTCGGGGGCGATCGGCCGAAGCTCCCGCCGCCCCACCAGCTCCTGGACCTCGGCCATGTCGACGTCCCGGTCGGCCGGGGCGAGGACCAGCACCAACCCGTCGGGGTCGCCGAGCACCGTCGGCCTGGCGACGGTGACGGCCGGAAGGCCGAGCACGGCCGGCGCCGAGCTCAGGTCGCGCAATGGCCCGGAAAGCTGGGACAGCTCATGGGGGATGTCGTCGGCCAGCAGATTGTTATGGACGTCAATGCTGGAGCGCACGTACCTCTCCACCGCAGGATCGCTTCGTCGCGAACGGAGACGGAGAGCAGAGTATAGCCGTGGCGGCCGAGGAGTCGGGCCTCGGCCGCCACGCGAACCAGTCCAGCGTCTCAGGGGGCCGCCCCCATCGACTACCGAGAGCCGCCCTTGCGACCGATCCGCTGGTAGAACTCGATCCCGTACCTCTGCTTGGTGGTCTCGCCACCCTTCTTGCCACCAAGCCTGCCGATCTTGCCAAAGAAGTCCTCGCCGTACCGCTTCTTTGTCGTCTGCCCGCCTTTCCGGCCAGCTTCGGCCCTGCTCATCTTCCGTGTGTCCATCCAACCACCTCCTGTTCCGAAGGTGATTGCCCTGCCTGGTTTCCACCTAAACCACTTGAATCGGGATTTCAGTGGCAGGAAACGTCACGACCGTCGTGTCAGGGCTTCTGAGTACCCGTCCGGCTCCGCGCCGGCACGGGGGCGGCCGGTCTGGGAGGCGCCGCGCAATCGGTATCCTTTCGCATCATGAGCGATCTCACTCCTGCCCAGCGCAACGCACTCGCGGCACTGCTCGAGGCCTCGCCCTTCGCCGGCGTCGCGCGCGAGCTCGGCGAGCGCTTCGCCGCCGCCGGACACCAGCTCTATCTGGTCGGCGGTACGGTCCGCGACGCCCTGTTGGAGCGGTCGGCATATGACGTCGACTTCACCACCGATGCCGAGCCTGGGCGGATCCTCGAGATCGTCAAGGCCGGTGGCTGGGACGACGGCGTCTGGCTCCAGGGAGTCCGCTTCGGCACCGTCGGCGTCCGCAAGGGCGCGCTGCGGCTGGAGATCACCACCTTCCGGTCGGACGTCTACCGCGACGACTCCCGCAAGCCCGAGGTGACCTTCGGGCGCGGCATCGACGAGGACCTCGCGCGCCGCGACTTCACCGTCAACGCGATGGCGGTGCGCCTGCCCGACGGGCGCTTCATCGACCCGTTCAACGGGCTCAGCGACATCGCCAACCAGCGGCTGCGGACCCCGTCGAGCCCGGCGATCTCGTTCGAGGACGACCCGCTGCGGATGCTGCGCGCCGCACGCTTCGTGTCGCAGCTCGAGCTGGTGCCGACCCCGGACACCGTCGCCGGGATCACCAAGCGGGTCGGGCGGCTCGAGATCGTCTCGCGCGAGCGGATCCGCGACGAGCTCAGCAAGCTGCTGCTCGGACGCGCGCCGGGCAAGGGCCTCTGGCTGGTGGTCCGCACCGGGCTCGCGGGCCAGTTCCTGCCCGAGCTGCCCGCGCTGGCACTGGAGCAGGACCCCGTGCACCGCCACAAGGATGTGCTCGCCCACACGATCGCCGTGGTCGAGCGGGCGACCGCGTTCGACGCGGACCGGCCGGACCTGGTGCTGCGCCTGGCCGCGCTGCTCCACGACATCGGCAAGCCGCGCACCCGCCGGGTGGGACCGGACGGCGTCTCGTTCCACATGCACGAGGTCGTCGGCGCCCAGATGGCCGAGCGGAGGCTGTCGGAGCTGCGCTATTCCAATGAGGTGGTACAGGACGTGCGCAAGCTGGTCCTGCTGCACCTGCGCTTCCACACCTACCGGCTCGGCTGGACCGACTCGGCGGTGCGCCGCTACGTGCGCGACGCGGGCGACCTGTTGGACCGGCTCAACTTCCTGGTCCGCTCGGACTGCACCACCCGCAACCCCGCCAAGGCGAGGCAGCTGGCCGCGACCTGCGACGAGCTGGAGGCGCGGATCGCCAGGCTGGAGGCCGAGGAAGAGCTGGCCAAGATCAAGCCGCCGCTGAACGGCGAGGAGGTCATGACTCTGCTCGGCGTGCCTCCGGGCCCGGTCGTCGGCCGCGCGCTCAACTACCTGCTGGACCTGCGGCTCGATCGCGGCCCGATGTCCAAGGAGCAGGCCTCCGAGGCGCTGCTGTCCTGGGCCAGGGACGAGGGCATCGACCTGCCCGGCGAGGACGACGACGCGTAGCACGCTGTAGCGAAAGACCTCACCCCAACCGCACCACCAGCCCTTCGTCGGGGCCGAGGACCAGGTCCGCGAGCCGGACCGGGCCGAGCTGGCGGGCTGGGTCGGTCGAAAGCTCGATGGTGGCCCGGGCGTCGGTGCCGCCATCGCCATGGTCATCGCCATCGCTGGCCAGGCCAGGCACGGAGGCCGGCCACAAGACCGGCGCGTCGCCGAAGTTCAGCAGCACCAGGAGGCGCTCCTCGGGCGCCTCGCGCAGGAACGCGTACAGGCTCTCGGGCGCGTCGGGCAGCGACCGGTAGCCGCCCGAGCGGAGCGCGGCCGAGCCCTTGCGGTACCAGATCAGCCGTCGGTACAGCGACAGCATCGAGGCGGGGTCGTCACGCTCGGCCGCGACGTTGACGCGCTCGGCGCCGGTGCCGACCGGCAGCCAGGGCGGCGCCGCGCCGGGCGGGCTGAAGCCGGCGCCGGGCGTGCCGTCCCACTGCATGGGCGTGCGCTCGGGATCCCGACCGTCAACGTCGACCACCCGGTCGGGCGGGATCTCGGCGTCGGTCATGCCGAGCTCCTCGCCGTAGTAGACGAACGGCGTGCCGCGCAGCGTCAGCACCATCATCGCGCCGACCCGCGCCCGCGCCTGGCCGTTGCCGCCCTCGTCGTAACGGGTGGCGACGCGCGAGTGGTCGTGATTGCCGAGGAACTGCGCCGGCCAGGCGTCGGCCGGCAGCAGGCCCGCGTACTCGTCGACCACCGTGCGGAACGCCTCGGGCTTCCAGGGCTGGTGCAGGAACACGAAGTTGTGCGCCAGGTGCAGCTCGTCGCGGCCGCTGCCGTAGTAGCGGGCGAGCTTGCGCAGGTCGAGCAGATAGACCTCGCCGACGGCCATGCGCTCGTCGTAGGCGTCCAGCGTGCGGCGGAAGCGCTTGAGGATCTCGTGGACCTCTGGCCAGTCCTCGTCGTACTGGTCGACGTCGAGCAGCGCTCGGCGCATGGCGCGCTCGGCGCCGCTCAGGTCGACAGTCTGCTCGGCCTCGTCGCCGAGGTCCACCAGCGGGTTGTCGCGCAGGTGCGGATCCTTGGCCATGCGGTGGGCGACGTCGATCCGGAAGCCGTCGACCCCGCGGTCGAGCCAGAAGCGCATCACCCCGTCCATCGCCTCGCGGACCTCGGGGTTCCACCAGTTGAGGTCCGGCTGCTCAGGCAGGAAGGAGTGCAGGTACCACTGGCCGGTCCGCTGGTCGAAGGTCCAGGCGCGGCCGGCGCGGGGGAACGCGCTCATCCAGTTGTTGGGCGGCGACCCGTCGGGCTTGGAGTCCGCCCACACGTACCAGTCGCGCTTGGGGTCGTCCCTCGAGGACCTGGAGGCGAGGAACCAGGGATGCCGGTCCGAGGTGTGATTGGGCACGAGGTCGACCACCACCCGGATGCCGCGGGCGTGGGCCGCCTCGACCAGGCGGTCGAAGTCGTCGAGCGTGCCGAAGAGGGGGTCGACGCCGGTGTAGTCGGAGACGTCGTAGCCGAAGTCCTCGAGCGGGGAGGGATAGAAGGGCGACAGCCAGATCGCGTCGACGCCGAGCGAGGCGGGCGTGCCGTCGTTCAGGTAGTCGAGCCTGGCGGCGATCCCCGCCAGGTCACCGACCCCGTCGCCGTTGGCGTCGGCGAAGCTGCGCGGGTAGATGTGGTAGATGACCCCATGCCGCCACCAGTCGCTCTGTGCCACGTCCACCCTCCGATCCCTTGTGCCGGCGGGCGTTGGCCCGTCGAGCCCGCGAGATCTCAAGGTAGCAAGAAGGGATGACGGCACCGTCCCGTTGTCCACAGGGGGCGCCGCCATCCCTTCAGAGCGTGGTACCGCTCAGGCGTTGCTGTTCGCCGGCGCGTTCTCGGCGATGAACTCCTCGACCATGCGGCGCGCCTGGTCGTCGGTGTACTGCACCGGTGGCGATTTCATGAAGTAGGCGGACGGCGCCAGCAGCGGCCCGCCGATGCCGCGGTCGAGCGCGAGCTTGGCGCAGCGCACCGCGTCGATGACCACGCCCGCCGAGTTCGGCGAGTCCCACACCTCGAGCTTCACTTCCATGTTCAGCGGCACGTCGCCGAATGCCCGGCCCTCGACGCGGATGTAGCACCACTTGCGGTCGTCCAGCCATGGGACGTAGTCGCTCGGGCCGACGTGCACGTTGCGCTTGCCGAGGTCGTGGTCGACCTGTGAGGTGACCGCCTGGGTCTTGGAGACCTTCTTGGACTCCAGCCGGTCGCGCTCCAGCATGTTCTTGAAGTCCATGTTGCCGCCGAAGTTCAGCTGGTAGGTGCGGTCGATGGTGATGCCGCGGTCCTCCATGAGACGGGCCAGGACGCGGTGGACGATGGTGGCGCCCACCTGGGACTTGATGTCGTCGCCGACGATCGGGACGCCGGCCTGGGTGAAGCGCTCGGCCCACTCCGGCGTGCCGGCGATGAACACCGGAAGGCAGTTGACGAAGGCCACCTTGGCCTTCAGCGCCTCGCCGGCGTAGAAGCGGGCGGCCTCCTCCGACCCGACTGGCAGGTAGCAGACGAGCACGTCGGCGCGGGCATCACGGAGGGCCTGGGCGACGTCGACCGGCGCGGTCTCCGCCTCCTTGATGGTCTCCGTGTAGTACTTGCCGAGCCCGTCCAGGGTCGGTCCGCGTTGCACCTCAATACCGATCGGCTCGACGTCGGCGAACCGGATGGTGTTGTTCTCACTGGCGAGGATCGCCTCGGAGATGTCGCGCCCGACCTTCTTGGCGTCGACGTCGAAGGCGGCGACGAACTCGAGGTCGCTGACGTGGTAACCCCCGAGCTCGGTGTGCATCAGACCGGGGACGTCATCCCCTGGCTGAGCGTCACGGTAGTAGTGAACGCCCTGCACCAGGGAGGACGCGCAGTTGCCCACGCCGACGATCGCGACGCGTACCTTTGCCATTCCTGATCGCTACTCCTCTACTTGGTCGGCGCGGCCTGGCCGGACTGCGACGGCAGCCGGGGGTCGCGCGGTGGCGTCGGTTGCTGGGCGGCAAGCCCAGTTCCCTCAGGCGTTGGTTCGGCCCTGAGGGAGGTGGAGCGGGACCTCGCGGTCCGGAGATCGCTGGCTGGGACGCCGCGCTCGGCGGCGATCAGCCGGTCGAGCCAGGCGATCTCACGCTCGTGCTCGTCCAGCCCGTGGTCCATGAGCTCGAGGGTGTACGCGTCCAGCCGGTCGCGTACGGTGCGCAACGACACGCGCAGGTTGGCCAGACGGTCCTGGAGGTAACCCCGGCGGCGCTCCAGCTGGTCGAGCCGGGTCTCCGGACGGAGATACCGGAAGAAGGCCAGCCGCAGCGAGAACCGGTCCTGCTCCAGGTCGCGGACGTCGGCGCTCTCCAGCAGCTCGAGGAAGAGCTGCTCGCCGCGAGCCGTCAACCTGTAGACGTGCTTCTTGCGCGAGGTGGACTGCTTCTCCTGGACCAGCGCGCCATCAGCAAGCAGTCGCTTCAGACATGGGTAGAGCGATCCGAAGCTGACGCGCCAGAAGGCGCCGAGCTTGACCGTAAGCTGCTTCTTCAGCTCGTAACCGGACATCGGCGACTCTTTCAGCAGTCCTAGAACAGCTAGCTCGAGCACGAGCACGTCCCCCTACGTAGGCCCATATTGCGGCCTGATGTATCGGTGCGATGTATCGTCACGATAGGTATGACGGCGCGCCGGTGTCAAACTGAGTCCACCGGCAGTCCATCCGCCGTTCACCCACTGCGCCGGCTCCCAGCGTGCTCCCCAGCGTGTTCCCAGCGTGCGTGTGGAGCGCGGCCGCCGCCGGTCCCCGCGGCTCGCGAGGTCGCTGTCGCCAGACCGTTCAACTGCGGTGTCGCCGTGGGTACACTGGTGCCGCGGTCGGGGCCTGTGCTGACCGCACCCCTGCCCGACACTGTGAGTCAAGCATGCGGCTGGTCGACTACACGTTGATGAAGAGGGCGACCCTCCGAGAGCTGCGGCGTGGCCGCCTTTCGAAGCAAGAGGTCTGTGACGCCCACCCGGAGCTCCTGCGTGCCGCCCGGAACGTCGGCGAGGCGGTCCGGACGCCGTGCCCCGTGTGCCACGACGCCTCGCTGGTGCACGTGACCTACGTGTTCGGCGACTCGTTGCGACAGCTGTCCGGCCGGGTCTGGCCGACCGACGGGCTCGCGGCGCTGCACCGCTCGGTCGAGGAATGCGCCTGCTATGTGGTCGAGGTCTGCACCGGCTGCTTCTGGAACCACCTCACCCAGCGCTACCTGCTCGGGCGCCGCCACGCCGGCTGAACTCAGGGCGAACCGCGCTCCCCGTTCAGAACCCTCGCTGACCGCGACGTTTCAGGGTTTCCGCCCAACCTACGGTAAAGTCGTCCGGCTATGGCAGCAGACCCATCCCTCAGGCCATCGCGAGCCCCGATGCCGTCACGAGCAGCTCGCCATGCCGTCCCCCCCGACCGTTCCCGCGCGAAGCGGGTTGTCCGGTGGGCGTTGTGGTTCGCGGTTCCGGTGCTCGCGGTCCTCGCCGGCTCGCTGGTCGGCCTCGTCTACGCGTTCGCGAAGGTGCCTGTGCTCGACCAGGTGCCCGCGGCGCAGACCACCGTCTTTCTCGACCGAAAAGGCGCCGAGATCGGCACTCTCTCCCCCAGCGAGAACCGCAGGATCGTGCCGCTGTCGGACATCCCGAAGGTGATGCAGCGCGCGGTGCTCGCCGCCGAGGACCGCGACTTCTACAGCCACGGCGCGATCTCCTACAAGGGCATGCTGCGCGCCACCCTCGCCAACCTCCGCAACGCCGGGGTCAGCCAGGGCGGCTCCACGATCACGCAGCAATACGTCAAGAACGCCTACCCGAGCGTGGGGCGTTCGCGGAACCTGTTCCGCAAGCTCAAAGAGGCCGTGATCGCGGTCAAGCTGGAGAAGAAATACACCAAGGACCAGATTCTCGGGTTCTACCTGAACACGGTGTACTTCGGGAAGGGCGCCTACGGCGTCGACGCGGCCTCTCGCGTGTTCTTCAACAACCAGCCGGCCAAGAAGCTGACGCTGGCGCAGTCGGCGCTGCTGGCCGCGACCATCCGTGCCCCCGAGTTCTACTCCCGCAAGCAGAACGTCACCTCGGCGAAGGCGCGGCGTGATTACGTGATCAACGTGATGCGCGACCGCGGCTGGGCAACCCCGAAGCAGGCCGCCGCCGCGATCAAGAGCCCGGTGAAGGAAGACTGGACCCCGCCGGCGACCGGCATCGCCAGGTCCAAGGCGCCATATTTCCTCGAGAAGGTCCGCCAGTACCTGCTCGACAAGTACGGCGCGACCCGTCTGGCGCAGGAGGGCTTCCGCGTCCAGACCACCATCGACATGACCATGCAGCGCGAGGCCAACCAGGCGGTCAAAGACGTCCTGAACCGACCGGGCGATCCCAAGGCCGCTCTGGTCGCGCTCGACCCCAAGACCGGCGCGGTGCGGGCGATGTACGGCGGCAACGACAAGAATTTCGCCAAGTCGCCGTTCAACTACGCCACCGACGCCAGGCGCCAGGCTGGCTCGACCATGAAGCCATTCGTGCTCGAGCAGGCGCTGAACAGCGGGTATTCGGTGAACTCGGTCTACCCCGGCCCGAACAAATTCACCGTGCAGGGCCATGAGTACACCAATTTCGGCACGGAGAACTTCGGGCCGATCACGCTGATGGAGGCCACCAAGCACTCGGTCAACACGGTCTACGTCCAGCTCATCGAGAAGATCGGGCCAAAGGCGGTCGCCGACCTGTCGATGAAGACCGGACTGTCCGACGTGATCGAGGACGGGCGCTACTCCTCGGAGCGCAAGCCCTTCCTCGACCCGGTGATCCCGCTCGCGCTCGGCGCGAGCCCCGTCTCGACCCTGCAGCTCGCCTCGGCCTACGGCACCTGGGCGAACCAGGGCATTCACCACCCCGCCTACCTGGTCGACAAGGTCACCGACTCCAGCGGTCGCGTGCTCGAGAAGCACGAGGACCGCGGCACCCCGGTCATCCAGCCGAACGTCGCCAACACCGTCACCGACGCGCTGCGCGGCGTGGTCGAGAGCGGCACCGCCACCGGCGCGCGCCTTCCCGACCGTATGGTGGCCGGAAAGACCGGCACCACCAGCAACTCGGTCGACGCCCGCTTCGTCGGCTACGACAGCAACCTGGTCACCTCGGTCTGGATCGGCTACGAGAACGCCGACCCAAAGAAGCCGCCGAGACGGCTCCTCAACGTCCACGGGATCCCCGAAGTCACCGGCGGGTCGCTGCCTGTGGCCATCTGGAGGGACTTCATGCTCCAGGCGACCCAGGGCCTCGCGCCGGTGCCGTTCCCGCCGCCGACGATCGGCGGCCTGGTGCTGAATTCCACGACCACCGCGCCTCCGACCACGGTGCCTCCAACGACCGCCCCGGACCAGCAGCAGGAGCCGCCGCCACCCCAGCCGCCACAGAGCACGCAGCCGCCGCGCCCGCCAAGTTCAACGATCTTCCAGATCCCGACCACCACCCAGCCGGCCGCCCCGCCGTGACCGGCCAGGGAGCCCTCGGGAACAGGAAGCGCTCGACTGATCTGAACGACATCGGGTAACCCATGGCCGTGCGTACCGCAACCGCCGAGCTGTCCGGCAGGGAGTCGTCGGAGCCACGCCGCTCCTTACGGCGGGCGATTCCGGCGTTCGTGTGGCTGTGGCTGGCCACGCGGATTCTGCTGTTGGTGATCTCGCTCAACCCGAAGCTGTACTCGTCGAGCGTGTACGGCGACGTCCGCGCGTACGGGGCCAAGGTCGAGCGGATGTTCCAGGGCGAGCTGCCCTACCGCGACGTCGCCATCGAGTACCCGCCCGGCAGCGTGCCGTTCACGGTGCTGCCCGCCTTGGTGGTCGGCACCGGCGCGGGCTACCGGCTGACCTTCACCATCGAGATGCTGCTGGTCGACGCCGTCGGGCTCTACGCGGCCTGGCGGCTGGCGAGGGCGGCGGACCGGGGGCGCAGGCGGATCCCGCTGGCCTACACGATCGCGATGGTGGTGATCGGGCCGCTGCTCGTGCTCCGCTTCGACCTGGTGCCGGCGGTGTGCGTCCTGCTCGCGGCCGCGCTTGCCGCGGAAGGTCGAGCGGGGCCATCGGCGGCCGCGCTGGGCTATGGCGCCGCCGCCAAGCTCTTCCCCGGGGTGCTCGCTCCCCTGCTGGTGCTCGGCCTGGTGCCGGTCCAGGGGTGGGCGCGGTCGTTGCGGAGGACCGTGCCGCCGTTCCTGATCGGGTTCGCCATCACCCTGATCCCCGCGCTCGCGATCTCGGTGTCGGGGACGCTGGGGTCGCTGCTCTACCACGTCCGGCGCGGGGTCCAGATCGAGAGCCTCCCCGCGAACCTGATCGACTTCGCGCACCTGGCATTCGGGGTGAAAGCCAAATCGGTGTATGGCTTCGGTGCCTATGACCTGCATTCGAGCATCTCTGGCGCGATGAAGCTCGCATCAACGGTGGCCACGGTCGCGACCCTGCTCGGCGCCGCCTGGCTGGTCTGGCGCCGGTCGTCTCGGTCCGGAGGGCTCCGGCCCGCCGACTGGGCCGGCGCCTTCGCCATCGGCGTGTTCGCGTTCGTGCTGCCCACCCGGGTCCTCTCGCCGCAGTACCTGGTGTGGCTGGTCGCCCCGGTCGCGGGTCTCGCCGACCGTCTCTACGGCCGGCGTGCGCTCTGGGCCCTGGGTGCCGCCGCGTTGTTGAGCCAGCTCGAGTTCCCCTTCCGCTACAGCCAGCTCCGCCACCTCGACTGGATCGACATCAGCGTCCTGACCTGCCGCAATCTCCTCCTGGTGACCGCCTGCGTGCTGGTCGTCCGCGCCTTCACCGCCGGCGCCCCCAAGGTCGAGCGGCCCCAGGTCGAGCCCCCAGCGGGCGAGCCGTCGACGGACGAACAGCCCGACGTCGTCGCAACGCGGGGAGCGTAGGCAAGGCGTTGAGAACCTGCGGCCCAGGCCGTTGCGACCCGCGGACTCCTGGGACCCGAGTCTCGGCCTTGCCCTCGCGTTTTCCCAGGTCAGCGGGCTTGCCGAGGCTCCGCTAGGGGGTGTGGATAACGCGAGCGGCCTGTCACAGGTAGGTGGGAAACTAGGGGCGTGGCTGGGGATCAACCGGATGTACCAGCGGGGCAACGCTGGAGCGGGATCCGTCCGAGAAGCGAGCTCGGTCCTCTTTGCTGAGGGCTATCGCTGACTGCTACCCTCGGTCGGCTTCACGCTCCTGCTCCCGACCGTCGGGGGCCGCTCAGTCCAGAGGAGGTGACATGCGCCGTTACGAAGTCATGATCATTGTCGACCCCAGCCTGGAGGACAAGGACGCCAAGGCGGCGGTCGATCGGCACCTGACCACGGTGAGCAGCCGCGGTGGTGAGATTCAGAACATCGACCACTGGGGCAAGCGCCGGTTCGCGTACGAGATCCGGCATATCAACGAGGGCTACTACAGCGTCGTTGTGCTCAACGCCGAACCCGAGGCGGTCGACGAGCTCGCTCGAGTTCTCGGTCTGGCCGACGAGGTGATCCGGCACAAGGTGGTCCGCCCCGAGGCCGCTTGATCAGCCGACTAGGCAACCTCTTCCCCGCTGGCCCGTGGGCCGACGCGTCCCCGCACACGGTGCGGGAATCGGATTGGTCCGCGGTCCGTTCTACCGGTTCGTGTCCGGCAACGTGCCGGCGCGGGATGTTCGTGAGGTGGATTTCGAGTGGCAACTGACAATCAAGTAACCCTCGTCGGCAACCTGACCGACGACCCTGAGCTCAAGTTCACGGCCAATGGCGCGGCCGTCGCCAACTTCCGGCTGGCGGTCACTCCGCGGGTGCGTGAGGGCGACTCCTGGAAGGACGGCGAGACCTCGTTCTTCCGGATCAACGTCTGGCGTCAGATGGCGGAGAACGTCGCCGAGTCGATGACCAAGGGCAGCCGTGCGGTGGTCGTCGGCCGCCTGCGGCAGCGCTCGTGGGAGACGCCCGAGGGCGAGAAGCGCACGGTGACCGAGGTCGAGGCCGACGAGGTCGCGCCGAGCCTGAAGTTCGCGACCGCCAAGGTCGAGCGCTCCTCTCGCGGCAGCGGGGGCGGCGGCGGCGACTGGTCGGGCAGTTCCGGCGGCGGGTCGCGGAGCAGCGGCCAGTTCAACGACGAGCCGCCCTTCTAGGCCCGTCCGGCAGAGGTGCGAATTCACGAAAGCGATCAACACGAAGCGCGTTCACGACGGGCCGGGAGCCAGGGTTCTCGGCCCGACAGGAGGTAACCAACTGCATGCCCAAGAGCACGTTCCAGCGCAAGCCCAAGCGGAAGTTCTGCCAGTTCTGCGCTGACAAGCAGGACTACATCGACTACAAGGACGTGAACCTGCTGCGGAAGTTCATGAGCGACCGCGGCAAGATTCGCGCCCGGCGAGTCACGGGCAACTGCGCGCAGCACCAGCGCGACGTCGCGACGGCGGTCAAGAACGCCCGCGAGATGGCGCTGCTCCCATACACGATTCGATAGGCAGAGGTCGACGACGTGAAGGTCATCCTGACGCAGGAGGTCCGGGGGGTCGGCGCCCCGGGCGACATCGTGGATCTCGCCGACGGCTACGCCCGCAACTACCTGCTGCCGCGCCGCCTCGCCAGGCTGGCGACACCCGGCGCGGTCCGGCAGGCCGAGGGCATCCGCTCCCGCCGCGCGGCCCGCGAGATCGCCGATCTCGAGCAGGCTCGGACCGTGGCCAGCCACCTCGAGTCGCTGCGGGTCGTGATCCCGGCCAAGGCGGGCAAGGAGGGCCGGTTGTTCGGTTCGATCACCACACCGCAGATCGCCGACGCGGTGGCCAAGACCGGCGGCACCCAGATCGACCGGCGGCGGATCCACATCGACAACGCCATCAAGAACACCGGCCCCCATCGCGTCACCGTCCGGCTGCACCCGGAGGTCGAGGCGAATATGACCGTGGAGGTCGTGCCAGCCTAGCCGCGGGAAGCGTAAGGAGGCTCCCCCATGGCCATGCGGTCCGTCCAGGACGGAGGCCCCAGGCCCAACGCTTCCCCGACCTACGAGCGTGTTCCACCGCACAACGTCGAAGCCGAGGAGTCCGTTCTCGGCTCGATGCTGCTGTCGCGCGATGCCATCGCCGAGGTCCTCGAGGTGCTCCACGAGGAGGACTTCTATCGCCCGGCGCACCGCACCGTGTTCCGGTCCGTGCTCGACCTGTACTCCCACGGCCAGGCGGTCGACCCGATCACGGTCGCCGAGGAGCTCCGCCGCAACGGCGAGCTCGCGGACGTGGGCGGGGCGCCGTTCGTGCATACCCTGCTGTCCAGCGTCCCGACCGCCGCGAACGCCGGCTACTACGCGCGGATCGTCAAAGAGGCCGGGATTCTGCGACGTCTGATCGACGTCGGCACCAGGATCGTGCAGCTCGGCTACGAGACGCCGCAGGACACCGAGCGCGCCGTCGACTTCGCCGAGTCCTGGGTCTACCAGGTCGCCCAGGGCCGCGTCACCGAGGACTACCAGAGCCTGCGCGAGGTGCTCACCGGAACGCTGGAGGCGATCGAGCGGCTGCACAACGACAGCCGCGAGATCACCGGCGTCCCGACCGGATTCTCCGACCTCGACCGGCTCACCTCCGGACTTCAGCCCTCGAACCTGATCATCGTCGCGGCAAGGCCAGCCGTTGGGAAGGCGCTGGCCCTCGACACCGCACTTCCGACCCCAACCGGCTGGACGACCATGGGCCAGGTCGCGGTCGGGGATCAACTGATCGGCGCGGACGGCAGGCCGACAACGGTTCTGGCGGTGACCGATGTCATGCACGGCCGGCCTTGCTACGACGTCGAGTTCTCGGATGGAACCGTCATCGTCGCTGACGCGGAACACCAGTGGCTGACCGAAACCAGGGCATCGCGCAAGTCCGCATGGGCGGCCGCCCGGCGGTACAACCGCGCTCGCACGCAGCGGATCTTGCCTTCAGTCAAGACCACCGAGGATATGCTTGCGACGCTCCGCTGCAACGGCAGCGAGCGGCGGCTGAACCACGCCGTGGTCAACGCCAAGCCTCTCGACCTGGCCGAGCAGGAGCTGCCTGTGCCCCCGTATGCGCTCGGGGTGTGGCTTGGCGACGGCAATTCGGCGAGCGCGAGGATCACCACCGCCGACCCCGAGATTGTCGTCTACCTGGAAGCGGACGGGCTCCAGGTGGTTCCCAGAGGGAAGCTGCTCTATGGCCTGCGCCTCCCAGACCCTCCCCCGATCCCGGAACGACAAGGCACGGTCCAGGGTAGGCTGCGTGCCTTGGGTGTCTTGGACAACAAGCACATTCCTACGATCTACCTGCGGGCCTCAGAGGCGCAGCGACGCTCACTCCTCGCCGGACTGCTCGACACTGATGGGACCGTCAGCCCTAGCGGAGCGGTGCAGATCAGCTTGACCTCGCGGCTTCTCGCCGAGGACACCCGCGAACTGATTGTGAGTCTGGGCTACCGCTGCGGGCTTAGCCGGAAAAGAGTCAAGGGACGGACCGAGGCCTCCTCCACGGAGTACATCCTTACATTCTCGACGGCCGATGAGGTCTTCCGGCTGGAGCGCAAGCGCCTGACGCACAAGGAGCGGAGAGGACCGGGCCGCACCGGTAAGCGTCTTGTCACAGCTGTGCGACCTGTCCCCAGCATCCCGGTGCGCTGCGTCGAGGTCGACAGTCTCGATCATCTCTACCTCGCCAGCCGGTCGATGGTGCCCACGCACAATTCGACCCTCGGACTGGACATCGCCAGGAACGCGGCTGTGCGGTCGGGCGTGCCGACGGTGGTGTTCTCGCTCGAGATGAGCAAGACCGAGCTGGTCCAGCGCCTGATGTGCGCGGAGTGCTCGGTCGACATGCAGCGACTCCGCACCGGGCGGATGGAGGACTCCGACTGGACCCGCCTGACCCGCTCGCTCGGCAAGCTGGCCGAGGCGCCGCTATTCATCGACGACTCCGCCGCGCTCACCATGATGGAGCTGCGCGCCAAGTGCCGGCGGCTCAAGCAGCGCCACGGCCTGGGACTGGTGATCGTCGACTACCTCCAGCTGATGCAGCCCAGCAAGCGGGTCGAGAGCCGCCAGCAGGAGGTCAGCGAGATCTCCCGGTCGCTCAAGCTGCTCGCCAAGGAGCTGGCCGTGCCGGTCATCGCGATCTCCCAGCTCTCCAGGCAGACCGAGGCCCGGTCGGACAAGAAGCCCATGCTCTCGGACCTCCGCGAGTCCGGCGCGCTGGAGCAGGACGCCGACATGGTCATGTTCATCTACCGCGAGGACCTCTACGACCCCGAGTCCCCTCGCAAGGGCGAGGCCGACCTCATCGTCGCCAAGCACCGCAACGGTCCCACCGACACAGTCACGGTGACGTTCCAGGGCCAGTACTCGCGCTTCACGCCTATGGCCGCCCGCAGCCTCTGACGCGTGTAGCGCACCGGTAGAGGGCCGCGAGGGCCGCGAGCCCTCGGGCCGGGCTGAGCGCCAGGCCGCCAGGACGATCCCCTGCTGCGCGATCGGCCCCGGCGG
>JBEDUQ010000397.1:0-27044 GCA_040414855.1 Actinomycetota bacterium
CGCCTCCGAATCTCCTGTGCCGCCCGGAGCGGGCGGACAGGCGAAAGGAGGCACGATGCGGAAACTGTTGCAGCCAGGGCTCATCGCCCTGCTGGTGGTGACCGCCCTGGCCGCGGTGCCGGCGCTCGCCAGCGATTGGCGCCCCGGGCCGGGCTCGACCATTGAGGGCTCGTCCGGGAACCAGAGCGATCCCACCGCGCAGAGCCGGATTCAGCAGGCATGGGGCATCGACGCGAGCAGCCCGAGCGGTGGGCCCGTCAGTTCCGATGAGGGGTCCGGCAACGGCTCCCCGAGCGGCCGGGATACGGACCGGTCGTCCGGGTACCAAACCGAGCGGTCCTTCGATCCCGGCCGAGCCCTGCGGGTCGTGGGCCTGACCGAGGACCAGCGCCTGGTGACCTTCCGGTCCGGCAGCCCGTCGAGGGTCACGACCGTCGGGAGGATCTTCGGGCTCGAGGGCGACCGCTCACTGGTCGGCATCGACTACCGCGTGCAGGACGGCAAGCTGTACGGGGTCGGCGACCGGGGCGGCGTGTACACGATCAGCACCAGGAACGCCTCGGTGATCAAGAGGTCGCAGCTCACAGTGGCGCTCGCCGGAAGATTCTTCGCGGTGGACTTCAACCCGGCTGCCAACCGGCTGCGGGTCGTCAGCGACACCGGGCAGAACCTCCGGCACAATGTCGACGATCCCGCCGGGTTGCCGGCTGCCGGGACCACGGCCACCGACGGCGCCCTCACTTACCCGCCGGCCACCAACGCCGCCACCGGCGTGACCGGCGCGGGCTACACCAACAACGACCTCGACCCGGGCACGGCGACCACACTGTTCGACATCGACAGCAACCTCGACCAGACGGCCGTCCAGTCCCCGGCGAACGCCGGGGCCCTCGCCCCGACGGGCAAGTTGATGGTCGACGCCGGCTCCAATGTCGGCTTCGACGTCTACAGCGGACTGCGCGACGGCACGGCGGTGTCGAACACCGGGTTCGCCACGCTCATGGTCAACGGACGCTACGGCCTGTACCAGATCGGGCTGCTCACCGGCAGTGCCAAGCTCGCCGGCACCTTCCCATCGCGGCACCAGGTCGTGGACCTCGCCATCCGCCTGAACCAAGGCTGATCGACCAGGGTCCAGGAACGCAACAGCTCACCAACGGGGAAACTGTTGGTGAGCTGTTGTCGACTGTAGCATGCGGGTTCGGGGAGTTCGCTCCTACCGCGGCTGGCGACGCAGGCGGCGGACAGGCCGCTTGCCCGGGTCGCGTGAGGCGACCATGAGCGCGATCAGGGTGAGAGCGAGGCATGCGCTCCAGTTGCGGTGCGCGCCGGTCCAGTGTTGCTGAGTCGGCTCGGGGAACGGCGTCAGCGTGTCCGGGAGCAGCAGCGCGCCGGCCACCAGCACCAGCAGCAGTGGACCCGCGAGCGCGCCCGCGTGCCATCCGTGGCGGCAGGCGACCGCGGCGATGCTGACCACGGTGGCGAGCAGCGTGGCGGCCTCCAGTGTCACCGGCCACGATGACGGCATCCCGGTGACGTGGCGGCCGGCATGGTGCCACAGCAGCGCCCAAGCTGCGGCAAGCGGGACGACCAATAGCAGCACGCGGGCTGCGCGGCGCACGCCCAGCGGGGTTGGGCTGGCCGCCGCGAGCGGCTCTGTTTCGTCGTCGAAGGCTGGCGCGGCGGCTGAGGCGAGGACGACAGCGGCCAGGCGCAACGCACGCAGGACCTGCACCGGGGCCGGTTGTGCCTGGTGCCGGACGGCGATGGTCGCCAGGGTGGCGACCGCGATCCCGGCGATGATCGGGGTCCAGTGGGTGGCCCGGACAAGCGGTGGGAGCAGCCGTAGGACCTGGTGTGCGTGCCAGAGAGGCCGCGCCCGACAGCCGACCGCGTGGCGCGCACGGCATCGCCGTCGTCGGTGGTCGGCGTGAGATCTTTGCCGGGCGGCCTGGCGGTTTGGGGCAGAGGAGATGCGCATCAGGAGCATCGCTGGTAGCCGGCAAGCAGCTCGGCAGGGCTGAGCTCGCCCGGGCGTGTGCCGAGCCTGGCGAGGACCTCGGCCAGGGGTGGCAGCGGGCGCAGCCGCAGCATGCGGACGAGCGTGTCCGTTCTCTCGCGAGGGCCGGCGAGCCCCTTCCAGTGGGCGCGGATCGCCGCTCCGGCTGCGGGTCGGTCGAGCAGCTGCACCGCGTACTCGGCCTCGGCTGTGGGCCAGTCCACCCCGCCGCGGGCCCACGGCAGCGTGAACGAGGGGATGCCCGTGTCGGCGTGCGATCCGGGCGCGTGGCTGGGGTCGTAGGGGTTGTCGCGCACCAGGCGGCGAAGGGTTGCGGCGACCCGCGGGTCGGCCTGCCCGGCCAGCCACAACGCCACCACGGCGCGGGCCTGCCCGCCCGGGTAGCACAGCCCGTCGCTGCCCTCGGTGGTGGGCAGGTGCACCGCCCAGGCGCCGACCTGCAATGCGAGGTCCAGCCGCTGTTCGTCACCCTGGGTGGCCCAACCCAGGTCCGGGTGGACCATCCGGTCGTCACGCTGCGCGGCCTCGGCGATCCGGCGGGCGAGCGGGCTTGGATAGCTGGCCTCCAGCCCGCCGAGGTCGTTGAGGCTGGCCCGCTGGCGCACCTCCAGCACGCGTGCCCGCGCGGTGGCGGGCAGCTGCTCGACGACCGGGGTCACGATCGCCGCCCAGCGGTCGATGAGCCGTGCGTAGCCTGGGTAGGCACAGTAGCGGACGGCGGCGCGCTGCTGGCAGCGCTGCACGAACTCGGGCCGCTCCACGTACCGCGCGACGGCCGCCTGCTCACCTGAGCTCGGGGGGCGCAACTGGGCCACCCCAGCGGTGCCGCACACCGCCAGCGCGACCAGGCCGGCGGTCACGCGACGGACGGTCAGCCCATGGCGGACCAATGCAGCGACCGCGCCGAGCCCGGCCAGCGCGCCCAGGTAGAGCGCGTGCCAGCCGGCCGGGCGCAGGGCAAGCTGCCGGGGGCCGTCCAGGTCGGCCCACGGGGCGAGCCACGGCACGCGGACGAGCGGACCGCTGACGGTGACCAGCTGCGGCCAGAGCTGGAACGTCGCGGCCGCCACCAGGACGGCCGGCCCGATGGTGGTGGACGGCGCCCAGCGGGCCACCAGGATCCCCGCGACGCCGGCCACCCCCACCAGTAGCGGCCCCACGGCCAGCTCCGCCAGGTTCGCCGTTCCGACCGCGCCCGCGATGAGCAGCACGGCCAAGCCGACCGCCACGGCCGCCACCGCCACGCCGACGGGCGCGGCCACCGCCAGCAGGTGGGCGGCGGTCCGTGTCGCGGCCGGCAGCGGCATCGCCGCTTCCAGCTCGTCGCTGTGGTAGCGGCGACCGCGCAGGACAGCGAGGTTGGCGGCCAGGAACCCGGCGGCGGCCAAGGGGAGCAGGCCGCCGCCGAGCCAGACCGAGCCGCGGCCGAGGTCCGCGCCGTGCTGGCGAACCTGCTCGCGGAAGAGCACCGCTCCCACCAGCAGCGCAAGCGGCACCAGCGGATGGCGACCAGCAAGCCGGCCCTCGGTGGCCGCCAGCGTCAGCAGCGCCCGCCAGCGTCCGTCAGCACGCCCGCCGGCAGCCACCCGGCTCTGCCCAGGCCGCGGCGCCGCGGTCCGCTCCGAGGTGCCTATGTGGCGGCTCATGCTGCCCGCTCCCCCGACCCGGCTGCGGTGAGCAGCAGCAGGTAGCCGTCCTCCACGGTCGGGGCGACCAGCTCGGCCGCGGTCGGCGGCACGCCCACGTTGCGGTAGCGGCCCTCCGCGGTCCGCCAGGAGGCAAGTGCACCCTGTGGCTGCGCGTCGCTCAGCCACACACGGCCGGCCGCGACCCCTGCCACGTCAGCAGGGGAGCCATCGAGCAGCACACGGCCGTCGTGCAGCACAACCACCTGCTGGCACAGGGCGGCGACGTCCTCGGTCTGGTGGGTGGCCAGCAGCACTGCATGCCGCTCACCCAGCCCGGACAGCAACTCCCGAAAGGCGACGCGCTGCTCAGGGTCCAGGCCGACCGTCGGCTCATCCAGCACCAGCAGCTCCGGGTCGCCAAGCAGCGCTTGTGCGAGCGCGACACGCCGGCGCATCCCGCCCGAGAGCGTGCGGATCCTCCGGTGCGCCATGCCGCCCAGCCCAACCTCGTCCAGGACCCGGCGCACCTCGTCGTGCCGGGCACGCCGGTCGCTAAGCTCCTTGAGAATGGCGAGGTAGTCCAGCAGCGCAAACGCACTGAAGTGCCGGTACAGCCCAGGCTCCTGCGGCAGGTAGCCGAGCCGGCGGCGGATCTCGACACGCTGCGCCGGGTCGGTCGGGTCGCGGCCGAGCAGAGACAGCCGGCCCCGGTCGGGGGCAAGCACCGTGGCGAGCATGCGCAGCAGCGTAGTCTTGCCCGCCCCGTTGGGGCCGAGCAGGCCGGTCACGCCCGACCCCATCGAAAGCGACACGCCCGCCAGCACCCGCGTGCGACCGTAGAACTTCTCCACTTCCCACACCTTCACGGTCTCGGGGGTCATGCCAGGTCTCCTTTTCTGATCCGGGTGGCCGCGGCGGCCACCACGGGAGCCAGCAGCAGCGCGGCAATGGCGAGACCAAGCTGCCCCCAGCCGTGGAAGGCGGCCAGGCGGTCGCCGGTCCCCAGCGCGGTCGATGTCACGAACGCCAGCCACGCGCCGCCGACCACGGCCCCGGCGACCGCCGCTGGGACAACCACGGCAAGGGCGAGGCTGGCCAGCGTGAGCGTGAGCGCGGGCAGCAGCCACGCCACCGCGACCCAGCGCGCTCCCGGCAGCAGCGGCACAGCCAGGCCCGCGAGGCCACCGCTGGCGACCAGCACGGCCACGGCGCGCAGCAGCAGCAGCCGAAAGCCGCACAGCGGCGCGGCGACCGCAAGCTCGTACAGCGGGTCGACGCCGGGCCCGTACGCGGTCGCCACCCCCGCGACCGGCAGCAGCGGCGCCAGCAGCAGGAACAGCCACGGCTGCCCGCCCCCGCCATGGGCGGCCGCGACCGCGAAGCCAAGCGCGACGGCCACCGCCAGCAGCCACGAGCGACGCAGCGCCGGCGTGGCCAGCAGCAGACGCACCAGGTGCGGCGCGAGCCCGACCCGCGTCAGCGCCCGCTCGATCAAGCCCCGCTCACCCCGGTCGACCCGGTCGATCACCTCCCGCCAGACCAGCCCGGCGTCGAGCATCTGCGGCGCAGGCATGGCCACGCGACAGGCGACACAGACCAGCAGGTGCGCCTCGACACTCGCAGCCAGCGCGCTGGGGAGCGCACCGTCGGCGTAGCGCCGCAACAACTCCGGCTCAGCATGCCAGCTCATCTCTGTCATGCCAGCTCCTCTCGGAGGCGGCGGCGGGCGCGCAGCATCCGGGTCTTGACCGTACCGGCGGGGATGCCGAGCAGCCGCGCCGCCTCCCGCGTGGTCAACCCGTCCAGCACCGTGGCCTGCACCACCGCTTGCAGCTCCGGCGACAGGCGCCCAAGCGCCCCCGCCAGGTCGCCGTAGCGCACACTGAGCAGGACCTGCTCCTCCGCGGAGCCCACCAGGCCCAGCGTCCCCACCTCCGGCAACGGCAGCGGCAGCGGCCTTCCCCGCAGCCGCTTCAACAGCACCCGAATCGCGATCCCCCACAACCACGCGGCCACGCGCCCCTCGGCACCGTAGCTACCAGCGCCGTGCCAGACGGCCACGAAGGTGTCCTGGACGACCTCCTCGACCAGACCCCGATCCGCGCAACGCCGCGCGATCCTCGCGGCAAGCCACGGCAGGTGCCGGTCATAGAGCACACGGAACGCCTCCCGATCCCCGCCAGCGATCCGGCGGACAAGCTCCTCATCCGAGCGGCCGCCATCGCGTGTGGTCTCCATGCCTGACTTGTACCGCACCGGCGTGTCGGTGGTTCACGGCGCGCGGAGGGCCTGAACGGGGATGCCTGCCCGCACTCAAGGTCCAGGAACGCAACAGCTCACCAACAGAATCCGTTGGTGAGCTGTTGTCGACTGTTGGTCGGCAATTGTGGAGGTGGGGGGACTCGAACCCCCGTCCCACGACGTTGTCTCAGGACTTCTCCGAGCGCAGCCACCGGGTTGATCTCGGATCCAGGTTGTCCGGCGGCGCCGCAGCTGGATCCCAGCCCGCTATCGGTGTTCCCGAACGAGAACGGGCCCCCCGTCCGGGTGGAGCCTGCTATCGACGCCCGACCCGCTCCCACAGGCAAAGAGCGGCGGACGGCCACCTAAGCTAGGTTAGGCAGCGAGCGCGTAGTTAGACTTGGCGCTTATAGCGTTCGCGGTTTGATACGGAGCCCCGCGAACTCCGGCTCGCTTCTCCTGAGGCAATCCGTCACGGTCGAACCCAGGCACCCCCGTGTGTCGTCGTGTCGTTCACCTTCAGCGCCTGGCACCCTACCCCAGGCACACCCCATTGTAACGGCCATCGGCCCGTCGGGAATTCCAACTTCTCCGCACCGAATCAAGAGCTCGTCAGTGGCGGCCTTAGAGGGCCGCCGGTGGTCAGGCGCGGACCCTGGCCTTGCGGACGCGGTCCATCTCCCTGGCGGCGTCGCGCTGGGCGATCGCCTGGCGCTTGTCGTAGGCGCGCTTGCCGCGCGCGACCGCCAGCTCGACCTTGACCAGCTGCTGCTTGAAGTACAGCCGCAGCGGCACCAGGGTCAGGCCGCGCTCGGCGACGCGGCGACTGAGCTGGTCGATCTCCTTGCGGTGCAGCAGCAGTTTGCGCGGGCGCGTGGGCTCGTGGCCGTCGTAGCCGGTGTGCGAGTACGCCGGGATCTGCATATGGAGCACGATCTCGCCGTTCTCGACGCCGGCATAGGCGTCCTGGAGCGAGGCGCGACCCTCGCGCAGGGTCTTGACCTCGCTTCCGCGCAGCGCGATGCCAGCCTCGAAGGTCTCGAGGATCTCGTAGTCGTGGCGGGCACGGCGGTTGCTGGCCACCGTGCCCGGTGGCTGGCGTCTTGGCATGCCTACAAGCTACACGTCTCGCTACACGCGCACGTACTTGCGCAGGGCGAGAATGCTCGCGAGCGCGGACACGACCACGCCGAAGAACAGCAGCACGACATAGGACTCGTAGAGCTCATGCCGGCCGGCGATCGGCAGCAGCTGGAGGAACGAGACCTGATGCCTGACCCGCCCGAGGTAGTACATGCCCCCGCCGAGCAGGCCGAAGGCGACCAGTGTCCCGAGCAGCCCGGCGGTCACGCCCTCCGCCAGGAAGGGCAGGCGGATGTAGGTGTTGCTGGCGCCGACCAGCTTCATGATCTGCGTTTCCTTGCGCCGGGCAAAGGCAGCGACGCGGACGGTGACGGCGATCAGGACCACCGCCGCCGCACCTAGCACGCCCGCCAGCACGAGGAAGGAGACCTTCATGTAGTTCAGGATGGCGAACAGGCGTTCGACGAGCTTGCGCTGGTCGACGACGGAGTCGATGCCGGCGTTGCAGATCTCCTTGCCGCGGGAGTCGGTCTTGCCCGAGCAGAACAGGTCATGGACCTGGTCGAACTGGTTGGGGTCGCGGAGCTTGACCCGGAAGCTCTGCGGCAGCACGCTCGCGGTCACGTTGCGGACCATGTCGGGCGAGTCGCGGAACTGCTGCTTGAAGCGCTCGTACGCCTGTGCCTGGCTTTCGTAGAAGGTCTTCTCGACCACCGGCAGCGACTGGATCTGATCGCCGATGCTCTTGCGCTGGTCCTCGGTGACCCCCTTGGCGAGGAAGACCGAGACCTCGATCTTGTCGGACCAGTAGCCGCCCCAGAGGTTGACCTGCTTGCCGGCAAGCAGGGCGATCCCGAACAGGGTGAGGCTGATCGCCACGATGATCACCATCGAGCCGGCCAGCAGCAGGTTCCTGCGGAAGCCCCGGGCCGCCTCGGCGGTGATGTAGCGGATCCTAGCCAAGGTCGTACACTCCTCGCTCCTGGTCGCGAATGACCTTGCCGTGCTCCAGCTCGATCACGCGCCGGCGCATGGTGTCGACGATGCGCTCGTCGTGCGTGGCCATGACCACGGTGGTGCCGGTGCGGTTGATGCGCTCGAGCAGCTTCATGATGTCCTGCGAGGTGGTGGGGTCCAGGTTCCCCGTCGGCTCGTCGCAGAGCATCAGCAGGGGCCGGTTGACGAAGGCGCGCGCGATCGAGACGCGCTGCTGCTCGCCACCGGACAGCTCGTGAGGGAAGCGGTCGGCCTTGTCGTGCAGGCCCACCAGCTTGAGCACCTCGGGGACGGTCCGGTAGATGGAGTGGCGACGGGCGCCGATCACCTCGAGCGCGAAGGCGACGTTCTCGCGAACGGTCTTGTTGGACAGGAGCTTGAAGTCCTGGAACACACACCCGATCGCGCGGCGCAGCGCCGGCACCTTCCATGAGGCGAGGCGGTTCAGGTCCTTGCCCGCCACCCAGATGCGCCCGGCGCTGGGCCGCTCTTCCTTGATGAGCAGGCGGATGAAGGTCGACTTGCCTGAACCGGACTGGCCGACGACGAACACGAATTCGCCCTTGCTGATGTCGACCGAGACATCATCGAGGGCGATTACTTCGTTGCCGTAGACCTTGGTGACGTGGTCAAGTTTGATCACGGCTCCGAGCAACCTTTCGCTTTCGGGGCTCCGCATGGCTGGGGGGATTGGAGCCCGCGTGTGGCCTTCGGCCGAGGGAAGACGTTACCAGAGTCGGAAGGGTCGTACATAACCACTACCTCTGGCTTCTTCGGAAGCGGCGGATCGCGGCGGGGAGCCAGGGCGCGCGGACGAGGCCGGCGGCCCCAGGCAGGGCGGGGATGACCAGGACGGCGAGGCCGAGGGCGCTGAGCGCCTTGCCGCCGGTCTCGATCGGGGTGTCGCCGTAGACCAGCCGGACGTGCGCCTGGGTCGGCACCACCACCATCAGCCCCGGGGAGAGCTGCCACGGTCCTTCGGCGCCTTCGGCGTGCCAGTTGGGGAAGTACGAGACCTTGATGATGTGCGGCTCGCCGATCCGGTCGGTGGTGAAGTCGATCGACTGGTCCTTCATGGTCGACGAGATCTCGCCCGGCCGCGCCAGCGGCTCGCGCGGGAGGGTCTTGACGGGCAGCTTGCCGGGATCGGCGAACGCGGCCCGTGCGGCCTTGTCACCGTCCGACGCGAACGCCAGCGGCGTATCGAGCCACTGCTTGTTGCGGTACCAGGTGAGCGCGTTGTCACGCCAGTTCGGGTCGGTGAACATGATCGGGCGGTACTTCGGCACCTCGACCAGGTGCCCGTCGCCGACCTCGTAGATGTTGAACTTCCCGCTGGTCGCGACCTTCGGCAGGCCGGCCTTCGCGGCCGCCTTCTTGGTCTGGTCGGTGTAGGCCACGTACCAGCGCACCCCGAACATGCGCAGGTGCTCGAGTCCAGTCGTGAAGTCGAAGCCGGGGTACTGCACACCGGGAACCGCCTGGGTCGCGGTCTGGGAGGTCTCGGCCTGGTTGATGAAATGGAACGGGGCGTTGAGCGACGACTCGATGAGCAGGCCCTCCATCGAGTCCTGGGTGGTGAACGCGGGGATGTTCTCGAGCGTCCTGGTGGTGCCCATGCGTTCGTAGTCCCTGCTGAACTCCCACATCACCCGGCCGTGCGGGAGCCGGTCCAGGGTGTTGAACAGCGCCACCGCCTGCGGCCAGTCGGGCTTGGCCTCGAAGCCTGAGTAGTTGTACTCGGTCCAGCCGGGCACGTCGCCGCGGGTGCGGTAGGACGAGACGATCGGGGTCAGGATCACCAGCACGGCCACCGCCGCGTAGCCCATGCGCATCGGCAATCCGGCGCGGCGCCGCAGAAGCTCGGCGACCCGCCCGATCAGCACCGAGGCGCCGTAGGCGGCGATCAGCAGCTCGGCCAGGTAGATCAGCGGCAGCATGCGGGCGTTCCAGAGTGCGCCGGCGGGGATGACGTGCGGCAGGGTCACGTAGGCGAACACCGCCAGCAGTGCCGGCCAGGCGAACATCAGGATCCGCCGCTCGCCGCGCATGACCGCGACCACCAGCCCGACCGCGGTCAGGATCAGGTAGGGCCGCAGTGGGCTCGGCGCCAGGTAGCTGTAGTTGGTGAGCTGGTCCCACTTCATGTGAGCCGTGTACGACTGCCGCAGGATGAAGGGCAGCGCCCAGAAGGCGGTCAGGCAGAAGGCGGCGCCGAAGATCAGCGCCAGCCGCAGCAGCGCCTCCTTCGCCTCCTTCAGCGGCAGCTTGAGCACCAGCATGGTGCTGGCCAGCACCAATGAGATCGTGGTGAGGATGTGGGTGAGCACGACCCCCGCCATCATCACCGTCGCCAGACGCCAGCCCTTCCGCTCCTCTACCGATCGGTACAACACAGCCAGGGCCAGCGGGAGGAGCGCGAACGAGAGCGCGAACGAGAACTCTCCCGCCATCGTGCTGGCGATATTGCCGCCCCAGATGTTGAACTGGTCAGCCTCGGCCGGGCCGATCTGCTTGAGCATCAGGAACACCACGCTGGCGCAGGCCGCCAGCACCGGCGCCGGCTCGCGGAGGCGCAGGATCTTGAAGGCAGCCCAGCAGGTCAGCGGCAGCAGCAGCGGACCGGCGGCGGTGACGAGCTTGAAGGCGATCTGGTTCCCCAGCAGGGGGGTGAGCGCGGCGATCGACAGGTACGGCAACGGGAAGTAGAACGTCAGCATCGGGATGCCGGCGAACCAGCCGGGAGCCCAGCCGGTGATCCGCCAGTGCGGCAGCAGGTTCGTGCGCAGGAAGGTGTCGATGTAGTGGTGGGAGCCCATGTCCCCGCCCGCCGCGGTCGTGCGCGACAGGATAAGGTTCACGTGCATGACCTTGAAGAGGACCAGGTAGATGGCGGCGAACGCGATGCCGGTGAGCACGCGGTTGACCAGTGTCGCCCTGGCTCGGGCCGCGGTCAGTCCCTCGTGTCGTTGCTCCTGCCTCGGCGCTGCGATCGTTGCCAAGCCGGCTCCCTCGAGGAGGTCGAAAGGTACGTGCCTATGAAAGCAGGAACCGCTTGGTAATGCCTCCACCCGTCACCTCCCGCGAATCGAGCGAGCTTCCGCCCTGGGCCCGCGCATGGCTGCCGGCCGGCGACCTCCCGCTCGACGGCGGGAGGGTGGCGACGGTGTCGTTCGATCGCGACGGCAACTGTCGCCTGCTGCTGGCACTGGACCACCCAGCCGGGCCCGAGGACGTCAGCGCACTCGAGGAGGCCGCCGACGCGCTCCCCTATCTCCAGCTCAGCGACCTGGAGGGCGGCCAGGGCTACCCGCGCCGGCACGCCGAGGCGTTCGCGCTGGAGCAGCCGCTTCCGAGCTTCGTCTTCAACTCGGACGCGCGGGTCGAGCTGATCACCCCGCCCGGCGGCCGCCGCCTCCCCAACCGCCTCGGCGCCTTCGGCCTCGAGGCCGTGACCACGGTCTCCCGTCCATCCGCCGACCACGCGAGGGCCACCGCCCCGGCGCCTGCCGCCCCGGCGCCTGCCCTCGCCGCGCCTGCCGCCCCGGCGCTTGGCCCCACGGCACCCCCCTCTGTGGACGAAACCGTCGAAACGGACGGCGACGTGGAGGATAGACCCACGGCCGGCGCCCCCGACTCCTCGGCCGACTCCTCCGCTACTTCTCCCGCGCGTGTGCGCCGCCCGGCCGAGCCGGCGCCGGAGGGCGGTCGGGTGGAGGCCTGGCTGGCGGCGGTCGGGCAGCGGCTGACCGAGGTCACGCGCCTGGAGGGAACGACGCTCTGCACCTCCGCGCTCGGGGTCGCGCTGGCCATCTTCGTGGGCGTGTTCCTCGCGCAGACTTTCGAGCTGCATCGCAACTTCGGCACCTACGGCTTCGACCTGGGCATCTACGACCAGGGCACCTGGCTCCTGTCGCGGTTCCACGCGCCGTTCGTGACCGTCCGGGGCCTGAACCTGTTCGGCGACCACGCCTCCTACATCCTCATCCTGGTGGCCCCGCTGTACCACCTCTGGGACGACCCACGGCTGCTGCTCCTGCTCCAGACGGTCGCGCTGGCGGTGCCGGCCTGGGTCGTCTACCGGCTCGGCGCCAAGCACCTCCGCAACCCCGCTGCCGGCCTCGCGGTCGCCGTCGCCTACCTCGCCTACCCAGCGATGCAGTGGGCGCTGACCTGGCAGTTCCACCCCGAGACCCTGGCGGCCGCCTTCCTCGCGCTGGCGGCGCTGGCGGCCGACGGGCACCGGAACCGCCAGATGGCGGTCTGGCTCGGCCTCGCCCTGCTCTGCCGCGAGGACGTCGGGCTGGCGGTCGCCGGCTTCGGCGGCCTGCTCATGCTCACCGGTCAGCGGGTCACCGGCCGGCGCGTGCTGATCGCCGGGCTCTTCTGGTGGCTGTTCGCGACCTTCCTCTTCATCCCGCTCGCGAACGGGCGCCAGACCAACCTGTTCGAGCTCAACTACGGGGTCACCGGGATCGGGCCGATCGCGCTGCTGCGGGCGCTCCCGTCGATGGCCGGCAGGGCGCTGGCGACCGCGCTGTCCAACCAGGGGGTTGGCTACCTGCTGCTGGTGTTCGTGCCGCTGCTGGCCCTGCCGCTGCGCTCGCCCAAGGCGCTGCTGCCGGTCGCGCCGGCGCTGTTCCTCAACCTGGCGGCGATCCCGCCGGAGCAGCACCAGATCCGCTACCAGTACCTGGCGGTGGCCGCGCCGCTGCTGGCGGTCGCCGCGGTCCGAGGGCTCCAGGTGATCGCCGACAAACGACGGGTCCTGCTGGCGCCGGCGCTGATCGCGCTGGTCGTGGTCGCGCTGGCGATGGACCAGCGCTACGGGCCCGCGCCCTGGTCGCACGCCAAGATCGTCTCGACCGGCTCCCCCGCCGACGCCGCCAAGCGCCGGGCGATCGCGATGATCCCGGCTGGCGCGCCGGTCAGCGCGCAGTTCAACCTGGTCACCCACCTCAGTCATCGCGAGAAGATCTTCGAGTTCCCCAACCCGTTCCGCTCCGTGAACTGGGGCCTGAACGGCGACGTCCACCCCACCGGCGACCAGGAGGGCCTGCGCTACGTGATCGTCGACCGAAGCCTGCTGGACCAGGACCAGCAGGGCCTGCTCCGCGACCTCCGGGCGAGCCCTGACTGGATCACCAGGTTCGATGCCAACAACGTCGTGCTGCTCCAGCGGCGCGGGACCGGGGGAACCTCATGACCGGCCCGGCGCTCAGCATCGTGTTCCCGTGCTTCAACGAGGCGGAGCGGCTTCCCGAGACGCTCGAGCGGTATCTCGCCAGCTTTCCGGATGACCTGAACGATGTCGAGTTCGTGGTGGTCGACGACGGCTCCACCGACTTGACCTACGCCGTGGCCGAGAAGACCGCGGCCGGCGATCCACGCGTGCGGGTGCTGCGGACGGAGTCCAACCACGGCAAGGGCTACGCGGTGCGGAGCGGCGTGCTCGCCGCGGAGGGGGAGCTGGTCGTCTTCACCGACGCCGACGGCTCCTATCAGCCGAACCAGGTGAAGCGGCTGGTCACGGCGCTGAGCCAGACGCCAATCGCGATCGGCTCGCGCAAGGTCGAGGAGATCGGAAGTCTGCACGGGACCCCGGAGGAGCAGGCGGCCAACACCCCCGGCCCGATCCTGCGGCGCCTGTCGAGCAGGGTCTTCAACACCGTGATGCGGGTCGCGCTCGGCCTCGACTTCCAGGACACCCAGTGCGGGCTGAAGGGCTTTCGAAGGGACGCGGCCAGGAGCCTGTTCGGCCGCTCGCGACTCGACGGGTTCGCGTTCGACGTCGAGGTGCTGTTCCTCGCGCGTCGGCTCGGCTACGAGGTCGCCGAGGTGCCGGTGACCGCCAGCGACCGTGACGGCAGCAAGGTGCGGCTGGCGGTCGACGCCCTAGGGATGCTGGTGGAGGTGTGGTCGGTGCGGCTCGCCGCCGCGCGCGGCGTCTACGATCAGGCGCGGATCCGCGACCACGCCGGCTGACCCTCTTCTTCCGACTCGGCGGGCTCCGTGTCGGCCTGAGCATCGCCGTTGGGCGACGCGGGCGCGAGGAAGACCCAGCGCTTGTAGGTCGTGAAGCGGAACAGCATGCCGAGGATCAGGCCGAGCACCTGGGCGACGTTGAACCACAGCGCGCCCTGGCGGTCCAGCGGCCCCATCACCAGCCAGATACAGGCCAGCGCGATCACCAAGCCGACGCCGTTGAGCACGAAGAACAGCGCGTACTCGCGGCCGAGGCCGGTGCGCGCCCGGTGCCGGAAGGTCCAGTACCGGTTCATGAAGTAGGACGAGGTCGCCGCTATCGTCACCGAGATCGTCTTGGCGAGGTACTGGTTCGAATGCAGCCCGACGTGCAACAGGTTCGCGATACCGAAGTCGAGTGCTGTGTTGAAGGCGCCGACGATTCCGAACTTGGCCAGCTCGTGAACGAGCATGGCCCACCGGCGGTAGAGGCCGATCACCGCGGTCATACGGTCATCCCCCACTGGCTCCTTTCGAGCGTGCCGGCGGACGAGCTTCGATGCATCGAGTTGGCTCCTGGTGCAGGATGGCCCCAAAGGGTAGCGCATCGGGATCGGACAAAAACGGTCATCGGAATCACGAATCCGCATCGGTCAGCCCAGCAATCTTGCCCAGCCGGGCCGGGCCATACCCCTCCGTTGGCCAGTATCCCCTTCTTGGATGAGATCGCCATTTGCTGAGGTCAGCCCGGTCCGACGCGGCGCGCGACCACGATCCCCTGGACGTCGTAGACGATCCTGAACGGACCTCCGGCGGCGACCAGCCGCTCGTAGAGCGCCTGCGAGGAGCCGTTCACGGTTGTGTCCAGGACGAGGTAGTCAGCGTTGCCCGGGCTCGGCGGGTTCTCGCCGTTGGCACCCCAGTTCGTAGGCACCCACGGATTCGGGAACTCGTAGATGTGGATCCGGTGCGTCAGGTGCGGCACAAGGTAGTAGGTGGCCGACACGCCGACGCCGGCCGGCACCTGCTTCAGCGCCTCCCTGACGATCTGGTGGCGCGGCAGGCTCACCGCCCAGATTCCAGAGTCGTACTGCCGCGAGATCGGCGACGGCGACCACGCAACGTTCGCCGCGATCGAGGTGGCCACCACCACGCCGACCAGCGCCCTGCGGATCACCACCCGGGCGCCCAGCCGCGCGCACGACTCCACCGTCGCCAGGAACACCGCCGCGATCACGATCGAGCTGTAGTGGTAGCGGATGTCGTGGGTCAGCGCGTGGCCCGAGATCGAGTTCACCGCCGCCTGCGGGATCCCGATCAGCAGCACCTCCAGCGCGGCCAGCGGCATGAACGCCACCGGGGCCAGCAGCTCGCGGTAGTAGGTGAGCCGGTCCGGCTGGGTGACCAGGGAGAAGAAGCGGCCAGGGTGGGTGACGAGGTTGACGGCGATCGCCCCGAGCGAGTCGCCGAAGCCCGGGAACAGCTCCTTTATATAGAAGGGGCTCGATCCCCCGTTGGCGATCGGAATGATCGCCTTGGTGGCCAGCAGAAACCAGCCGACTCCGGCGAGACAGGTCCAGGCGCCCGCGCGGCGCTTGCCGTGGATGATCAGCGCCAGGCCGAGCGCCGCCACCGCCAGCGCCGCGTCCTCCTTGCAGAGCAGGGCGATCGCCACCGCCACCGCGAACCAACGCCAGCGCCGCCGGGTCGCCAGCCACCACGCGAACAGGAGCGGCGTGATGATCAGCGCGTCCGGATGGAAGTGCCACCAGTTGATCCACTCGAGCGACGGGTAGAGGAGATAGGCGGCGGCCAGGCCCACCGGCAGCCAGCGGCTGCCGAGCCGGTCGCGGGCGAGCAGGAAGATCGGCAGCGCGCCCAGCGCCATCCAGATCGTCTCGATCAGGTAGAGAAAATGCGGGCCCGCCCCGAGCCAGTAGAACGGGACGAACGCGATCGCGATCACGTTCACGTGGTGCGCGAAGAAGTTGAGGCCGCGCACCGTGTCGAACGGGTTCTTGAATCGTGACAGGAGCCAGATGCCTTGGTCGTAGATGCCCATGTCGAAGCCGAAGGTGCCGAAATTCGACTGCTGCATCCAGGTCAAGGTCCCGAACACGAGCACGTACACGATGAAGAGGACCGCGAGCGCCAGCAGGGGCGCGCGGCCCACGGAGGCCCAACGTGAGCCTGGTTCGGCTTCGCCCGGCGGGGCGACCTCGAGGTCGGGCGGTGCCGCGAATCCGAGGCGCGCCCTGGTTCGGAGGAATGAGTGCGCGAGCGAGCGAGAACGAGTGTGCACGGGCGGAGTATACGGCTCGACCAGGGTTATTGGTCGGTACCGGCGCGAGTCCGGCTCGTGCGGTTCGCGAGTTCCGCGTCGGCCCCGGGCTCACCCTTCCCCGCCCAACGCGACTTACCCTGCCCGCCGGCCCCGGGGCGGGACTTACCCTTCTCCGCCCGACCGACGTGTCCTTCTCCGCCTGACCCGACTTACCCTTCCCCGCCGGACCCGGAGCGGTCGGCGGCGCGGCGCCGGAGCTCCGCCGCGACGAACTGGTCGAGGTCTCCGTCCAGGACCGCCTGGACGTTGCCCGTCTCCACGTTCGTCCGGTGGTCCTTGACCATCTGATACGGGTGGAGCACGTAGGACCGGATCTGGTTCCCGAAGGCGATGTCCCCCCGCTCGCCGCGCAGGGCCGCGAGCTGCTGCTCGCGCTCCTTCCGCGCCCGCTCGGCCAGCCTCGCCGCCAGGATCTTCAGCGCGATCGTCTTGTTCGCGAGCTGCGAACGCTCGTTCTGCACCGCCACTACGATGCCCGTCGGCACGTGGGTGATCCGCACCGCCGAGTCCGTCGTGTTCACGCCCTGGCCGCCGGGCCCCGACGAGCGGTAGATGTCGATCCGCAGGTCCGCCTCGTCGATCTCCGGCGCGTCCTCGTCCTCCAGCACCGGGATCACGTCGACCGCGGCGAACGACGTGTGCCGCCGGCGTGCCTGGTCGAACGGCGAGATCCGCACCAGACGGTGGGTCCCCGCCTCCGCCGACAGCAGCCCGTAGACGCGCGGGCCCTCGATCGTCAGCGTCACCGACTTGATGCCGGCCTCGTCGCCCTCCTGGTAATCGTTCACCGTGACCTTGAACCCGCGCCGCTCCGCCCAGCGCGTCTCCATCCGCCACAGCATCTCCGCCCAGTCCTGCGACTCCGTTCCGCCGGCCCCGGGGTGGATCGTCGCGATCGCGTCGCGGTCGTCGTACTCCCCGCTCAGCAGCGCGAGCACCTCGAGATCGTCGATCTCCCGCGTGAGGCTCTCGAGGCCCTGCGCGACCTCGGTCGCGGAGGCGTCGTCCTCTTCCTCCATCGCCAGCTCGTTCAGCGTCTCCAGGTCGGAGAGCTGCCGCGACAGCCGTTCGACCTCGGCGAGGTCGCTCTCGACCTCCGCCATCCGCCGCATCACCTTGCGCGCTCGGTCCGGGTCCTCCCAGAGGTCGGGGGCCGCGGACTGCTCGCGCAGGACGCTCAGCTCCCGGTTCTTGGCGTCCAGGTCAAAGGAACTCCTTAGCGTCCGCGAGGCGCTTGGCCAGCGCAGCGAGTTCCGGTGCGTGATCGGTTGGCATCGTGTTCAGCTCTCCTGTCGACGTCGAACAAGCCCATCCTACCTGGGCCTTCGTGGCCGCTGTCGCGCCCTTTGTCGCCCCGGTCCGGCCGCCGCTGTTCGCCTCGCCGGTGGCGTCACGGGGCTCGTACCCGTGCCGTGGCCGATGCCGAGCCCACCATCTCCGGAGCGACCACGTGGAGCAGGCTCAGGAAGGCGGCCGGCGTGGTCGCGCGCAGCTCCACCGTGACCCTCGGTCCGGCCGGCGACCGCTCGACGCGGATCGAGCTCGCCCGAACCCGCTTCAGACCCGAGTCGCCCGCGACCTCGAGGAGGTACCGCCGCACCGTCGCCATCGCCAGCTCGTTCGAAACGGTGATCTCGCGCCCCCCGCTCGCGTAGAACGTCCGCACGTCCACGTCGCTCGCCGCCGCGATCGCCGCCCCGTCCGCCAGGTTGTCGAGCGCCCGGTGACCCAGGAACCAGTTCGACGCGTCCCAGCCCAGGCCCAGCACCATCAGGATGAGCCCGATCAGCCCGACCAACAGCAGGAGGATCTGCCCGTCCTCGCCATCGGGGGCCGACTCCCCCGTTGCCGTGTGCGCCCGCCGTGTGCCGCAATCTCCCGGAGCGCGCCCGACCCGCCGCCCGTCGAACCGCCCGTCGAGCTGGCCGGCCAGCTGCCCGTCGAGCTGGCCACGAGGGCACCGCGGTGTGGTCACCTCACGGCCCGATCCCGCGGTAGCGGTCCACGCGAGTGTGGTGCGTCGCGCCAACCGGAAGGTCCGGACCGGAGATTGCCCCGACGAACGGCAGCCGGGCGACCGGCACCCGATAGGTCACGCGCACCGAAACCTCTGCCCCAGGTCCAAATCCGCGCTCACAGCTCGCGGCGGCCGCCGGGCACGCCGTATGGATCTCGACCTCCCCGCGACCATCACCCGCCGCATACCCGAAGTTCCCCATCACTTCTTGGTACGCCCGCTCCATCCGCCCGTTCGCCTCGGCCCGAGTCGGCGAGGTCACATACACCCGGCCGATCTCCCGAGCGGCGGTCGACACCGCCAGCACCGCGCGTTGCACCTCGGCCATCACCGCGATCGCGTAGACGAGTGGCACGACGAGGGCCACGAACACCAGCAGGAACTCGATCACGGCGGCTCCCCGCTCGTCCTCGAACCCTGGCCTACGCGGCTCGCGAGCATTCACCCGCGCAGGGGTGCTCACCACGCGCCCGGCGATGACTCGCGCACCGGCCCTCTTGGAGGCTCCACCGCGGTGGGATTGGGAACCGCCACCTCCCCTTCCGGCGCGAGCCCCGCAAGCTCCTCTTCCTTGTGCATCGTGGCGCCCAGGTGCACGCCCAACCCTGGAACTCCGGGCACGATCGACGGCAAGGTCCCCTCAGCGCGAAGCGCGACGATCCCTCCCTCGACGTCGCCCCGAACCCGTACAGCCACCGCGAGACGGCCGCCCAGCGACTCGCCCATGAGCCGCCTGGCCGCCCGCTCGCCATCGGCCACGTTCCGGCCCGAGGACGCGGCCACTCTCGCGCCCTCCGACAGCGACCCCATCACCACGTTGCGCTCGAACAGGAACACCGCGAACTGCGCCACCGCCAGCGCGATCGCCACGGCAAGCGGAGCCACCAGCGCGAACTCCACAACCGCCGACCCGCCCTCACCGCCGGCGCCCACCGCTCGCCGCCGCCAGTCCGTCGGCCGGAACGAGGACTGTAGAGATCGCCCTTGTCGGAGCCACGACCTTTGCAGCCGACCCACGCGGAACGGCGACCGTATACGGTCCGCCTCTGAAAACCACCGCCGCTGACTGCCCGCCCGTGGAATCCACCTCCGCGGACGGCTCAATGACCCCGACGTCGTTTCGCGACGGCACGTCGCTCGGAACGCCGTGCGCAGCATCGCCCCGCTCGCGCGACCGACCACTTCAGCCGCCGAAGCTGAGGTCGTTGAGGAACCGGTCGAGAATGCCTTGCAACGCGCTGCTCGTCACCGTCCACACCAGCAGCACCAGCGAGACCGTCATCGCCGTGATCAGCACCCAACCGGGAACGTCGCCGGACTCGCCCACGATCCCGGCGAGCAGCCGGGCGGCGAGACGATGGATCTTCGACATCGATCCTGTCCTCTCAATCTCGCCCCCTGACCATCGGACCCTCCTCAACGAGCTATCTGCACGAGCGTGAATAACCCTGGGTAGAGCGCGAACAGCACCACCACCGGCAGCAACATGAAGACCACCGGGACCAGCATGTAGACCTCGCGCCTGCCACCGGCCTCGATGAGGTCGCGCTTGCGCTGCTCCCGCACGTCGCTCGCTTGTGCCCGAAGCACATCCGCGAGCGGCGTTCCACGCTCAACCGCGACCACCAGCCCATCCACGAACCGGACGACTTGCGGGACCGGGACCCGCGCGGCCAGCCTCTCGAGCGCGGCGAGGAACGAGGTCCCGGCGCCAAGGTCGGCAAGCAACAGGCCCAGCTCGCGACTGAGCTCGCCGTGTGCGCGCGCGACAACCCGCTCGATCGCGTTCCTCGGCGCCTCGCCCGCGGTTACCGCCAGGCAGATCAGGTCAGCGAGGGCGGGAAGCTCCTCGAGCATCCGGGCATGCCGTCGCTCGACTTGTCGCGTGAGCCGCCAGTCACGACCAAGCACGCCAGCGAGCAGGCCGACCGCGCCCCCCGCGAGTGCCGCGATCCCTGATGTGCCACGGGTCACGAGCGGCGCGGCCACGCCCACCGCGATGCCGGCCGTGAAACCGATCAGTCCCCAGAGCATCTGCTCCGCTCGAAAGCGTTCGACATTCTCGGACAGCCCGGCCTCGCGGAGCCGTCGCGCGACCGTCGGCGTGCCGCCAAGGCAGCGCCCGACCCACTGACCGCCCTCGTCGAGCATCGGCCGCAGCAGCCGATCGAGAACCGGCACGGGGATCAACGGGGCTTCCACGGTATCGAGCAGACGAGACGCCCGCGGTTCGAGTCCTCGCAGGTATGGCTCGAGGCGGGCAGCGAGCCGGGGCGAACGCCTGCGCGGTGCGGCATGCGCGATCAGCGCCAGGCCAGCGACGAGCATCAGGCTCGTCAGCAACGCGGCCGACGGGCTCATGACCGCAACCTCATCGCAGCACACGCTCCTCAGCCGGGAGCCGTCCGATCCGCAACATCAGGCGATAGCCGAGGATTGCAAATGCCGCCCCCACCGCGATCACCACGGCCCCAGCGGGCCGCTGGTATGCGCCGACCGCCTCGGGCTTGGTGGCGAGCAGCAGAAGCACGAACCATGGAGTCGCGAACGCCAGTCGGGCCGCGACGATCACCCAACTCTGCCGCGCTTCCAGCTCCCGGCGGACGCGGTGCTCATCTCTGAGGAATCCCGCTAGCGTGCGAAGTGTGCGGCCGAGCTCGCTGCCGCCAACTTCGCGAGCAATCCGGAGTGCCTCCACCACCCGGTCGCCCGCCGGATCGGCCAGCTCGTCTTTCAGCCGGTCGAGCGCCTCGCCGAAGCGCCCAGTCGCCGAGTACTCAACGGAGAAGTGCGCGAACGGCTCCCGCAGCGGCTCGGGACCGCGTTCGCTCAACGTCGACACCGCATTGGGAAGGGACATGCCGGCACGCACGGCCGAAACGAGATGCTCGATCGCATCCGGCCAGACCTCGCGCCGCTCCCGGGACCGCCTGTGCTGACGGCCTTTCAGGACCGCCACCGGCAGGTAGCCAGCGAGCATGGCGAACGCGATCGAGAGCCACACGGAATGCGCGATCGCGAGCAGGGCCAACCCGGCCAGCAGCCCGACCCCAGCACAGAAGCCGGCAAGCTCGGGAAGCGACACGCTGCCAACGCCTGCCCGGACCATCCAGTCGCGCAGCGGCCTTGGCTGTCGACCATCGGAGCCTTGCTGCCTAGGGCCCGTCACTCCAAGGAGGACCAGGACGACGCCCGCGATCAGCAGGCTCGGAATCGCGATGATGGCCGGATCCATCGTGTCGGTGCTTCTCATGCGCAGAGCACCTCGGCGAGGTCGATGCCCGCGGCGACAAAGCGCTCCTCGTGCGGCGGGTAGTGGCCGGTCCACAGCAGCTCCCCGCCGACGCGTCCGAAGACGGGACGTGTTTCGATCCGCGCGCCGTCGACTCGTCCTGGCACCGCGAGCACCTCCTCGACCTGGCGCCTCCCGTTGGGGTCGCAACGCAGAAAGACGATGAGGTCGACCGCCGCCGCGACGGTCGGAACCACGAATCGATGCGAGATGTTCTCGCCCGCCAGCAGCGGCAGGGTGGTGAGCTTGGTGAGCGCCTCTCCCGCGGAGTTGGCGTGCAGCGAGGTCATGCCGGCCACGCCGCTGTTCAGCGCGATCAGCAGGTCGAGCGCCTCCTCCTGCCGCACCTCACCGACGATCAGACGGTTCGGTCGCATCCGGAGCGCTTCCTTGATGAGCCGGCGCTGCCGGATCTCGCCCTGGCCTTCGAGGTTCGGCTGCCTGGTCTGCATCGCGACCACGTCAGGCAGATCGATCTGAAGCTCGAACACTTCCTCGCAGGTCACCGCGCGCTCCCGAGGCGGAATCGCGGCGGCGAGGCAGTTCAGCAAGGTGGTCTTGCCCGACTGGGTCGCCCCGGCCACCACGAGGTTGATCCCCGCGACCACCGCCGCTTCGAGGAACCGCGCACATCGACCTGGCATCGTGCCCAGGCGTACCAATTGGTCGAGCCCGCTGGCCCGGACCACGAACCTCCGGATGTTCACCGCCCAATGGCGGCGGGTGATGTCGGGGATCACCACGTGCAACCGCGAGCCGTCCGAAAGGACCGCATCGACGAACGGAGTGGACAGGTCGACTCTGCGACCGCTCGTACGCAGCATCAGCTCGACGAGGTCATGGACCTGCTGGTCGCTGAGCACCGTGCCGGTCAGGACCGGTCGCCCCGCCTTTGCGATGAAGACCTTGTCGGGCTGATTGATCCAGATCTCCTCGACCTCGGGGTCATCGAAGTAGGGCTGGAGCGGCCCGAGCCCGATCACCCGGTCCGCGACCGCCTTGGCCACCGTCGCTGGTTCGGCCAGGGTCGGCATATTCGAGGTGAGCGCCCGTTCGGCGTAATCGGCGATGACGTCGTCGATCAGGGCGCGGACCGCGCCGGAGTCATCAGCGCCACCCACGCCGCGCCGCCGGACCAGCTCACGCACCTCACCCTCAATGATGCGTTCCGCACTTGCCTGGACCAGACCGTCGCTCAACCGCGGCTCCGGTCGAAGGTTCGCACCGGCAAGGTCCGCTTCGGCGGCGACGCTGCTCCAACCTTGCCGATCGGTCATGGCGGTCCGTCGCCATGCACCGTCGCGGTGCGCTCCTGAGGGTTCGACGTCGTGGTCCGCCGCCGTCACCGATGCGTCCACGCGTCCCTCACCATCCCAGGTTCCTCGAGGTCACGGTCGGGCCGCTCGGCCGTCCGTTCCAGACGACGGCCCGGCGGTGCTCGCGCCGGCGACGACGCCGCATGCGCTGGCGCTTCGGTGGCACCGGCTCAGCTCCTACCAGCTCCGCCGCGACGGCGGCGAGGGCCCGTTGGGCCGGGCTGCCACGGCGTACCTCTCGCAGAGCCTTTCCGGCGCTGGTCGCCGCATCAACCGCTCCGCGATCGTAGGGGATCAACGAGGATGGCTCGACGCCGAGATATCGAGCCAGCTCCGCGCGAATCTGCGTGGCGGCGTCGCCGCCGAAGACCCCCGGGCGAGCTTGGTTCGCGACGACGTGAATCCGGCCGGGTTCGACGCCGAGATCCCGTAGCTGCTGGTAGCCGCGGATGAAGTCGTGCAGGCCGACCGGATCAGCCCGCGCCACGGCAATCACGTGTTGGGCTCGCTGCAACGCGATTCTGCTCACCGCGTTCCGACGGAAGCGGACGTGGTCGTGCGCGAGCTCCTCCTCTTCTTCGAGGCAGAAGCCGACGTCGATGACGGTGAGGTCGAGACTCACCGTGAACAGATCGAGGAGGGCGTGCCAGGTGCTCGGACGAAGCTCGGTCCACAGCTCAGCTCGGGGCAAGCCGGGTAGAACGCGAGGCCCTGCCGGCCCGGCCCGGTTCGTCGCGCCCAGGAGCCTGGGTCCATCGAGCTCGCCGCGACTGGCGACCCTGGCTGCCCAGACCAAGTTGGGATGATCGTCCAAGAACCCGAGCATCTGTGATATCGACCCGCCGTAGGTGTCGGCGTCGACAAGAAGCGTCTCGCCGACGTAGGGCAGCGCCTCGAACGCCAGGTTGACCGCGACCGTCGTTCGCCCCGGCGCTCCCTTCGGCCCCCAAACCGCCACCAGCTCGCCGAGGCGTTCACCGTATTCGCCGACCGCGTCCTCTCCCCGTTCCTCTTCGAGTTCATTGGGGCCAGCCTCTGGCCCCTCCCGGTCGTGCGTGCGCCCGGACCCAGTGACAGCGGGACGAGCCGGGCCTCCGCGCTCCGATGGCGGACGGCCGTCGGCGTTCGACGGCCGCGGACCCGGAGGTTGCCCATGGGCGGAAGCGCGACCTGCCGAGGCGTGGCCTTGGTGCCCATCGCGATCGGAGCTGCCCATGACGCCCCGTCGGTGCGAGCTGATCGCGAACGCGATGCGCGCGAACTCGACGAGGCTTGCCGCGCTCGCGCTCCCGTGTGCGACCTGATCGACGCCGATCTGGTGAAGTCGCCGCTCGGCGTCCTCGTCGCCAGGCGGGATCACGCCGACGATGGCGAGCCCGGCCGCTCGAAGCGTCGTCACGGCCTCGCGGTCAAGCCATCGCATCGTCGCGGCGACCAAAGCCACCTCGGCCCGGCCCGCCGCCGCAACCGCGACCAGGTCGGCGAGGTCGTAGCAGCGCTGCATGACGACGGCAGGGACGGCGTCAACCTGGCACGCCTGCACCAGCGACGACTCCCAGCCGGCCCCCACGCCCACGGTGACGAGTCGGAGTCTCATGGCGAACCGCCAGGTTCATCGAGCTGTTCCCGCGGGGGCTCATGGCCCGCCCCATCGGGCGCGTCGCCGCTCGGGCCGGTGCTCGTCGATGCCGAAACACCCACGGCTGATCGCTCCACTGGCGAGAGCGTCTTGACGACGAAGACTCGACCACCCGCGAGCGCCGCGGCGACTGAAGAAGCGCGATCGGCGGCGACCCGTATCTGAACGCCGGTCTGGCGTCGCACGCCCCCGAGACCGGCGGAGTCCTCGAGCACCCGCACAACCTCGGCCGACGCAACCAGAACCTGAGCCGACGCCTGGTGCAGCCCGTCGGCGTAGGCCGCGAGAACCTGGACACGATCGCCCGGGTGCAATCCGAGCGGCATGTCGTCGTGGTCGGCCTTGATGGCAAGCTCGACCAGGTCGGCATGAGCGTCCGAGGCCGTCAACCCATCGGCCGGGACCAGCATGTGCTCGCGTAGCGGCGCGATCAGCGCCTTGCCGGCCACCGTTTGGAGCTGACCAGGTTGGAGGTAGCGCGCCAACTCGGCGGCGGGCAGCCGGACGCGGGCGAGCAACAGGTCGCGGTTCGAGAGCGGCACACCCGAGGGAAGATCGCGCGCGGCGGCGTACACCGGAACCAGTTGTTGTGCCCGCTCGAGCACGATCGTGCCTGCCGCGACAGCGGCAAGGACCAGGATCAGACCGAGCACAGAGCGGACGTTGACCCAGCTCGTCGACTCGAGCCTGCGTGCCGGCGGCGGGCTGGGGGGCGCCCCGGCGGCCCGGTTCGAGGTTTTCAGCGATGACGCCCCTTGTTTCCTCTGCGGTAGGGATCGCCAAAGATGACCCGAACGACCGGCGTTCGGCAAGCCAGCAGATTTGGACATTTGCCCTACCACGAACCGCACCCTCTTCGACTCGATCAGAGCTTCATCGGGGCAAGAGGATGCTCTCGAAGGCCATTGAAGGCAAACGGAATCTTTGTTATTGTGGACAGACTTCAGCGCAGCCATTGGTGGCACGGTTCGCATCGATGCCACGCAGCAGGTCGGGGGAGGTCGAATGCCGACGCCGGGCGTCGAGCCACGCTTCTACACACTCGAGGACGTGGCGACGATCCTCAACGTTCGCGTCGCACAGGTCTACGCGTTGGTGAGGAGCGGAGACCTACCCGCGATCAAGCTTGGGGGCCGCGGCGTGTGGCGCGTCGACCGGCTTCAGCTCGAGGAGTACATCGAGCGGATGCACAAGCAGACACGACAGTGGGCGATCGCGCACCCGCTCACCGGAGCTCCGGAGGAAGAGTGACCACCGCGATCGCCGCGAGCGCGAGGAATCGCTTCCCGGTAAGTGCCGCCTGACGGCGAGGTTCCCCCAGCTCGTGCTCGGCGATCTCCACGTGGTCGTTGCCGACCACCTCGATGGTCCCGGTCGTCTCGTTGCCGTCCGCCATTTCGACCCGCACCGGCTCGCGCCGGCGTGCCAGCTCGCGAAGCGCGAGGACGAAGCGATAGCGCGGAGGAGCCGGAACCAGACCGAGCTCGTGGTGACCGGTCGGGAAGATGACGGATACGGCCGGACCGAGCCGCACCAGGTGCTGCGCGCCCCCGATCCCTTCCCTGAGCACGAAGAAGTCCGGGTAGCTCGCGACCAGCGTGCCTCGCAACCAGCGCGACCCGCACTGGACCTTCACATAGGTGCCGACCCGGCGGGCCAACGCCTCCCAGAGCAGGGTCTCGGACGCTTGCGCCCGGAGCGCGGCAACCGTGTGTTGCTCGGCCTCACGCCGAAGGCTGGCCTCGAATTCGGCCTCCAGCTCCTCGAAGAGCCGGCGAATCGCTGGTGACGGTTCGGGTTCAGTCATCGCGCGGAGCCTAGCCACTCGCCGCCGTACCGCACAAATCCACCAGTCCAGGGCATTTGTGCTTCGGGCTCAGTTCGGAGACCGGTGCTTCGTCGCCGAACGGTGCACCGAGCCCTCGAGTTCGCCTCGGGGCCGGTTCTCTTCATCCACAACCCACGGGAACGGCTTGACGCATCGCTCAGTCGCAAGCTTAAGTAAACGAGCGCAAACCAAAGCTAACGGGTACGAGCCAGCCCACTTCGTGCTTGGCCCTGAGGACGATCGCCGGACCGCGCTCCGCGGAAACGCCGGCACAGCGGCCCGCCACCGCCGTTCGCTGTCAGGAGGGATCGATGCAGCCGCCAATGCTCAACCACACTCCGTCCGAAGCCGCAGGCCCTGAAGCGCCGCATGCGCCACCGCATCCGCCTGGTCGGCGCATGCGGCTGGCAGCTCGGGCTGCACTCTGGTCGCTGATCGTGATTGCGGCGATCCAGGGCTTCGTGCCGCCGCTGCTCCCTGCCGGCGGCCCACGGGCGACCGCAACATCGACGCGGCCGAGCCCTGATGAGGGTCGAGCCACCGACGCACCGCCCCAAGGTCAGGAGCAGGCAGCGTCGGCCATCGCTGCGGCGTTCCTCCGCGAGTACCTGACGATCGACCACGAACGGGCCGCTCGACCCGCTCGCCTGAAACGCTACCTCGCTCGGGACGTCGA
>JBEDUQ010000398.1:0-12481 GCA_040414855.1 Actinomycetota bacterium
GGGCCCTGAGGACCCGGGGCGGCAGGCGCCGATCCCGAGCCGGGCGGCCCGGCACCAGGCCAAGAAGCGCTCGCCCTGGCCGTTCTCGCGCGGTCCCGCGGCGCCGCCGCCGGCGGGCCCGCCGCCGGCGGGGTCGCCTCCGGCGGCCCAGCAGCCGCCCGCCGGCCCGCCTGCGGCCCCTCCCGAGGGCGCCGGCGGTCGCGGGGCGGGCGCCCATGGCGGCGACGCCGGCGAGCGCGGCCGCGGACGCTCCGACCGCGCGTCGTGGATCCCGAAGCCCGGACGCGGCGGCGACCAGGACCGACGCGGTCCCGGTGACCAGCAGCGCCAAGGTGGCGATCAGGAGCGCCGCGGCGGCGCCGGTCCTGGCGGCGGTCCCGGTCCTGGCGGCGGCGCGGGGCCCGACCGAGGCTGGCAGCCGAGCGGCCCTCCGGGCGGCACCACCGGCCCGTTCGGGCGCATCCCCGGCGAGGAACGTCAGCGCCCCGCCGACGGACGTCAGCGCCCCGGCGACGGCACGGACCCGTTCGAGCGGATCCCGGACGAGCGCCGTGAGCGGCCAGGCGGCACCACCGGTCCCTTCGAGCGGATCCCGGATGAGCGCCGCACCCGGCCGGGCGGCACCATCGGCCCGTTCGACCACATCCCGGACGGCGGCCGAGGCCGGCCTGGCGGGACCACCGGCCCGTTCGGCCGTGTGGGCTCTGGACGGCCGCCCTCCGGGCCCGAGCCGACCACCGGCTCGTTCGAGCCCGCGCGGCCGCCGCGGAACGGCTCCACCGGCGAGTTCGGCAAGGTCACCACCAACGGGCGCTCCGACGGCCAGGTGCCTCCAAAGCTCACGACCGCGGCCGGCGCCACCGACCCGGGCGCGACGACCCGGATGGCCAGGAGCCGCTCGCGGGTCGCGCAACAGCTCGCCAGCTTCCCCAAGTTCGAGAAGTTCGAGGTGCCGACCGGGCTGGCGCGCACGACCCTCGGGCTGGTCGCGATCCTCATCATCGCCACCGCCGGCGTCGGCGTGGTCGCCGGCGCCCTGCCCAAGGTCAAGCCCGCGGCGACCCCGGCGACCGCCGCCCCGTACTCGGCACGCTGGATCTGCCCGCTGCTGCCGAACCAGGCCACCACGGTCGGCGTCTCCAACGTCGGCACGGCCGCCGCGACCCTGCGCACCACCGTGGTCGGGGGCCCTGGGGAGTCGCAGCCGGCGCAGAAGCCGCTGGCGGCCGGCGACATCCGGACGCTGACCGTCCCGGCCGCAAAGCAGCCCGGCTACGTGCAGGTCGAGGCGTTCAGCGCGCCGGTCGCGGTCGGCACCGGCGGGCAGGCGAGCTGCGCCGCCGGGCCGACCGACCGTTGGTGGATCCCATCGGCCGACACCAGCCTCGGCGCCAGCACCTCGGTGGTGGTCGCCAACCCCGACAACGACCCGGCCGTGGTCGACCTGGTCCCGCACGTGAACCAGGGCGCGCTGGTGGCCGCCGCCGAACTGTTCGTCCCGCCGAGGTCCGCGGTCGTCAAGACCCTCTCCAACGGCGAGCTGATCGCCCTCAAGCCGGCGATCGAGGTGATCGCCAAGTCCGGCCGCGTGGTCGCCGGCGCGATGATCGCCCAGCAGAACAGGCAGAAGATCTTCGTGCCCGGCCAGGCGACCACCCATGCCCAGTGGTCGTTCGCCGGCGGGCTCGCCGGCACCGACCGCAGCACCTTCGTGCTGCTCACCAACCCGTCGAGCAACCCGCTGTCGGTCTCCGTCCAGGTCTCCACCGACCGCGGCACCTTCAAGCCCGGCAGCGAGTTCGACAACCCGATCCCGGGCGGCGCCTCCGCGGCCATCCAGGTGCCGCCGCTGCGGATCGGCGGCTCCGGCGCGTTCGCGCTGAGGGTGAGCTCGCGCGACGGCTCGCCGTTCGTGGCGGCGTTGCGCGTGAGCTCACCGACCGCGGCCGGCGCCACGACCTATCTCGACCTCGGCACCACCGCGCCGGACACGACCTGGTTCGTCCCGACCATGCCGGTCTCCAAGCAGGTCGTGCTCGCCAATCTCGGCGATCATGCGATCTCGGCGCGGCTCGGCGGCAGCGCCGGCGGCGGCGGGACCAACGTCAAGGTCGACGCCGGCAAGGTGGTGGTGCGGGCGCTGCCGGCCAACGCCAAGAGCTTCCAGGTCCAGGCCGACGAGCCGGACCTGCTGGTCACGCCACTGCTCGGTGGGCTGTCGGTCGCCAACGCCGAGATCGGCGGAGTCCCCGCCGGCGGCCCGGTGGTCCAGGGCCAGGCCGCCTCCTGACCCGGACGCCCGCGGCGCGCCGGGGCCCGGCTGAGCCGCGGCGCCCGGCCGGCCCGCGGCGCCCGGGTGGGCCACGGCGCGTCCGAAGTGAGCCCGACCGCCCCTACCAGCCGAGCTCGTCGAGGCGGTCGTCGTCGATGCCGAAGTAGTGCGCGACCTCGTGCAGCACCACCTCACGGACCAGCGCGGCCAGGGCCATGTCCGACCGGGCCCGCGCCTCGATCGGGCGGCGGAAGATCACGATCCGGTCGGGCAGCGAGCCGTAGTAGCCGGAGCCGCGCTCGGTGAGCGGCACGCCCTGGTAGAGACCCAGCGGGATGCCCTCGCCCGGCACCTCGTCGCCGCGCGGGATCTCCTCGACCACGAACTCGAGGTTCTCCAGCCGCTCGCGGAACTCCGCGGGGATCGAGGCGACGGCCGCCTCGACCAGGCGCATGAAGGTGCTCTCGCCGGTTCCGGCAGGCTGCACCTCGGGCAGCGTCAAGCGCGGGCGCGGCGGCCGGCGGGCGTGCCGCGAGCGGGGCATCGACAGACCTCCTCGATCGTGATCTGAGGCGTCAACGATATGCCCGAGCGGGCGCCGGTGGGGGCCCGATCGTGCCCCGGTCGATCCAGTACAATGCGGCACTGGCATCGCCGGGGACGCCACGCCGTGAGCGGTCCCGGCCGCCGTCCCAGAGCCATCCCATCCAAGGAGTCGCCGGTGTCCGCCGACCTCGATCAGGTGTTCAAGGCCTACGACGTCCGCGGTCTGTATCCCGAGCAGCTCGACGAGGACCTCGCTCGCAGGATCGGCCGGGCCTTCATCGCGCTCACCGGCGCCAGCACGCTCGCGATCGGCCAGGACATGCGGCCTTCGTCGGGCCCGATGGCGGAAGCGCTCGCGGAGGGCGCGACCAGCCAGGGTGCCGACGTCATCCGGGTCGGGCTCTGCTCGACCGATACGATCTACTACGTCTCCGGCGCGCTCGACGTCGCCGCCATCATGCTCACCGCCTCGCACAACCCCTCCCAGTACAACGGCCTCAAGTTCTGCCGCCCCGGGGCCGTGCCGGTGGGCGAGGAGTCCGGGCTGCTCGAGCTGAAGCGGATGGTCGCCGAGGGCGAGCCCGCCGGCGACGCGCCGCGCCGCGGCGAGGTCCGCGACGGCGAGGACCTGCTCGCCCGGTATGCCGAGCACGTCCGCGGCCTCGTCGACATCGACTCGCTGCGCCCGCTCAAGGTCGTCGCCGACGCCGGCAACGGCATGGCCGGGCACGTGGTGCCCGAGATCTTCCGCGGCCTGCCGTTCCGGCTCACGCCGATGTACTTCGAGCTGGACGGGACCTTCCCGAACCATCCGGCCGACCCGATCAACCCCGAGAACCTGAAGGACCTCCGCGCGCGGGTGCTCGCCGACGGCGCCGACGTCGGGCTCGCGTTCGACGGCGACGCCGACCGGGTGTTCCTGGTCGACGAGAAGGGCGGCATCGTCCAGTCGAGCCTGGTCTGCGCGCTCGTCGCCCGCACCATGTGCGAGCGCGAGCCGGGCGCGACCATCCTCTACAACCTGATCGTCTCCCGGGTCGTGCCCGAAACCATCCGCGAGGCCGGCGGCCACCCGATCCGCACCCGCGTCGGCCACTCCTTCATCAAGGCGGTGATGGCCGAGTCCGGCGCGATCTTCGGCGGCGAGCACTCCGGCCACTACTACTTCCGCGACAACTACCGCGCCGACTCCGGGCTGGTCGCCGCCCTGGTCGTGCTCGAGGTGCTGTCGCGGGCGGGCAGGCCGCTGTCGGAGGTGCTGGCGCCCTACCGCCGCTACGCCGACTCCGGGGAGATCAACCGCCGCGTCGAGGGCACCGACCCCAAGGCGGTCATCGAGAAGGTCGCCGAGCACTACCCGCCCGAGACGCGCGACTGGACCGACGGGCTCACCATCGACACCCCGGACTGGTGGTTCAACCTGCGGCCGAGCAACACCGAACCGCTGCTGCGTCTGAACGCCGAGGCGGAGACCGAGGCGGAGATGGCCAGGGTGCGGGACGAGGTGCTGGAGATGGTCGACGGCGAGCCCGCCTGAGATCGAGTCAAGGGCCGGCGCTGGTCCGGCGCGGCCGCAAGCCGACGAGGAGAGATGAACCCATGCCGTTGAGCGCCGAGCTGCTGAGCATTCTCGCGTGCCCGAACTGCCACGGCCAGGTCGAGTACATCGAGGCCTCCCAGGTGATCGAGTGCCAGAGTTGCCACTACCGCTACCCGGTGCGTGACGACATCCCGATCATGCTGGTCGACGAGGCGGAGAAGCCGTGACGCCGGAGCCGGCGACGGCCCCGGGCCCGCTCGCGGGCGACGGCTCTCCGGTCGCGGGCGACGGCTCTCCGGCCGCGAGCGACGGCTCTCCGGCCGCGGGCGGCGCGTCCGGCCGGACCGCCGGCGCCGGCGGGGCGTCCGCGGTCGACCTCGACGATCCGGCGGCGCTGGCCGCCGCCGACCCGGGCGGGATGCTCGGCCAGGTCGCCTCGGCGGGGTCCCAGGCCCGCGCGGCGCTGGCGGCCGCCGAGCGGGCGGCACTGGCCGGCTCGATGCCCGGCGCCGTGGTGGTCGCCGGCATGGGCGGCTCCGGCATCGCCGGGGACGTGCTCGGCGCGCTGGCGTTCTACCGTTCCCCGGTGCCGGTGGTGAGCGTCAAGGGCGACCGGCTGCCCGGCTTCGTCGGTCCCTCGACACTGGTGATCGCCGTCTCGTACTCGGGCTCGACCGACGAGACGGTCGCCGCGGTCGAGGACGGGCTGGCCGCGGGCGCGCGGCTGGTCGCGGTCTGCTCCGGCGGCCGGCTCGCCGAGCTGGCCGAGGGGCGCGGCGCGCCGATGGTGACGGTCGAGGCCGGCCGCATGCCGCGGGCGGCGCTCTGGTCGCTGGCGGTGCCGGTGTGCCTGGCCGCCTCGGCGGTCCACGTGCTCGAGCCCATGTTCGAGCAGATGCTCGCCGCCGCCGACGCGCTCGACGCCGAGGCGGACCGGCTCGGCCCCGAGACGCCGACCGCCGACAATCCCGCCAAGCTGGCGGCGCTGCGGCTGGTCGGCAAGCTGCCGGTGATCTGGGGCACGGGCCAGCTCGGCGCGGTCGCGGCGACCCGGCTGCGAACGCAGTGCAACGAGAACGCCAAGATCAGCGCCATCTCGGCCGGCGTGCCGGAGGCCAACCACAACGACATCATGGGGCTCGAGGGCGGTCTCGGCGCCGCCAAGGAACTGGTCCTGCTCCGCGACATGGTGGGGGAGCACGAGCGCGACGACCGCCGCGTGGCCGCCGCCCGCGAGGCGCTCGGGGTCGCCAGCCCGGTCCTCCGCGAGGCGGGCGACGGCCCGCCGCTGGTGCGCCTGGCCAGGCTGATGGCCTTCGTCGACTACACCAGCGTGTACCTCGGGCTCGCGCGCGGCGTCGACCCCACCCCGATCGACGCGATCTTCCGGCTCAAGGCCGCGCTCGCCGCCGGACGGGGCTAGCCGATGGCCGCCATCGAGCTTCCGGGCGCCGACGAGGTCGCCGAGGCCGCCGCCGCGATCCAGCCGCACCTGAAGGAGCGCCCCGCGGTCGCGCTGGTGCTCGGCTCGGGGCTCGGCGGGCTTGCCGGCGAGGTCGGGGACCCGGTCCGGGTCGCCGCGGCCGACGTGCCGGGGCTGCCGGTCCCGCGGGTGGCGGGGCACGCCGGCATGCTGGTGTTCGGCCGCCTCACCGGCATCCCGGTGGTCGTCCTGGCCGGCAGGGTCCACACCTACGAGGGCTACTCGGCCGCCGAGGTCGCCTTCGCCGTGCGGGTGGCCGCGAGCCTCGGCTGCCGGGCGCTGCTGGCGACCAACGCGGCCGGCGGGCTCGACCCCTCGCTGGACCCCGGCGACCTCATGGTGATCGCCGACCACATCAACTTCCTCGGCGACAACCCGCTGGCCGGGGCGCCGGCGTTCGTCGACATGACCGACGCCTACGACCCCGGCGTGCGCGCCGAGGCGATGCGGATCGGCGCCGAGGGCGGCATGCCGGTGCGCCAGGGCGTCTACGTCGCGGTGCGCGGGCCCTCCTACGAGACCCCGGCCGAGGTCGCCATGTTCCGCTCGTGGGGCGGCCACGCCGTCGGCATGTCCACCGTCCCCGAGGTGATCGCGGCGCGCGCACACGACCTCACGGTGGCGGCGATCTCGGTGATCACCAACCGGTGCGGCGAGCCCACCACCCACGAGGAGGTCCTCGCCGTCACCGAGATGGCCAAGGGCTACCTGAGGGACCTGGTGCTCTCGGTGCTGCCGTCGATGGTCTGAGGCGGCGTGGCGCGGCGGACGCCGAGACAGCCCGCGCGCGGCGGCGGCGGGGAGCTTGCGCGCTCCCCGCCGCGACCGTCAGGCCGATCAGCCCCGGACCGTCAGCAGTCCCAGTAGCCGATCTGCATCAGCGACGAATTTCCTTCGCTGATGTAGGAGACCCCATCCCCGGCGCCGCTCGTCCAGGTGGTGTACTCCCACCGCCAGGTGCTCGGTCCGGGGATGTAGACCCAGTGGTACCAGGTGATGCCGCAGCTGGTGGAGTTGATGTCCACCAGGCGGATGCGCTTGTCGGCGGCCGTGTAGAAGGTCCGGCCGCTGCTGCGTGAGAAGCTCTGGAAGCCGGACATTCGCTGCGTGTCCGAGTAGGTGCAGAGCCCGCCCTGCGTCGGGAAGCCTGGGCACGCGTATTGCGCCTTCGCCGGCGCCGCTGGGACCAGCAGCACGGCGCCGAGCAGCGCACCCATGGCGATGACGCGAAGCATCCGCTGCGTGAGACGAGACAAGTCCCCTCCCCTTCTCTCGACGATCCGGAGGCCAGGTGACAACGTTGTCAGTCGCCGGTTGGTTGGCCGCGATTTTCGTCCCGGTCCTTGCCGGCGTTGGTGGCAGCGGTCGTTGCGGCGTCTGCGCCGGCCTGTGACAACGTTGTCACTCCGAATGGCGCTAAAAATAGCACGGAGGTTGCATTGCGATCAAGACGGTAAATTCCTCGCGCAGCCATCGCCGTATACTTTCTGGCGCCATGCCGCCCATGCCGAGGACTCCGGCCCAGCTCGCCGCCGCGGGCCAGCTCGCCAACCTGGACCAGCTCGCGACCGTCACCGCATCGACGGTCTCGGGCGGCCCGGCGCACGGCTGCCGCGCGATCGACCTCCGCGTGGCCGGCGGCATCGATCTTCGCCTGCTGCCCGACCGCGGCCTCGACCTCGGCGCGGCCTGGTACCGGGGCACCCCGCTCGCGTGGATCTCGGCGGTCGGGGAGCACGGTCCCCTCGGCGCGCCGCGCGACCTCGACTGGGTCGACGCCTTCGGCGGCGGGCTGGTGGTCACCTGCGGGCTCCGCAACGTCGGCAGCCCCAGCGAAGGGCACGGGCAGCACGGCCGCTACTCGCACCTGCGCGCGAGCCAGGTCACGACCGGGCGCAGCTTCGACGACGATGGGCAGATCGTCCTGGAGGCCGGCGCGGTGGTCGACGAGGTCGGCGCGCTCGGTCCGCACCTGCGGGTCGAGCGCGCCGTGCGGACCTGGACGGGCGCCGGTCGGGTCGAGCTGACCGACCGCACCACCAACCTCGGCGACCTGCCCGAGCCGGCGCCGCTGCTCTACCACGTCAACCTCGGGCCGCCGCTGCTCGACGAGGACGCCCGGGTGCGGGTCGACAGCCAGCGCGTGCTGCCCCGCGACGCCGACGCGGCCGCCGGGATCGCCAGGTGGGCGGCGCCAGGCAAGCCCGAGCCCGGCGCCGGCGAGCTGGTCTTCGAGCACGAGCTGGCCGCCGGCGACGAGGGCTGGTGCCGGGCCGCCCTGGTGAACCCGGCGATCGGCCTCGAGTTCGAGCTGAGCTGGGAGCGTGAGGAGCTGCCACGGTTCCACCAGTGGCTGCACCCGGCGGCGGGCATCTATGTGCTGGGACTGGAGCCCGCCAACTGCTCCGTGCTCGGTCGGGCCGCCGACCGCGCCGCGGGCCGCCTCCCGATCCTCGACCCCGGCGCCACTCGGACCACCCGCCTCCGCATCCGCTGCGGTCCGGCGAACGGCTGAGGGGCTCGGGCCTCCGTCCGGGCGTCTCCGCATCCGCTGGCGGTCCGGCCGGGGCCAGAGACCCGCCGGGCCACGCCCGCGAGGTCCGGGCCGCCGAGACCTGTGCCCCGCTCGGGCCTCCGCCCGTCGGCGCCTTTCCGAACCGCGGACCTTCTTGCCTCGCCTTGCTCTTGACAGCGTGGGGGCGGCCATGGCTTGATGCAGCAACGGATTGACAACGTTGTCGGGAACGCTGAGACAGACCGCGCCATGGCCAGCCGGCGCCGCTTCGCGGGGCGCCTGATCTCCACCCGAGCCCCACGCCAGGTTCCAGGTTCCAGCCGACACCAGCCAGACCCAGCCCTTCGCGCGGCGCCGCAACCCCTCCAAGCGAGAAGGCGAACCTGTGCCGAGACCCCGAACGCCACGACCGACCATGCGCGACGTCGCCAAGGCGGCGGACGTCAGCCTCAAGACCGTCTCGCGCGTGGTCAACGACGAGGGCGGCGTGCGCCCCGAGACGGCGGCGCGCGTGCACGAGGCGATCGGCGCGCTCGGCTTCCGCCGCAACGACATGGCCCGCATGCTCCGACAGGGACGGGCCTCGCGGACCCTCGGCCTGGTCATCGAGGACGTCGCCAACCCCTTCTACTCGACCATCACCCGGGCGGTCGAGGAGGTCGCGCGCTCCAACGGCTACCTGGTGATCGCCGGCAGCTCCGACGAGGACCCGGAGCGCGAGCGCGACCTCATCCGCACCCTCTGCGAGCGCCGCGTCGAGGGCCTCTTGGTCGTCCCGGCCGGGGTCGACCACCGGTTCCTGCTTCCCGACCTGCACATGGGCACGGCGGTGGTGTTCATGGACCGTCCGCCAGGCAGCATCGACGCGGACACGATCCTGATCGACAACCTCGGCGGTGCGCGCCGCGCGACCGAGCACCTGCTCGCGCACGGCCACCGCCGCGTCGGCATGGTCGGCGACCTGCCGCACATCTTCACGGCGGTGGAGCGCTACGAGGGCTACGCGCGGAGCATGAAGGCAGCCGGCATCGGCGTCGACGACCTGCTGGTCAAGCTCGGGCAGCACGACGTCCCCACCGCGGAGGCGGCGACCCGCGAGCTGCTCGCCCTGCCAGACCCGCCGACCGCGATCTTCACCGCCAACAACCGCAACACCATCGGCGCGCTCCGCGCGATCCACGGCACCGGCGCCCGTACCGCCCTGGTCGGCTTCGACGACTTCGAGCTGGCCGACCTGGTCTCCACCCCGGTGAGCGTGGTCACCCACAGCCCGGCCGACATGGGTCGCCAGGCGGCCGAGCTGCTGTGCCGGCGGCTGGCCGGCGACAAGGCGCCGCCGCAGCGGGTGCGGCTCCCGGTCGAGCTGATCCCGCGAGGCTCCGGCGAGCTGGTGCCGGCATGAGACCGCTTCGCCTGGCCCCCAACCGGCTGCGCCGGTTCTACCGCGGCGGCGCCGCCATCGACGAGCTGCGCGGGATCGACGACCCCCAGGACGACGCACCGGAGGACTGGGTCGGCTCGACCACCGCGGCGTTCGGCTCCGAGGTCGAGGGCCTGACCAGGTTGCCGAGCGGAAGGCTGCTGCGCGACGAGGTCGCCGCCGACCCGGACGGCTGGCTCGGTCCCGCACACGCCGCCGCCCACGGCGCCGACCCGGCCCTGCTGGTGAAGCTGCTCCACGCCGGCGAGCGGCTGCCGGTCCACTGCCACCCCGACGACGCCTTCGCCGGCGCCGAGCTGCATCGCGCCCGCGGCAAGACGGAGGCCTGGGTGATCGTCGAGACCGCGGCCGCGGACCCCGGCGAGGTCTTCCTCGGCTTCCGCGACGCGGTCGATCCGGCGACGCTCGAAGGCTGGGTCGAGCGGCAGGAGGTCGAGCGGCTGCTCGGCGCGCTCAACCGGGTGCCGGTCCTGCCAGGCGACGCATTGCTGGTCCCCGCGGGGGTCCCGCACGCCATCGGCGCCGGGATCCTGCTGGTCGAGCTCCAGCAGCCCAGCGACCTCTCGGTGCTGCTCGAGTGGAAGGGCTTCGCGGTCGACGGCGAGGCGGACGGCCACGTCGGCATCGGCTTCGAGCGTGCCCTGCGCTGCGTCGACCGCTCGGCGTGGGACGGGGCGCGCCTGGCCGCCGCGCGGACCGCCGGGCCGGCCCGGAGCGACGACCCGGCGGTCGTCCGGCTGCTGCCGGCCGCCGCCGACCAGTTCTTCGCCGCGGACCGCATCCGCCCGACCGGCGTCGCGGTCGAGCTGGAGCCGGCCTTCTCGATCCTGGTGGTGATCGAGGGCGCCGGCAGCCTCGACCTCGCCCGCGACCCCGATGGCGCGCTCCGGCTCATGAAGGGCGACACCGTGCTGGTGCCCCACGGCGCCGGCGCCACCAGCCTCTCCGGTCCCCTCGACGTCATCCGCTGCCTGCCGCCTCGGCTCACGCCCGGGTCCTGACGAGGTCCGCCGATGCAACCGCCGCAACCGCCGCAACCGCCCTCGACGCCGATCCCGCAGCCGGCGGGACGCGGCCGCGGCGGCGCGGGCGAGCTGCTGCTCGGCGTTGACATCGGCACCTCGCGCTGCAAGGCGGCGGTCGTCTCGCTCGACGGCGCCGAGCTCGCCCATGGCGCGGTGCCGATCCCGTGGCGGGTGGTGCCGACGGGCGCCGAGATCGATCCCCGAGCCCTGGTCGACGCCACCCTCGACGCCGTCGAGCTGGCGCTGGCCGGCGCGCCCGACGGCCAAGTGCTCGCGCTCGGTGTCACCAGCATGGCCGAGACCTGCGCGCTGCTCGGCCCGGACGGCGAGCCGGTCGCCCCCGCGATCGCCTGGCACGACCAGCGTGGCCGCGAGGAGGCCGAGCGGATGGCCGAGGCGCTCGGCGCCGACCGCTTCGCCGTCCGGTGCGGGCTGCCGCCGAGCCCGCTCTGCACCCTCGCCAAGTACCGCTGGCTGCGGGACCACTCGTCCGCGGCGCTCGGCGGCACGCGCCTGCTGGGCGTCGCCGAGTGGGTGGTCCACCGGCTTGGCGGCGAGCAGCTCGCGGAGCTGTCGCTGGCCTCCCGCACCGGCATGCTCGACCGCGAGGCCGGCGACTGGTCGAGCGAGGCGCTGGCATGGGCCGAGGCGCCCCCCGGCCTGCTCCCGCCGCTCGTGCCCGCCGGCACGCCCTACGGCAAGGCGGCGCGGCAGGGCCGGCTCGACGGCGCCGTGCTCACTGTCGCCGGCCACGACCACCTCTGCGCGTCGGTCGGGGCCGGGGTGGTCGAGGCCGGCGAGCTGTTCGACTCCTGCGGCACCGCCGAGGCGCTGGTCCAGGCGGTGCCGCCGCCGCTGGCCGATGACCAGGTCCGCGCCGGGCTCGCCGGGCACGTCACCGCCGGCTGGCACGTGCTGCCCGGGCTTCAGGTGCTGCTCGGGGCGCAGCGGGCCGGGCTCGCGCTCCAGCGCGTCCTCGACCTGCTCGGTGTCGGGCCAGAGGAGCGCGAGCGGCTGGAGCGCGAGGGGGTCGCCGCGCCCGCGGGCGCCGAAGGTCTGGCGCTCGAGCACGCCGACACCGAGCGGGCGCTGATCAGCGGCATCGGCCGCCACCCCTCGCCCGGCCTGCTCTGGCGCGCGGCCGCCGAGGCGGTCACCAGGCGGAGCGCCGAGCTGATCGCGACCATCGAGTCGATCGCCGGTCCCGCGCGCCGCATCGCCGTCGCCGGCGGCTGGTCGCGCAGCCCCACCCTGCGCGCCGCCAAGGCCGAGCGCCTCGGCCGCCTCGAGTACCCAGCGGTGGTCGAGGCCGGCGCCCGCGGCGCCGCGCTCCTCGCCGGCTGCGCCGCCGGCATCTACGCCGGAGCCACCGCCGTGCCCCGCCCCCACGCCGCGGCCGCCGGCGCCGGTTCGCCGCGGCCCGGCGCGGTGGTCGCCCCTGTGCCGAACGCCCCGCCCGGGGCGGGCGCTACCGCCGGGGAGCGCCGCTCGCCTTCCCGCCCGCCTCGCCCGGGGCGGGCGCTCACCCCGTGAGCCACACCGAAAGGGAGCCAGGATGAGCCCTCTGCTCGAAGCGCGCGGGATCGTCAAGCGGTTCGGGCACGTCCACGCGCTGCGAGCCGCCGACTTCTCCGCCTCGCCCGGCGAGGTGGTCGCCCT
>JBEDUQ010000399.1:0-6301 GCA_040414855.1 Actinomycetota bacterium
GAGCGACCGCGCCCCGGTTGGCGCCCCGTTGGACGGTGCCGCCACGGCCCGCTCCCCCGCCCCGGCCACCGGGCTCGCCGCCGCGCCATGGGCCGGGCCCGCCGCCGGAACGGCCTTGGCGGCGGCCGGAGCCGTGGGGCCCGGCGGCGCGCCCGCGGACCATGCGACGAGTCGCGGGTAGACGATCGGCGCCCAGGCCGCCTGCTCGTCGGTGAGGAGCTCCGCGCGCCGCTGCAGCAGCTCGGCCAGCGGCAGGCCGCCGGCCATGCGGCGATGGCGCTCCAGCACCGCCCGCGCCAGGCCCGGCCGGCAGAGTCCCGGCCGCTCGACGCGTCGCCACAGCCGGCGGAGCAGCGCCGAATCCAGCGCCCCGTTCGGCTCCTCGGGACGGGCCGGGCCCGGCGGCGGTGGGGTGGTGGCTGGCATCGGCACCCGCCTACCTGGTGGCCGCGGCCGCGACGCCCTGGGCGAGCCCGAGCGCCTGGCTCAGCAGTGGCTTGGTGAGGCCCTCGTGGACCAGCTCCAGCTCCTCGACGCCCACCTCGTCGCTGGAGGCGTTGAAGCTCGGTCCGGTCCAGCGCACCGGCAGGGCGTTGCGGAAGTTCCACCACATCACCGGGATCTGGCGGGCGTCCAGCAGCATGATGGTGCCGTTGCGCCGCTGGATCGAGCCCTCGCTGGTGCGGTGGTACCACTCCCAGAGCGTGCCGATGCCGGTCAGGCCGTGGCGCAGGACCAGGTTGGCGTAGCTGGTCCTGCCCGGCAGCTTGCGGGTGTAGCCGTTGACGCCACCCTCGCGGTACTCCTCCACCTCGATCGTGCTCTCCAGCCCGTTGACCTCGGTGAAGCCGCCGACCAGCAGGCCCTCGAGCTCGATCGCGAAGTTGAAGGTCAGGTAGGGCGGCAACGGCGGCACGCCCGCCCATGCCGAGAGCGCCGCCGGCCCCCAGCTCATCCCCAGCGGGATCCCCGACGACCTCACCAGCTGCCACCTCCTGTCTGGTTCCTCCGCTGGTTGATCCTGGACACCTCAGCGACCCAGCGCTGCCGCTCGGCGTGGTCCAGCCGCATGACCTCGGCGTAGGACCAGTGGAGGTGAAGGGCCAGGTACGCTACCTCCTCGCGCAGCCGCTCCGAGGGGTAGCGCGTCATTCCCCCAGGCCGGCCGTCTCCACCTCGAACGCTCCCTGGCAGTGCGGGCAGGCCACCTCCAGCCGGCTGTGGCCGTTGCTGTTGATGCGCTGGTAGAAGTCCTGGAGAAAGGCAAGGTCAGCCGCGTACAGCCGCTCGATCGCGTGGGTGTTGATGTGCTCCAGCCCGCCGAGCCGGGTGATGACCCGGGCCAGCAGGATGATCACCAGGTAGCCGGGGTTGGCGCGGACGCGCGGGTCCTTGAGCGGCTCGATCTCGTCGAACGCCGTGGCCAGCCGCATCGCGCCGTCGCGGTGCAGGCCCCCCTCCGGGTCGGGCAGGCCGCGCGGCAGCGTGAACGGGAACTCGGTCACCGCTGGCGCCGGCAGGGTGCTCAGCTCCACTGGTCGACCTCGACCCGCTCACATGCCAGCACCAGCTGCTCGACCGCGAGCTCGTCGGCGGTGGCGTTGAAGCTCGGGCCGGTCCAGCTGGTCGGCCAGCAGTCGAAGAGGTTCCAGGTGATCTTCGGCTGACCGTGGTCGTCCAGCAGCGTGATGGAGATGTCGTGGCGCTCGACGTCGCCTTTCATGGCCTTCTCCCGCCACTTCCAGAGCTCGCCGTCGGTGGTGACGCCGCGGGTCAGGGTGATGTCGGAGTAGGTGACCAGCCCCGGGATCTTGCGGGAGGCCAGGTTCTTGTCGGTGCCCTCGCGGTACTGGCCGGCGTTCTGGCTGTTCTCCAGGCCGGAGCACTCGCGGAAGCCGGCGCGGGTGATGCCGTCCAGCTCGACGGCGAAGTTGTAGGCCCCGTAGGGATCGAGCCTTGGCACGGTCAGACCTCCTGGTATGGGTTCACGGGACGGGTCGGGCGCTGACGCCGCTGGCGCCGGCGATGACGCGGACGACGACGAACTCGGCCGGCGCGGCCAGGGCCAGGCCGACCTCGGCGACGACCCGACCGGCGTCGAGGACCTCGCGCGGGTTGGTCTCGCCGTCGCACTTGACGTAGAACGCCTCCTCGGGCGTGCGGCCGTCCAGCGCGCCACGCTCGAAGAGGTCTTCCAGGTAGGCGGTGAGCTCGCGCAGCACGCGAACCCAGAGGCGGACGTCGTTGGGCTCGAAGACCACGCCGGTCATGAAGCGCTCCAGCCAGCGGCCGACGGTCAGCAGCACGCGGCGCGCGCCGACGCTGCTCCAGGCCGGGTCGTCGCTGAGCGTGCGGGCGCCCCACACCCGGATGCCCCGGCCCGGCAGCGCGCGCAGGCAGTTCACCCCGTGCTCGTAGAGCGTCCCGACCGCGGCCGGGTCGAGGTCGACGCGCAGGTCCAGCACGCCCTCGAGGGGCTCGTTGGCGGGCGGCTTGTGGACACCGACCCGCTGGTCGGACCCGGCGTAGGCGCCGGCGACGTGGCCGCACGGCGGCACGTACCGCGGCTGCCCGGCCGGGTCGGGGACCCACAGCCAGGGGTGGTAGAGGGCCCCGTCGTCGCTGGTCAGCGCGTCGCCCTGGTCCTGGACGTCGTCGGGCTTGACCCTTTGGACGGCGTCGAGGACGGCGAAGCGGCCACCGGTCGTCTGGCAGTCGGCGAGCACCGCGGCCTGCGACGCGACCACGACCGCCGGCTCGGGCTCCGGCTCGCCCTTGCGCTGGCGCATGATGTCGGGCGCGCACACCAGGTCGGCGTCGTCGAGGTCCCAGGCGGCCTCCAGCCCGTCCGTCAGCTCCGTCGGCGGGTCGCCCGCGTCCTCCAGGCGGACGACGTAGCAGAGGCTGCCGCCGTTCTCGAAGAAGCCGCGCACGGCCGCGCCGAGGTAGCCGTCGGCCAGCGGCGGCCCCAGGACCTGCTGGAAGCGCGGCCACATGGTCAGTGGCAGCGGCTGGCCGACCACTCCCGAGGCGGCGTAGCCCAGGAACACGGGGACGCCCGTCAGCAGCGCCGCCGGGGGCGGCGGGAAGACGTCCTCGCGGTAGACGCCGGGCGCCTGGTAGCTGGTCACGACGCTGGTGTCCCTTCCGGCCCCGGCCCTACTGCGACGCCCCGGCCCACTGGCTCAGCCGGAAGATCACGAACTCCGCCGGCTTGACCACCGCGACGCCGATCTCGGCCACCACCCGTCCGAGGTCGCGCACCTCGGCGGGGTTGGTGCTCTCGTCGCAGCGCACGTAGAAGGCCTGCTCCGGCGCCGCGCCCAGCAGCGCCCCCGAGGCCCACACGGTGGTGAGGAAGGCGCTGACGTTGCGGCGGATCTTGGACCACAGCTCGGGCGCGTTGGGCTCGAAGACCACCCACTGCGTGCCCTCGTCGAGCGACTCGCGCAGGAAGTTCACCAGGCGGCGGACGCTGATGTAGGTCCACTCCGGGTCGCCCTGCGGGTCGGAGGCCAGGCTGCGCGCGCCGTAGACCTTGATCGTCCCGCCGAAGGAGCGGATGCAGTTCACCCCGGCGGGGTTGAGCGCGTCCTGCAACGCCTTGCTGATCGGGTATTCGAGGTCCAGCGCGCCGAGCACCATCTCGTTGGCCGGCGCCTTGTGGACGCCGCGCTGGGCGTCGCTTCGGGCGTAGATCCCGGCCACGTGGCCGCTCGGCGGGACCGCGACCTGGTCGCCCGGCTTGCCGAGCGGGTCCGCCACCTTGATCCAGGGGAAGTAGAACGCGCCGTAGCCCTTGGCGCTGGCCGGTCGCCAGATCCCGGTGGCGTCGGAGGAGACCTCCAGGTTGTCGTTGGTGATCTTGCAGGTGCTGTCCAGCACCGCGACGCGGTCCTCCGTGCCCTCGCAGTGGGCCAGCACGGCGGCGTGGACGGCGTTGAGCGCGGCCGCCTCCACGTCCGGCGGCAGCGGCGCGGCGACGATGGCGATCTCGTCCTTGGCCGCGAAGCCCTCGAGCACGTCGGCCAGGCCGTCGGTCAGGTCGTCGGTCTTGGCCAGGCGGGCCACGTAGCAGCGGGTGCCGCCGTTGTTGAAGAACCCGTAGACGGCGTGCGCCAGGTACTGGTTGGTCGCCTGGATCTCGCCGTACTTCTGGGTGAAATCGGTCCAGCTGGTGATCTGCTGGATGCTGCCGGCGGTGGCCTGGGTGTAGGTCTCGCCGTTCGCCCGGACCGGCATCCCGGTCTTGGTCTTGGGGTCCCAGGCGGCGGTGAGGTCCCCCGCGATCCCGATGAAGCCCGCGGTGCTGGTCCCGACGCCGGCGATCGGCTTGACGGCCGCGGGCACCTCCTCGACGTAGACGCCTGGCGCCAGGTAGTTCGGCATGTTGTCACTCCTTGGTCAGCCGCCGCGGCGGCGTGGTCCTGGCTGTGCCGGATCCGGTCAGGTCTGGGTGATGGTGATGGTGGCCGGCTCGGTGACCGCCGGTCCGACCTCGGCTGGCTCGAAGACGTCGACGCTCAGGGTGACGCCGTAGTGCAGGGTGGCCTTTGGCTTGCCGCCCATCGCCTGCCAGAACTCGCCGAGGCTGCGGAGCTGGCCCTCGGCGACCACGTGGGCGCGCAGCGGCGGCTCCTGGCCGGCCAGTTCGCCGCGCAGGTAGTCGTCGGGGATCTTGCGGTGGCGCAGCAGCACCTTCAGCACTTCGCCCAGCAGGCGGTGCTCGTCGTGGGCGGGATCGGGGGCGCTCGGGCTGGGCCACGCGGTGATCAGGTAGGAGCAGTCGACCCGCACCGGTGGGCGCTTGCGCGTGACCATGCCGTCGTCGCGGCGCGCCAGCTCCCACTCGTTGCTGCGCAGCTGGTTGTCCTCGTTGACCTCGTAGAGAAAGAACGAGATCGCCGGCGGGCTGACGCCAGAGGGCGGGAACTGGTCGTCGGGGGTGGCGAAGCTGACCGCGACGTTCTCGACCGCCAACTCGGCGTCGAGCAGCGCGGCCAAGGTCGCGTCGAGGTCCTGGAACATGCGACGGTCTCCACGAGGCTTGAACTGCTCACAACAAGTCAAACCGCCAGGCGTCGCCAGAGCGTCTGCCGCCGCGTCTGCTAACCCGTCGCGGACCGCTACTTCGGCTGCTTCCCCTGCTACCTCGGCTTCCGCCTCTTTGGACCCTTGACCCTGCGGCCGCCAACCTTCCGGGCCGCGGCGATGGTCACCTTCTTCCTCTTCTTCGGTCGCTCCTCGCTGGCGCCCTTGCTCTGCGAGCGCTTCCGCTTCAGCCTCTGCTGGCGCTTCTTGGTGTCCAGCTTTCTGTAGTGCCGCTCCTCCTCCTCCTGCTCCGTTGCGACGCGCTTCTCGGCCGTCTCGATCTCCTCGCGCTGTCGTTGATCTCGAGGCGTGTTGCGCCGCTGGATGAACTCCGGGAGCGTCAAGCTGAGCTCGAATTCGTCATACGGGTTCTCCCGCGCGAACCCGATCTCCTCCTTCACCCCGCCCTTCTTGATGTTCTCGTCGGCCGCGATGAGCTTCGCGTTGAAGTAATAGTTCGTGCCGTAATCAGATTTCGGCGTGACGTGGTCGACGTGCGGCAGCTCCGACGAATCGGACCGCTCCAGCTTCGAGGCGTCGGAATCCGAGTGGATGCTCCCGTCGCCGTAATGCTTGATGTTCGCCTCGTAGATTTTGTTCTTCTGCTCCGCACTGAAGTCCGCGCCCTTCATCACACCCTGCGACGGATCCTTCAGTTTGCTGTACTGGGCCAGCGCCTTCACCGGCTCCTTGGAGAGCTCCCGCTTATCGCTCTTGCGGATGTTCTCCTCCGCCGAGATCACCCTGGCGTTGGTGTAGCTGTTGGTGCCTCCCTGCGACTTGGGGAACCGGTGGTCGACATGCGGCACCACTGTGGAGTCCAGGCGGGTGAGGGTACGGAGGGGGTCGGAGTCGGAGGTGAGCTGCCCGCCGTTCCGCGCTTCGTTGGTGGCGTAGATGTTTTTCCGCTCGGTCGGCCCGAATGGCTGGCCGACGTGTGCGCTGAGCGGGTCGCTCCCCTGCTCGTCCAGGTGGGCCTTGCTGTAGGCGTTGAAATTCTTGGCCTCCTGGTAGGTCTTGAATTCCTCGGGGCGCTTGCGCTGCACGACCCCCTCCGTCGTGCCGCCTCCCCGTTGCTGGACGACGTGGGCGGCCTCGTGGGCGAGCAGCGCCCTGCCTCGCGGGCTGGCGGGGAGGTAGGCGCCCCGGCGGAAGAAGACGTGCTGGCCGGTGGTGAAGGCGCTGGACCCCAGCGCCTGGTTGAGCTGGT
>JBEDUQ010000400.1:0-2380 GCA_040414855.1 Actinomycetota bacterium
TGCGGATGGAACTTGGCGAGGTCGCCGAGGGCCTGCGCCGGCGCCCCGGGCCGCTGGTCCGCCGGCACCTGCGGACCTGCGAGCGCTGCGGGATGTTCAAGACCCAGCTGGGCGACACCAGCAAGGCGCTGGCCGCCGTGCTGCCGATCGGCGGGTTCGCGCTGTTGCGCAAGCTGGCGATCCTGCACATCGGCCATTCCGCCGGAGCCGGGGCCGGCTCGAGCGCATCCGGCGCCGGCGCCTCGGGTGCGAGCGCCGCGGCCGTCGGATCGACCGCCGCGGCCGGCGCGGGCGCCACCGCGATGATCGGATCCACCGGCGGCGGTCTCCTGTCGGCCAGCGTGGGCGCGATCGCCACCAAGGCCGCGGCCGGCCTGGCCGCTGCGGCGCTGGTCACCGCCGGCGCGGTCGAGGTCGACCAGCCGGCACGGGCCCCGGCGCACCATCACGCGGCGACACAGAGCGCGGTCGTCGCCTCGGTGCCGGCGACGCCGATCGCCACTACCACGACCACCACGCGGCACGCGACCGGCGGCGTCTCCGCCGTCACCCACCCCGCCCTGGCCAAGCACCCGCACAAGGCGGCGGCCAAGAAGGCCTCGGCCCCCGCCAAGAAGTCGCCCGACAAGACGGCGGCCAAGCAGCCCGCGGGCGCCACCACCAAGCCGAAGGCCAAGCCGGCGCCGCTGCCGGGCCGTACGCAGACGCAGACCGACCCCACGGTGCTGGGTCAGTCGACCACCCCGACCGTCGCCGCCGCCGGGACCGCCGGAGCTACGACCGACCCGAACACCGCGGTCGCACCTACGACGACCACCACGACTTCTACGACGCCGGCCGCGACGACCACGACCCCGCCGGCGAGCACCGACCCGAGTACGAGCACGGACACGACGACGAGCACGGACCCGACGAGCACCGACCCGGGCACGACGACGACCACCACCACGCCGACCACGACCACCACCACGCCCGCGCCGGCACCGAGCACCGACGCGAGCGCCAGCACCGCGCAGGCCGAGACGTCCGCGGTGGTCGCGACGTACTCTGTCTGGCGTGATCGATATCGGGGCGTTCCAAGCCGTCGACATACGCGTTGGGCGGGTAGTTTCGGTCGATGAGTTCCCGGAGGCGCGGGTGCCCGCGTGGAAGCTCCGGATCGACTTCGGGCCCGAGATCGGGATCAAGCGATCCTCGGCCCAGATCACGCATTACACGCGCGAGCAGCTGCTCGACACGCTCGTCGTCTGCTGTGTGAACCTGACTCCCCGGGTGATCGCCCGGTTCACCTCCGAGGTGCTCGTGATGGGCGCGATCGACGACGAACTCGGCGTGGTGCTCCTGCGGCCGGACAAGGACGCCGCGGTCGGGTCGCGGATTGGCTAGGGGCCGGGCTCGCCACCGATCGTGAGGACGGCCTTCGGCACGCCGTCGACTTGTAACGGGTAGCTCCCGGCCTTCAGGCCGTCGATCAGCTTTTCGGCCTGCTCGTGGGGGTTGACGGTGAAGGTGGTCGTTCCGAGCTTTATCCGGTGAGCCGCGCCGTTTGAGACGACGATCAGCTCGACCGGAAGGTGGGCCGGAATCGTGACCGTCGGCGGGGTCACCGCGCCATCCGGGGCGATCGTAAATCGCGCCGGCACGCGCACGTTGATCGCGCCGGTGGGCGTGCTGGTGGTCGTTTTTGTGGCGGACGTGGTGGTCGTCTTCGGGGGCGCCGTGGGAGCCGTCGTCGTGGTCGTGGTCGCCGCCGGCGGGAAGGTCGCCGTGGTGGTCGTCGTCAACGAAGTTGAGGTCGATTTCGAGCCGCCACAGCCTGCGATGACGAGCACCCCCAAAAGAACTGCCAGTCCTCTCACGTTTGCAGGATAAACGCCGATTATTGGGGCAGATCAGGATGGAATCGGCAAGGGGAAATACGGTACGGAAGCTGGTCGAGTACGACGCGCTGCGTCGCCGGCTATGGATCCTGGGGCAGCGGTGCCATCACGGCGCCACCGGGAGCCTCGTGGCGGCCGCCGCCTGCGTGGCGCTGGTCACCGAGACGACGGTTCACCCGCATCCGGGTCCGCGGTCGGTTTTTGCGGCCGTGGCCGCGGGCGGGGCGCTGCTGATGGCGCACGACTGGAAGGACCGCGCGATCTGGTTCGAGCGCGGTCGCGGCTCCCAGCTCTAGGGGCTCAACCGCACACTCGGCACTTTCCGCTCGCCGAGAGTGGGCTTAGGGCCGCTATACGCACGCTGAGCCACACTCGGCGGCGGCGCCGGCTCGAGTGTGCGGTTCGGCCGGTTCCACGGCGGCGGGACGTAACCTTGCGGCGTGCGCTGCGCGATCGTCCCCCCCACGCCCGTGCCCTACCGGGAGCCGCTGTTCCGCGCG
>JBEDUQ010000401.1:0-5064 GCA_040414855.1 Actinomycetota bacterium
AGGGGGATGGCGGGGTCGGTCAGGCGGGAGACGTCCATGATGCGGGCGGAGCGGATGAGGGACGCGATGTCGTCGTTGACGTCCCAGACGTTCACGTTCATGCCGGCGACCAGGCGGCCGTCTTTCAGCCAGAACGCGATGAACTCCAGGGAGGGGCTGGCGGGGTCGCCGCGGTAGACGACCTGGTCGTAACTGCCCGGCGAGGGCAGGCCGGCGCACTCCATGCCCAGGTCGTACTGGTCGGTGAAGAAGTACGGGACCCTGTTGTACTCCACCTGCTGGCCGAGCATGGACCTGGCGGCGGCCGGCCCGCCGTTGAGCGCGTTCGACCAGTGCTCGACCCGTACATTGCGGCCGAGCAGCGGCAGGAACGAGTTCGCCACGTCGCCGACGGCAAAGACGTCCGGGGCGGAGGTGCGCAGCGCGGCGTCGGTGATGACCCCGTTGGAGACCTCGAGCCCGGCGGCCCGCGCCAGCCGGTCGTTAGGCAGCGCGCCGATGGCGACCACGACCACGGCCGCGGGGAGCACGGCGCCCGCGGAGGTCAGCACGGACCCTACCCGGCCCGCCGCGTCGCCGTGGAACTCCGCCACCGTCTCGCCGAAGCGCAACTCGACGCCGTGCGCCTGATGCAGCCCAGAGAAGACCGCGCCAAGCTCTGGCCCGAGCGCGTAGTAAAGCGCGCTGGGCTGCGGCTCCACGATCGTGACGTGGGCGCCCGCTATGCTCGCAGCCGCAGCGGTTTCTAGGCCGATCCAGCCGGCTCCCACGATGACCACCCGGCGACCGCCGCTGAACGCCTCGCGCAGCGCTTCGGAGTCGGGGAGCCTGCGGAGGTAGCGCACGCCGTCCAGGGCGGCTCCCGGGATGTCGATCTGCCGGGGTGAGGCGCCCGTCGCCAGCAGCAGCTTGTCGTAGCTCAGCGTGTCCCGCGGGGGGATGGGGGGCCGGGCAGCCCCTTCTAGTGCGGGGTTGTCCACCCGGAAAGACACGGTGTGCGCGGCCGGGTCGATCGCCTCGACCGTGACGCCGGTGCGCAGGTCCACGTGGTGCTCGGCGTACCACGGAGCGGAGTGCACGAAGGCGGCCTCCCTGGCGGCCTTGCCAAGCAGGTAATCCTTGGACAGCGGCGGCCGCTCGTAGGGCACCTCCGGCTCGTCGCCGAAGAGCACGACCTCTCCGTCGAATCCCTCGGCGCGAAGCGTCTCGGCGGCCTTCGCGCCGGCCAGGCCCCCACCTACGATCACGAACGTGGTCACGAGCGCCTCCTAAAGTCATCAACAGAGCCGACTGTGCCAGACCCTAGCCGACGTGTCGGTTAGCGACGCAACCTGGTCGATGATGACACGCCGGCGCACCTCATCGGTGCCGGCGGCGCTCCAGGACGGGCGGAAGACCGGGTCCAGCGTGGACGGCGCGCCATGCTCGACGGCCAGCGCCAACTCGGTGATCAGCTCGCGCTCGCGCGCCTGCTGGGCCGCCGCGCCCTCCCGGCTCATCACGTAATGCGCGGCGACCGCCTTCAGCAGCGCGCACTCAAGAAGCTGGCGGCGCGGCACCACCAGGTCGGCCGCGTACCGGGTCAGCGGTCCGCTGCCCGCGGCGGCCAGCGTCGCCTTTTCCGCGGCCTGGCAGAAGCGGCCTACCAGCTCGCTGGTCAGGTTCTTGGCCGCGGCGAGGCTGGCGGGGCCGCCGTCGAAGCCGAACCGCCAGCATGGCAGCTCCATGAATTCGGTGAATACCGACTCGAGTTCCGCCACCGAGACGTGCCACGACTCCGGGCAGTAGGTGGTGCGGGCAACCCGTGCAACATGCGTACGTTCGGAAGGATCCTTAAGGTTTTTCAGGGTCACTAGCCCGGCGTGCAGGCCGTCTTCCAGGTCGTGTACCGAGTACGCCACGTCGTCGGCCCAGTCCATGACCTGAGCCTCCACGCAGGGGCCGCCGGGGCGCCCGGGGCGTCCGGGGCGCTCGGGCGGAGCGCCGGAACGAATCCACTCGAATACCGGGCTGTCGGATCTGTAGGCACCGTATTTGCCCGTGCCCGAGCCGACGACCGGGTACTTGAGCGCCGCGTCCAGGGTGGCGCGGGTGAGGTTGAGGCCCGCGCCGGGGACCTTCGGCTCAAGGCGGGTGAGGAGGCGGAGCGACTGGGCGTTGCCCTCGAAACCGCCGCAGGCCAGCGCGCCGCCGTCATCGGCGAGCGCCGCGAGCGCCGCCTCCCCGTTGTGCCCGAACGGAGGGTGGCCGAGGTCGTGCGCCAGGCACGCCGCGTCCACCAGGTCCGGGTCGCAGCCGAGTGCCGCGCCGAGCTCCCGGCCGATCTGCGCGCACTCCAGTGAGTGGGTCAGCCGGGTCCTGGGGAAATCGCTCGCCCCGACCTGGACGACCTGCGTCTTCGCGGCGAGCCTGCGCAGCGCCGAGCTGTGCAGGACGCGCGCGCGATCGCGCTGGAACTGCGTGCGGCCGGTGCGCTTGGGCGGCTCAGCCGCCCAGCGCTCGGTGTCAAGCGGACTGTAGGCCACTCACCTAGTGTCGCTGCCGGTGGTCGCGACCGAGGCCCGGCCCGCCTCAAGCCGGGCGACAGGGACGCGGAACGGCGAGCACGACACGTAGTCCAGCCCCACCTCGTTGAAGAACCAGACCGACGCGGGATCGCCGCCATGCTCGCCGCAGACCCCGAGGTGCAGGTCAGGCCGGGCAGCCCGGCCTTCGGTCGTGGCGATCTGCACCAGCCGGCCCACGCCTTCGGCGTCGATCGTCTCGAACGGCGAGACGCCGAAGATGCCCAGCTCGATGTACCGGCTGAAGAACGCTCCCTCCACGTCGTCGCGGGAGAACCCCCAGGTCATCTGCGTCAGGTCGTTGGTGCCGAAGGAGAAGAACTCCGCCGACCGGGCGATCTCGCCCGCGGTCACGGCGGCCCGCGGCACCTCGATCATCGTGCCGATCGGGATGTCCGCGTGGACGCCGGTCTCCGCCGCGACGTCGCGCAGCACCTTCTCAGCCCGCTCCCGGCTGATCTCCATCTCCTGCACGCTCGCGGTCAGCGGGATCATGATCTCCGGCTTCGGGTCGCGGCCCGCCTTCACGAGCTGCGCGGCGGCCCCGGCGATCGCACGGACCTGCATGTCGAGCAGGCCGGGGATGACGAGCACCAGCCGGACGCCGCGCAGGCCGAGCATCGGGTTCTGCTCGTGCAGGCGGCGCACCGCCTCGAGCAGCTTGCGATCCTGCTCGGTAGCGCCGTCGCCGGCCACCGCGACCTTGACGCTCAGGTCGGTCAGGTCGGGCAGGAACTCGTGCAGCGGCGGGTCGATCAGCCGGATCGTGACCGGCAGGCCGTCCATCGCCTCGAGGATCTCGACGAAGTCGCCGCGCTGCAGCGGCTCCAGGGCGTCGAGCGCGGCCTGGCGCTGGTCGGTGCTTTCGGCCAGGATCAGGCGCTCGACGAGCTGGCGGCGCTCGCCGAGGAACATGTGCTCGGTGCGGACCAGGCCGACGCCGCTCGCGCCGAACCGGCGGGCCCGCGCGCAGTCCGGGCCGTTGTCCGCGTTGGCGTGCACGCCGAGGCGGCGCTTGGCGTCCGCGTGCGCCATGATCGTGTGCACCGCGTGCACGAGCTCGTCCGTGTCTGGCGCGAGCTCGCCTTCGAAGTACTGCACGACGTTGGACGCGACGACCGGGACCTCCCCCAGGTACACCGCGCCCGAGGTGCCGTCGATGGAGATCACATCGCCTTCCCGCACGGTGACCCCGCCTGACGTGGTGAACCGCCCGGCCTTGGTGTCGACCTCGAGTTCTTCGGCCCCGCAGACGCAGGTCTTGCCCATGCCACGGGCGACCACCGCGGCGTGGCTGGTCTTGCCGCCCCGGCTGGTGAGGATGCCCTGGGCGGCGATCATGCCGTGCAGGTCGTCGGGGTTGGTCTCGCGCCTGACGAGGATGACGCGTTCCCCGGTCGCGGCGCGCTCGACGGCCCGCGCGGAGTCGAAGACCGCCTTGCCGACGGCGGCGCCGGGCGAGGCGCTGATCGCCCTGGTGATCAGCGTGACTTCACCGCCGGTGTCGAACCTGGGGAACATCAGGCGGGCGAGCTCGTCGCCGCTGACCCGGCTGAGCGCCTCGTCCAGGTCGATCAGGCCCTGGTTCACCAGCTGGGTGGCGATCCGGAACGCCGCCGCCGCGGTGCGCTTGCCGACCCGGGTCTGCAGCATCCACAGCTTGCCGCGTTCGATCGTGAACTCGATGTCGCACAGGTCCTTGTAGTGGGTCTCCAGCGTGTGCATGATCTGCATGAGCTGGTCATAGGACCTCTTGTCGATGCGCTCCAGGTCCTGCAGCGGCACCGTGTTGCGGATGCCGGCCACCACGTCCTCGCCCTGCGCATTCTGCAGGTAGTCGCCGTAGACGCCCTGCGCGCCGGTGCCGGGGTCGCGGGTGAAAGCCACCCCGGTACCGCTGTCGTCATCGAGGTTGCCGAACACCATCGCCACCACGTTCACGGCGGTACCGAGGTCCGCCGGGATGCGCTCCTGGCGCCGGTAGAGGATGGCCCGGTCGGCGTTCCACGAGTCGAACACGGCGGTGATCGCCAGGTCCATCTGGTCGCGCGGATCCTGCGGGAATTCCCGGCCCGCGTACACGGTGACGATCTCCTTGTAGGTCGCCACCAGGGCTTTCATGTCCTCGGCGTCCAGAGCCGTGTCGGCGCTGACGCCCTTGGCCTTCTTCGCGCTGTCGATCGCGTGCTCGAAGTGCTCACCCTCGATGCCAAGCACGGTCTTGCCGAACATCTGGATGAGGCGCCGGTAGGAGTCCCAGGCGAATCGCTCGTTGCCCGCCTGCTTGGCAAGGCCGTGGACCGACTCGTCGGACAGGCCGATGTTGAGGACGGTTTCCATCATGCCCGGCATGGAGAACTTGGCCCCGGACCTGACGCTGACCAGCAGCGGATCCGCGGGATCGCCGAGCTTGCGGCCCATCTGCTCTTCCAGGGCTGTCAGGTGCCTGGTGACCTCGTCGTCGAGGCCGTCGGGAGTCGTGCCGTGCGAGAGGAAGTAG
>JBEDUQ010000402.1:0-12349 GCA_040414855.1 Actinomycetota bacterium
ACCAGCGGCACCTTCTCGCCGACGCTTCGCCACGGCATCGCGCTCGCCTACGTCGAGCGGCCGCTGGCCGAGCCGGGAACCGCCCTGGAGGTCGACGTCCGCGGCAGGCGCGGCGCCGTCGAGGTCACCCGTCCGCCGTTCGTCGACTCGTCGCCAAAGGACTAGATCGACAAGTCCACGTGTTCCCAGCCGGAGCCGGGGGGACCGGAGGGGTCCCCAGCCGGGGCCAAGGGGACCCGAGGGGCCCCCAGCCGGGGCAGAGGGTCGGGCACTACGGGACCTGGGTGGTGGCCTCCGGGTCGAGCTCGAAGCGCTTGATCGCGTCGGCGACCACCTCGGGCTTGACGTCGCCGGCGATCGCCAGCTCCTGGAGCGTCGCCACCACGATGTTCTCCGCGTCGATCTTGAAGTGGCGACGCAGCGCCGCGCGTGTGTCGGAGCGGCCGAAGCCGTCGGTGCCCAGGATGGTGAAGGGCCGCGGGACCCAGCGCGAGATCTGGTCCGGGACCGCCCGCATGAAGTCGGTCACCGCCACGATCGGGCCGTCGACCTCGGCGAAGGTCCGGTGGACCAGCGGCACCCGCTGCTCGTCGGCCGGGTGCAGGCGGTTCCACTCCTCGCACTCCAGCGCGTCCTCGCGGAGCCGCTGCCAGCCGGGGGCGCTCCAGACGTCTGCCGCGACGTCGAAGTCGGCCAGCAGCTCGCTCGCCCGCAGGGCCGCCCCCATCGCGCTGCCGCTGGCGACCAGCTGGGCGCGGTGGGCGCGCGGGGTCTCGGCCTGCCGGTAGCGGTACAGCCCGCGGACGATCTCGGCGTCGTCGAGTCCCTCCGGCATCGCCGGCTGGACCATCGGCTCGTTGTAGACCGTCAGGTAGTAGAAGACGTCCTCGGCGTGCTCGCCGTACATCCGCTCCAGCGCGTCGCGGACGATCGCCGGGATCTCGAAGGCGAACGACGGGTCGTAGGCGACGCAGGCGGGGTTGGTGGACGCCAGCAGCGGCGAGTGGCCGTCCTGGTGCTGGAGGCCCTCGCCGTTCAGGGTGGTCCTCCCGGCGGTGGCGCCGATCAGGAAGCCCTTGCAGCGCTGGTCCCCGGCACTCCAGGCCAGGTCGCCGGTGCGCTGGAAGCCGAACATCGAGTAGAAGACGTAGACCGGGATCATCGGCTCGCCGAAGGTCGCGTAGCTCGACCCCGCGGCGTGGAACTCGCTCATCGAGCCCGCCTCGGTGATCCCTTCGTGCATGATCTGGCCGGCGGTGTCCTCCTTGTAGGACAGCACCAGGTCGCGGTCCACGGCGTCGTAGTTCATCCCGTGAACCGAGTAGATCTTGAGCTGTGGGAACAGCGAGTCCATCCCGAAGGTGCGGGCCTCGTCGGGGATGATCGGCACGATCCGCTTGCCGACGTCCGGGTGGCGCAGCAGGTCCTTGATCAGGCGGACCAGCGCCATGGTGGTGGCGACCTCCTGGCGCCCGGAGCCCTGCTTGAGCCGCTCGTAGGACTGGTCGCCGGGCAGGTCGAGCGGCCTGGAGCGGACCACCCGCCGCGGTACGGGGCCGCCCAGCTGCTTGCGCCGCTCGACCAGATAGACGTTCAGCTCGGAGTCCTCGGCGGGCTTGTAGTAGGGCGGGTAGCCGCCGGCGAGCTGCTCGTCCGCGATGTCCAGGCCGAGGCGGTCGCGGAAGCTGTTCAGCGTGCCCCGCACGAACTTCTTCATCTGGTGGGTGGCGTTGCGGGCCTCGAACTCGCGCCCGAGCCCGCGCCCCTTGATCGTCTGGGCGATCACCACCGTCGGCTGGCCCTTGTGCTCGACCGCGGCCTGGTAGGCGGCGAAGACCTTGCGGAGGTCGTGGCCGCCGCGGTCCAGCGACAGCCGCACGACCTCGTCGTCCGACATGCCGTCGATCAGCTCGCGCAGCTCGTCGGAGTCGAACAGGTGCTCGCGGACGTAGGTGGCGTCCTCGGCCGCCAGCGTCTGGAGCGCGCCGTCGGGGACCGAGTTGAGCTTGGAGACCAGCGCGCCGGAGCGGTCGCGCTCCAGCAACGCGTCCCACTCGCGGCCCCACAGCACTTTGATGACGTTCCAGCCGGCGCCGCGGAACAGCCCCTCGAGCTCTTGGATGATCTTGCCGTTGCCGCGGACCGGGCCGTCCAGGCGCTGGAGGTTGCAGTTGATCACGAAGGTGAGGTTGTCGAGCTGGTCGCGGGCGGCCACGCCGAGAGCGCCGACCGCCTCCGGCTCGTCCATCTCGCCGTCGCCGAGGAACGCCCAGACCCGCGAGCCGCTGGTGTCGACCAGGCCCCGACGGTTCAGGTACTTGTTGAAGCGGGCCTGGTAGATGGCGTTGATGGCGCCCAGGCCCATGGAGACGGTGGGGAACTCCCAGAACTCCGGCATGAGCCTCGGGTGCGGGTAGGACGACAGGCCGCCGGGCTTGGTCTCCTGGCGGAACTCGTCGAGCTGTTGCTCGCTCAGCCGACCCTCCAGGAACGCCCGGGCGTACACGCCTGGCGAGGAATGCCCCTGGAAATAGATCTGGTCGCCCGGGCCCTCGTCCTTGCCCTTGAAAAAGTGGTTGAAGCCGACCTCGAACAGCTCGGCGGCCGAGGCGTACGAGGCCATGTGGCCGCCCAGCGAGAGCTCGGGCTTGTTGGCCCGCGAGACGATCGCCGCCGCGTTCCAGCGCACGATCGCCAGCAGCCGCCGCTCCAGCTCCTCGTTCCCGGGGAAGGGCGCCTCCGCGCTGGCCGGGATGGTGTTGACGTAGTCGGTCGAGGTCAGCGCCGGCATGCCCAGTTCCAGGGAGCCGGCGTGCTCCAGCACCCGCCGCAGCAGGAAGCGGGCCCTGTGCGGGCCCTCGCGCTGGACAACGTCGCTCAGGGAGGCCAGCCAGTCGCTGGTCTCATGGGGGTCGGGGTCGGGCACCTGGTCGAGGGCCCTGCCCGTGGTGACCTCGTCGTGGTCGCTCACCGTACTGCTCCCGGACTTGGGGTCGTCGCGTATAGGTTCTAGGTTAGTCGCGCCCGTCCGGTTCTCCCATCCGCGAGTCCCCGGGGCCGGCGCGACGCGCGTCAGCCTACCGGGAATTCGGTTGTTCAATCGCACACCGGCTGCGAGCATGCGCCGGCATGGACACGGTGCTGCCGCCGAAGCTCCGTCGCGGCGACCTGATCCGGGTCATCGCCCCCTCGCTCTCGCGCCAGCTCATCCCGGACGAGGTGCGTTCGATCGCCGACCGCCGCCTCGCCGAGCTGGGGCTTCGGCTCAGCTTCGGCGATCACGTCGACGAAGCCGACGCCTTCACCTCCTCCAGCGTCGCCTCGCGGGTCGCGGACCTGCACGCGGCGTTCGCCGACCCCGAGGTCGCCGGGATCCTCACCGTGATCGGCGGCTACAACGCCAACCAGCTCCTGCCCCGGCTCGACTGGGAGCTGATCGGCGCCCACCCGAAGGTCCTTTGCGGCTACTCGGACATCACCGCGCTCCAGGCCGGGGTCCTGGCGAGGACCGGCATGGTGACCTACTCCGGGCCGCACTGGAGCAGCTTCGGGATGCTGCGCCATCTCGAGGACACGCTGCGCTGGTTCGCCGACTGCCTGTTCGGCGACGGGCCGCTGGAGCTGGCGCCGGCCGCGACCTGGACCGACGACAAGTGGTACCTGGACCAGGAGGCCCGCGAGCCGCGGCCCAACCAGGGCTGGTGGGGGCTGGGGGAGGGCGAGGCCTCCGGCCGGATCGTCGGGGGCAACCTGTCGACCCTCTCGTTGCTGCACGGCACCCCGTTCATGCCAGACCTCGGCGGCGCCGTGCTCTTCGTCGAGGACGACTTCGAGTCGAGACCGGAGCAGTTCGACCGGGTGCTGACCGCGCTGCTCCAGCAGCCGGGCGCCGAGCGGGTCGCCGGTCTGCTGATCGGCCGCTTCCAGGTGGCCACCGGCATGACCAGGGAGCTGCTCGAGCTGATCGTGGGGTCCAAGCCGGAGCTGCGCGGGCTCCCGGTCGTCGCCAACCTCGACTTCGGCCACACCAGCCCGCAGATCACCTTCCCGGTCGGCGGCGAGGTCGAAGTTGCCGCCGGCGGGACGGGCGAGTCGGTGCGGATCACGCGGCACTGACCGGGCTGCTCTCCGCATCGCGGACCGGCCGGCGGCGCGCCTGGGCCAGCTGCGCGACCATCACGCCGGCGACCACCAGCAGCCCGCCACCCAGCTGGACCGGCTCCAGCCGCTGCCCCAGCAACATCCAGGCGAAGGCGGCCGCGAACACGGGCTCGAAGGTCGCCGCGATCCCGGCGGTCGCCGCCGAGACCACCCTGACCGCCCCGACCGCCAGGAAGAACGGCAGCAGGGTGCCGACCACCCCGACGCCGACCACCGCGAGCGCCACCCGTGGCTCCCGCAGAACCGAGAACGGCCAGGACCACCACGGCGAGATCGGGCCGAGCGCCACGATCGCGGTAGCGAACCCCCACACCAGCACGGTGGCGGGGTGTGCGCCGGCCCGGCCAGCCGCCTCGGCGGTCAGCAGGTAGGCCGCGAACAGCAGCGCGGAGGCGGCGCCGCCGGCGAGCCCGGCGAGGTCGACCCCGGAGAAGCCCGCGTACGCCTGGCTCACCAGCACGGCGCCGGCGAGGGTGCAGCCCGCCGCCGCCCACGCCAGCCGGCCGGGGTGCCTGCGGGCGACCAGCACGGTCCAGCCGAGCACCAGGACCGGGCCGGTGTACTGGAGCGAGATGGCCACGCCGACGGCGAGGTGGTCGATGGCGACGTAGTAGGCGTAGTTGACGCCCGCGACGCAGAGCCCGAAGCCGAGCAGCACCGGCAGCGTGCCGCGCGGCGGCCGCAGCAGCCCGCGCCAGCGCCAGGCGAGCGCCGGCGCCAGCAGCAGGAGCGCGACGGTCGCGCGCGCCTGGGCCAGCCGCTCCGGCGGGACGCCGTGCTCGAAGGCGACCTTGGCCATGATCGCCGCGATGCCCCAGCACGCCGCCGCGCTGACGACCGCGAGGGTCGCCGCCAGCGAGCTGACGCCGGCGTTTGGGGCTCTGGTGGCGGCCATCGCCACCAACTCTAAGCCCCGGGCGGGGTCAGATCAGCCGATAAAAAAGACGTGCTTGTCTTGTTGTACTGAACTGAGCGGTAGCGATAAATTGGCCGATTCTCGTCGGGTGGAACCGTAAGGAGGCAAGCAGAGAGGGAAGGAGGGGTGTTAGCCGACACGCTCCCCTGCCGATGCAATTGGTAGGGGGGATAGAGCACGAGGCGCCAATGGAGGTGGCAGCCGTGACCGTCACCGCGAATCGCGGAGTTGTGTACCAGGGCCCGGGCAAGGTCGAGGTCCTCGACCTCGAGTATCCGAAGCTCGAGCTGCCAGAGCAGCACCGCATGCTCGAGCATGGCGTAGTCCTGCGCGTGGTCGCGACCAACATCTGCGGCTCCGACCAGCACATGGTGCGCGGCCGCACGACCGCGCCCATGGGCCAGACGCTGGGCCACGAGATTACCGGCGAGGTCGTCCAGCTCGGCCGTGACGTCGAGTTCATCAAGATGGGCGACCTGGTCAGCGTGCCGTTCAACATCGCCTGCGGCCGCTGCCGCAACTGTAAGGAGGGCAACACCGGGGTCTGCGAGAATGTCAACCCGGCCCGCGCCGGAGCGGCCTACGGGTACGTCGACATGGGCGGCTGGCGTGGTGGCCAGTCGCAGTTCGTGACCGTCCCGTACGCGGACTGGAACCTGCTGAAGTTCCCCGACCGCGAGCAGGCGATGGAGAAGATCCAGGACCTGGCGATGCTCTCGGACATCTTCCCGACCGGCTTCCACGGCGCGTTCACCGCGGGCGTCGGGCCGGGGTCGACCGTCTATATCGCCGGCGCCGGCCCGGTCGGGCTCGCCTGCGCCACCTCGGCGCAGCTGCTCGGCGCGGCGGTGGTGATCGTCGGGGACGTGAACCCGCAGCGGCTAGCTCAGGCGCGCAGCTTCGGCTGCGAGACCATCGACCTCGCCCAGCACGCGGACCTGCCGGAGCAGGTCGAGCAGATCCTCGGCACCCCCGAGGTCGACGCGGCGGTCGACTGCGTCGGCTTCGAGGCGCACGGGCAGGGCACGGAAGGGAGCCGCAAGGAGCAGCCGGCGACCGTGCTGAACTCGGTCATGACGCTCGCACGTCCGGCGGCCCGGATCGGCATCCCGGGCCTGTACGTGACCGGCGACCCGGGCGCCGCCGACGACGCCGCCAAGGAGGGCACGCTCGGCATCCGCATCGGCCTCGGGTGGGCGAAGTCGCACTCGTTCACCACCGGCCAGTGCCCGGTGATGCGCTACAACCGGAAGCTGATGATGGCGATCCTGAACGACAAGGCGAGCATCGCGCGCAACGTCAACGCGACGGTGATCCCGCTGGAGGATGCGCCGGAGGGCTACCAGGAGTTCGACAAGGGTGCGGCGCGCAAGTACGTGCTCAACCCGAACGGGCTGATCCCGCTCTGAGGCGCGCGACCCGCACCTCGATATACGGATATACGGGCCGGGAGGCAACCGCCTCCCGGCCCGCCGCCTGTCCGGTCATACTGCCAGGAACACCGCGAACACCAGATCCACCGGGAACGCCCCGACTGCCGCTGAGGAGGGCTCATGGCCAGCGAGGAGCTCCGGGTGATCATCGAGTTCCTGCGCGGCGAGTCCCGCGAGTCCGAGCTGACCATCGGGCAGCGGCGGATGCGGCTGGACGGCGGGCCACGCCTGATGCCGCCGGTCGAGGGCGCGACCACCGAGTCGCTCACGGTGGCCGGCATGCGCGCGGCCTGGTTCGCGCGGGCCGGGGCGCCGGCCCGGCCCGCGGTCCTGTACCTGCACGGCGGGGCCTACCAGCTGGGCTCGATCGCCAGCCACGGGCGCCTGGCGGCCGGACTGGCGATGGCCGCCGGCGCCAGGGTGCTGCTGCCCGAGTACCGGCTGGCCCCGGAGCATCCCCATCCGGCCGCGGTCGAGGACGCGGTCGCCGCCTGGCGCTGGCTGCTCGACCAGGGCGGCGACCCCGGACGGCTGGCGGTCGCCGGCGACTCCGCCGGCGGCGGCCTTGCGATCGCGACCATGGTCGCCGCCAGGGACGCCGGGCTGCCGCTGCCCGCGGCCGCCGCGGTGCTGTCGCCGTGGGTCGACCTGGAGGGCCTCGGTGAGTCGGTCCAGACCCGCGCGGAGCTGGACCCGGTACTGGACGCCTCGGGCGTGGCCAGGGAGGGCGCCGTCTACCTCGGCGGGCTCGACCCGCACACGCCGCTGGCCGCGCCGATCTACGCCGACCTGCACGGCCGGCCGCCGCTGCTGATCCACGCCGGCGACCACGAGATCCTCCGCGACGACGCGATCCGGCTGGCCGAGCGCGCGCGAACGGACGGGGTCGAGATCACCCTGGAGATCTGGCCCGAGATGATCCACGTCTGGCACTACTTCGCGGGGCTGGTGCCCGAGTCGACCAGAGCGCTCGACGAGGTCGGCCGCTTCCTCGCCGAGCGCTTCGACTCGGCCCGCGCCGCCTGAGCCTCAGCCGGGGAGGGCGTCGCCGGGGAAGCTCCGGCACGGATGGATCTCGTAGACGAACACGCCGGCCTTGACGCCCGGGTCGTCCTCCATGATCCGCCGGGTCTCGTCGGGGTCGGCGTTGAAGACGCCGATGCCGGCGAGCTCGGAGTCGTCGGTGACGCGGCAGATGATCGACATGAGCCCGTCGGCGCGCAGCGAGAGATTCCGCCGGCCGTGCTCGGTGACGATCTCGCGCACCCCCTCCATCTTCCAGTTCGGCCCCGCCCGCAGGATCAGGATGCTGTAGTCCCTGCTGGTGGCCAGCGCGGCCGCCATCTGCTCGTCGCTGATGGGTGTCGTCATCGCCTCTCCTCGGCTCGGGAAACAGCACCCTACGCGGCGGGCAGGGCCAGCATGCGCTCCAGCGCCAGCAGCGCGCCGGCGCGGGTCCGCGGGTCGACCTCGATGCGATTGGGGACCCGCCCGGCCAGCAGCTCCTCCAGCGACCAGACCAGGTGCGGCAGGTCGATCCGGTTCATCGTCGAGCAGAAGCAGACGGTGCGGTCCAGGAAGGCGACGGTCTTGTCGGGGTGCTCGGCGGCGAGCCGGTGCACCAGGTTCAGCTCGGTGCCGACCGCCCACTTGGACCCGGCGGGCGCGGCGTCGAGCACGGCGACGATCCGCTCGGTCGATCCGACCAGGTCCGCCTTCTCGACGACCTCGTGGCGGCACTCCGGGTGGACGATCACCTTGACCCCGGGGATGCGCTCGCGGACCAGGTCGACGTGCTCGGGCATGAAGCGGTTGTGGACCGAGCAGTGGCCGCGCCAGAGGATCACCTTGGCGTCCTCGACCCGCTCGGGGTCCAGGCCGCCCTCGTCCCGATGCGGGTCCCAGACCACGCAGTCGTCGAGCCCGAGCCCGAGCTGCACGGCGGTGTTGCGGCCGAGGTGCTGGTCGGGCAGGAACAGGATCTTGCCGCGCCGCTCGAACGCCCAGCGCATCGCCCTGGAGGCGTTGGACGAGGTGCAGACGGCTCCGCCCTGGTTGCCGGTGAACGCCTTGATGGCGGCGGAGGAGTTCATGTAGGTGAGCGGCAGGACCTCACCGGGCACCCAGTCCTCGAGCACCTCCCAGGCCTCCTCGACCTGGGCGGCGGTGGCCATGTCGGCCATCGAGCAGCCGGCGGCGAGGTCGGGCAGGACCACCCGCTGGTCCTCGCTGGTCAGGATGTCGGCCGATTCGGCCATGAAGTGGACGCCGCAGAAGACGATGAACTCGGCCTCGGGTCGAACGGCGGCCTGCTGCGCGAGCCGGAACGAGTCGCCGCGGGCGTCGGCGAACTGGATCACCTCGTCGCGCTGGTAGTGGTGGCCGAGGATGAAGGCGCGGTCGCCGAGGGCCGCGCGGGCGGCGGTGGCGCGCTCGACCAGCTCAGGATCGGATGCTGGCGGCAGCTCTCCCGGGCAGGTGGTGCCCCGCTCCGAGGCGCGATCGGGTCCGAGGAGGTCGAGGAACACGACGTTGTCATGCGTGGCAGTCGTCATGGGAGGCCTCTCCGTTCGGCTCGGATCGAACTTGTGAAAGTAGGCACATTCTATGCCTGGGCAAGCGGCGATCCGCCGCGATGACCGGGAATGCCCGGATTTCTGAGGCCAGCCTTCAGAGCAATCTCATGACGGGTGTCAGCGCATCATGAGCGCCCGGACACCCCAGAGGACCGCCAGCAGCAGCGTCAGCCCCGCCGGCTGGATGTAGGCGCGGTTCACCGTCAATCCGAGGATCCCGAGCACCACCCCGAGCGCGCCGAACAGCAGGGCGGCGGTCCCGACCCGGGACGTGGTCGGGGTCTTGCGGGGATTGAGCGCCCCCGCCACCCGGGCTGCCCGGGCCGCCCGGGGGCCGCGACTCGGCCTCGCGGCACCGTCGTCAGCAGCGCCGGCCCCAGCCGCGCCGCTCCCTTTGGCGGCCGCATTCGCCTGGCCTTCGCCCTTGCGGTCGCCCTGGCCGGGCTGCTTGGGGCGCGCGGGTTGGCGCGGCCGGTCGCCGCGAGGGCGCCCACGCGGTCGACCTCCCATGCCGGATATCCTACGCGGCATGCGCGTGATCGTCGCACCAGACAAATTCGAGGGCAGCCTCACCGCCGAGCAGGCCGCCGGCGCGATCGAGGCGGGGCTGCGGCGCGCGCGCCCCGACGTCGAGGTGGTGCGCCTGCCGATCGGCGACGGCGGCGCCGGCACGCTCGCCGCGGTGGTCGCCGCCGGGTTCGAGCGGGTGCCGGTCGCGGCGACCGGCCCCACCGGGGAGCGGGTCGAGGCGGCGATCGCGGTCAGCGGCGAGCGCGCCTTCGTCGAGATGGCCGAGGCGTCAGGCCTCTGGCGCTTGCCCGGCGGGCGCCCCGCCCCGCTGGAGGCGACCACCTACGGCACCGGCGAGCTGCTCCGCGCCGCCCTCGACCTGGGCGTGACCGACCTGGTGCTCGGGATCGGCGGCAGCGCCACCACCGACGGCGGCACCGGCATGGCCAGCGCCCTCGGCGCCCGCTTCCTCGACGCCGCCGGCGAGCCGCTGCCGCCGGGCGGCGCCGCGCTGCTGCGGCTGGAGCACGTCGACACCGCCGGGCTGGACGCGAGGGTGGCGAAGGTCCGGGTCACGGTCGCCGCCGACGTGGACAACCCGCTGGTCGGCCCGGCCGGCGCCGCGGCGGTCTACGGCCCGCAGAAGGGCGCCACCCCGGAGGACGTGCTGCTGCTGGACAGCGCGCTGCGCCGCTACGCCAGGGTACTGGCCGCCGACCTCGGCGCCGACCTTGCCGAGGTCAGCGGGGCCGGCGCGGCCGGCGGCCTCGGCGCCGGCGCGATCGCCTTCCTCGGCGCCGAGCTGCGCAGCGGCATCGTGCTGGTCCTCGACCTGATCGGCTTCCACCACGCGCTCGAAGGCACCGACCTGGTGATCACCGGCGAGGGCAAGATCGACGCCCAGAGCCTGCGCGGCAAGGCGCCGGTCGGGGTCGCCAGGGCCGCCGCCGAGCAGGGCGTCCCGGTGGTCGCGCTCGGCGGCATCGTCGAGGTCGCCGAGCTGGAGCTGCGCGCCGCCGGCTTCGAGGAGGCCAGGGGCCTGTCCGAGCTGGAGCCCGACCAGCTGCGCTCGATGGCCGAGGCCGCGCCGTTGCTGGAGCGCCTGGCGGAGCAGGTCGGGCGAGCCTGGGCTTCGCTACCATAACGCCCATGAGCCAGCTACCCAAGCAAGCCGGACCGGTCATCGACGCCGCCAGGGCCCTCGGCCTCGAGCTTCGGGTGATCGAGTTCCCAGACGGCACCAGGACCGCCGCCGACGCCGCCCGCGCGGTCGGCTGCGACGTCGCCCAGATCGTCAAGTCGCTGGTGTTCATGGCCGACGACCGCCCGGTGCTGGTGCTGACCAGCGGCAGCAACCGCGTCGACCTGGACAAGGTCGCGAGGCTCCTTGGGGTCGCCCGCGTCCGCAAGGCCGACGCCGACCAGGCGCGCGCCGCCACCGGCTTCGCGATCGGCGGGACCCCGCCATTTGGTCATCCCGCGCCGCTCGACGTGCTGATCGACCAGGACCTTGTCGAGCTGGGCGGCGTCTGGGCGGCCGCCGGGACGCCCCGCCACGTGTTCGAGATCGGTGCCGACGACCTGGTCCGCGCCAGCGGCGGCAAGGTCCGCGATGTGGCCGAGGCGCTGGCGGGTACGGGATAGGGCGCTATCATCGGTGGTGCTGGCAGATGCCGATGGCGAGCTTCCCGGTTCGGCGGGATGTGAAAGGAGCAAGATGTCCGAGGCCATGCAGACCGTCGCGCCGGTCGTGAGCCTGACCGAGGATGCAGCGGCCAAGGTACGTGACCTGCTTACCCGCGAGGGTCGTGAGGACCTTGCCCTGCGCATCGCGGTCGAGCCCGGTGGTTGCTCCGGTCTCCGCTACGCCCTCTTCTTCGACGACCGTTCGCTGGAGGGCGACGTCGGCGGCGAGACCTCCGGCGTCAAGGTCGTGACCGACAAGATGAGCGCGCCCTACCTCTCGGGCGCCAAGATCGACTACCTCGACACGCTCGAGAAGTCCGGCTTCACGATCGACAACCCCAACGCCCAGGGCTCCTGCGCCTGCGGCGAGAGCTTCCACTAGGGAACCCAGCCGCCAGAAACCCCCAGCCGCCCCTACCCGGCACCTGGGGGCACCACGCGCGCCCGGTCGACCTCCGCCGGCGTGGCGAGCACGTAGGCCTCCGCGAAGCCCTCGTCCCGCAACCGGCAGAGGGAGCCGCGCAGCCGCAGCGCGTGCCGGCGGACGGCGCTGGCCGGCACCACCCGGCCGCGCAGGCGGTTGCGTTCCTGGCACAGCTCCTCGGGCAGGTCGAACACGATCGCCACCGGGGTGCGGTCGTAGCGCCGGGCCAGCTCGATCAGCGGCCTGCGCGCGGCCGGCTGCACGTTGGTCGCGTCGATCACCGTCCGCCGCCCGCCGGCGAGCCGTCTGGCGGCGACCGCGTGGAGCAGCTCGAAGGCGGCGGGGGTGGCGTCGAGGTCGGCCGGGTCGTCGGTGAGCATCGCCCGGAACGCGTCGGAGCTGAGCACCTCGGTAGGGGCGAAGCTCCGCGCCGCGAAGGTCGACTTTCCGGAGCCCGGCGCGCCGACCAGGACCACCAGGGCGCGCTCGGGGATCTCGAGGTCCACGGCCTGCCGGCCCTGGCCCTCAGCGGAGGCGGCGGACCCGGAAGCTCCAGCCGCCCTCGGCGCGGTCCTCGCGCGCGACCATCTCCTGGTCCTTGAGCCGGCACCACACCGGGATGTCGACCTTGGCGCCGGGATCG
>JBEDUQ010000403.1:0-3125 GCA_040414855.1 Actinomycetota bacterium
ACGGTGTCCACCGACACCCCCGGATCGAGCAGCGCCGGCGGCAGGCCGAGGTCCTCGACGATCGCCACGCTGGCCGACTCCAGTGATGGGTGCTCCTCGCCGTCGAACACGCGAGCCAGCAGGCGCCAGTAGAGCACTTGGCGCCGGTTCTCGTCGGCCCGCGAGACGCTCATCGTCGCAGCAGGCGCCCGGCCCGCTCCCGTAACACAACCACCGCGTCACCGGCCTTGGCCTCCGCCTTCACCACCTCGCGGTCGGTGGGGCCCAGCGCCCAGTCGCCGTTGTGCACGCCGACCATCTGGCGCTTCGAGGTCATCTGGACCGCCAGCGGCTGGAGCCTCCAGCCGCCGTCGTCCCAGCGCATCAGGCCCACGCACGCGGAGGACGACGCCACCCGCTCCGGCGTCAGCGGGCCGCAGCTCGGCAGGCGGTCGAGATCGACGGGGAGCGGGGTCCCGTCCAGGTCGAGCGTGACTGCCGTGGGGGTGTCGAAGAGCCTGGCGGCCGTCGTGTCGCCGACCGTGACCGAGTACCCCTCGACCAGCACCGGCTCGGCGATCCGCACCGGATGGCAGTCCAGCGGGGGCACCGCGGGGGCGACCGCGCCGGCGAGCAGGACCCGTGCGCTGACGAACGGGTCGGCGGGCTCGCCCAGGCTGGCCTGCCGGTCGCACCAGACCAGGTCGCCGCTGGGCAGCATCGGCAGGTCCGCGACCTCGAGGCTGCGGTGGTTCGCCAACGCGCCCAGCAGCACCGGGAAGTCGTCCAGCAGCCGCCACAGCGCCGGACCGGCGATGGTGTCCACCTTGGCGGCGGCGACGCTGGTGCGCACCAGCCGGGCGCCGTCGCCGCCGGCGGTCTCTAGCACGCCGTGGACCTGGACCTGCACCGCGGTACCGTGCTCGTGGACGTCGGCGCCGAGGACCAGCAGCCGCCCCGACACCCTGTTCGCTCCGGCCGCTCCGGCCGCTCCGGCCGCTCCGGCCGCTCCGGCGGCTCCGGGAGCGCCCGGCCAGCCGCCCGCCTGCGACAGCAGCAGCGCACGCGACCACAGGTCCGCCCAGCGCCGGACCGGCAGATGCTCCATCGCCCCGACCGGGCACGATCCCCGCAGCTCCCCCGCCAGCCCGTCGAGCAGCACCGCCAGACGTCGCAGACCCGGCTCGGCCAGCAGACCCTGAAGCGTCTGGTCCGCCGCGGCGACAAGGTCGTGGTCGACCCCGCGCCACCCGGCGATCGCCAGCTCATGGAGCCAGGACCTGGCTCCCCCGCACAGGTTCTCCGCCGTCCGTGCCGCCGCGTCCGGGTCGGGCGGGCCCGGCGGTGGTGCGGCGGGCGGCTCTGGCGCCGCGTCCGGGTTGGGCGGCGGCGCCGAGTCGGGCGGTCCTGGCGCCGCGTCCGAAGCGGCCGGCCACGGTGTGGGCGGCTCCTCCCATGCCGCCCGCCACCGGCCCAGCGCGGCGTCCAGCCGTGCCAGCAGGGCGTCGTGGACCGCGCCGAGCAGGGCGGCGCGGCCTCCCGCAAGCGCCGCCAGGTGGGCATCGGCGACCGAGCCGGCGGCGACCTTCTCCACCGCCTCGGCAGCCCGCTCGCCGAGCGGTGTGGCGGCGACCGCCCCCGCCAGCGCCGCCAGCGCCGCGACCCGCTCGTCGCCGAGGCGCGCAAAGCCCTGCACCAGGCAGTCGTCGAACCCGGCCACCAGGTCGAGGGCCTCTCCGGTCCCGGGTGGGGCGCTTTCCAGCAGCTCGGTGAGCTGTGTGCCGAGCATCAGCGAATCGCCCCCGTGGCCGGGAACCAGTGCAGCTCAGGGATCGGCTCGGTGGTCGTGGGCAGCTCCAGGTAGGCCAGGTGGCGCAAGAAGCGGCTGAACACCAGGGCCGCCGGTGTCGGCTCGTGCTGGCCGCGCAGGCGCCGCATCAGGTCGATCCCCGACGAGCCCGCCTCGTGGTCGTCGACGCGCAGGTAGCGGCCGACCCGCTCGGTCCCATACTGCGACACCGCCGCTTCGACCAGCGCCTCGAGGTGCCTGCAGGGCGAGCCTCGCAGCCCGCCGCACGGCCGGTTGTTGTTGGTGCTGCAGTGGTAGGCGTGCGTTCCGGCCGCGATCCAGGAGACGTACACCCGTGCGACGTCGGAGCCGCTCGACACCACGCCCTGGAGCCGCCCGTCCGCCAGCTCCACGAACGGGACCTTCGCCAGCTTGCGAGGCTGGACGGGAGCCACCACCCGGGCCGCGCTGCACCGCTCCCACGAGGTTCCGCCCGTGTCCACGACCCCTTCACCTCCAAACCCAATGCGGCACAGCAGTTCCACGCCAATGACGATGCGAGATCCGGCACCCTCACGAGATCCTGAGGGCCGGCGACGAAACCCGTTCCGGAGTCAGCCGAACGGCGATGAGGGCCCTATTTTCCAGCCCGGGTGTGACAGCGACCGTACAGCCGGCCGGGTGGCCAGCCGCGCTGCACGCCCAGGACCAAGCGTTGGCGTTCCGTTGACACGCTCCGGCACTCGAATTCACAGGCGTAGCCTTGCGGGACACGTGAGGCTACAATGTGGGACATGAAGACGATCACGCAGCGCGAGTTCCGCAACAACTCGGCCGCCATCATGGACGCCGTCGAAGCGGGCGAGACCTACCACATCACCCGCAATGGCGTCGAGGTCGCTGAGCTGCGGCCGCTGTCCCGAAGGCGGCGCCCCAGCGCCGAGGAGCTGGTCGCACGCCACCGCCGCCTGCCGCGCGTGGACCATGCCAGGATGCGCCGCGACGCGGACGAGTTCTTTGGCGACGAGGACCGCGTCGGCGACGACGATCCTTGGCAGCGAAACCATGCCTGAGCGCGCCGACATCGGCGTTTTGGAGACCTCGGCCTACATTGACCTTGATCTCCTCGACCCTGCCGATCTTCCGGCGGTCCCGGAACTCACCGCCATCACTCTCGCTGAGCTCCACCAAGGTGTTGTCATGACGACCGATCCTGCCATCAGGGCCGACCGCCTGGAGAAGCTCGATGCGGCCGTCGCCGATTTCGACCCGCTGCCGTTCGACGCCGATGCCGCCGCGCGCTACGGGACCCTGGTCGCGCTGACGATCGCGGCCGGACGCCATCCGCGGCCACGAA
>JBEDUQ010000404.1:0-4059 GCA_040414855.1 Actinomycetota bacterium
CGGCTGGCGGTCCAGATACAGGTCGAGGTACACGCTCAGCGGGCGGTCCTCGTGGGTGCCGGCTTGGTCGTCCATTGAGCGACCCTAGGCCGGTGCCCTGGCGATCGCGTCGGGGAGCTCCCTGATCCCGGTCCCTGAGGCTGGGTCGGGGAGCGCGTCCGGGAAGGTCAGCCGCCGGCTGTCGGCGTCTGCTCGGCCAACGCGCGGGCCAACTGCCCGCGACCCGAGACGGCGAGCTTCTGGTAGACGTGCCCGAGATGGGTCTCGACGGTCTTCCGCGTCACGAACAGGGCCTGTGCGATCTCTGGATTGCTGCGTCCCTCGGCGGCGAGCTCCGCGACGCGGCGCTCCGAGACGGTCAGCCGCGTCGCCCCGGCGCCGCGCGGCTGGCTCGGCCGGCCCCCGGCGGCGTGCAGCTCGGTGCGGGCACGCTCGGCGAGCGCGCGTGCGCCGCAGCGCTCGGCGAGATCGAGCCCTTCCTGGAGCACGTCGCGCGCCTCCACGCGGCGGTTGCCGCGGCGCAGGGCGCTCCCCAGGTCGGCGAGCGCGCGGGCATGCTCCAGCCGCGCCGGCGAGCCCTCCAGCACCTCCACGGCTTCGCGCAGACGGTCAAGAGGCGCCGCGCCGCCCTCCACCAGAGCGGTGGTCCGCAGCGCGACACCGATCCCGCTGGCCGCCCCCCAGCGTCGCGCCTGCTCGAGGTCCTCGGACGCCATCCGCCGCGCGCGTTCCGTGTCTCCCATGGCGGCGACCGCCAGGGAGGCACGCGACCGCCAGCGCGAGGCAAGCGGGTTCGCACCACCCCACAGCTCGTCGCGCCGCCCGAACTCGACCAGGTCATCGAGTCCCTCGGAGGTCGCGCCCTGGGCCAGGCGCAACAACCCCCGTGCTTCAAGCAGCTCGTTGTAGGCCAGTCCCGGCGGAATCACGTCGCCGGAGCCGCTGTCACGCAGCGCCCGCTCGGCGACCTCGGCCTCGCCGGTCTCGATCAGTGCCTGGATCAGCAGCCCCAGCGCGAAGTCCGTGCCGAGATGGATGTCGTGCGCGGCGAGCAGCTCCAGGGCCATCCGCGCGTCGGCCTCGGCTCGCGCCACGTCGCCTCGCCGCAGGGAAACCCACCCTCGGAACTCGACCACGAACGCGATCGCTGGGATCGAGGCGCGGGCCCGAGCGTCGGCGATCGCCTGCGCCAGGCACGCGTCCGCCAGATCCAGCGCGTCCGCCGCAAGCAGGCCGACCATGAGCAGATAGAACGGGCCGGCGACGTCGAGCTCCTTCTCGCCGAGCAGCCGCCCGTCGGCGAGCCCGCGTTCGAGGTGCTCCAGCGCCTCACTTGCCGACTCGCTCGCCCGGGCGCGCTGGAAGGCACGGACCGCCAGCACGAGACGCTCGCCGGGGGTGACCCCGTCGAGATCGCCATGTCGCTCCAGCCGGGTCACCGCCGCCGCGCGTGTCTCGAGGCTGCCCTCCTGCGCGTGGCTCGCGAGCTCCGCCTCCAGCAGCAGCGCCAGCTCCCGATCCTCGGCTTGCACGGTCTCGATTGCCGACTCGATCGCCTCGACCGCCCGGTCCGCCTGACCCGACATGGTCAGGGCGTTCGCGAGCGGGCGAACCGAGGAGGCGAGCAGCCTCGGCTCGCTGGTCAGCTCAACCGCCGCCGCGAGGTGGCCGACCGCCTCGGGGTTTGCGAGCCGAAGCTCCGCTGAGCCCAGCTCGAGGAGCACCGCTGCCCTGGAGGCGGGCGGGGGAGGCTCCGCCAGAGCACGGCGAAGCCAGGCGACAGCGGCGGCCGGCGCCCCGCGCTCGAGCGCGTCGGTGGCCGTCCGGCGCAGCAGCTCGACCCGCCCGGCGTCGCCGATCGGCTCGGCCTGGGCGATCTGGGCCGCGATCCGCTCCGCCGAGGCGCCGCCGGCCGTAAGGACCTGGGCCGCGCGCGCGTGCCCCATGCCGCGTTCACGAGCGCCGATGTCGGCGGAGACCGCTTCCCGCACGATCGGGTGTGCGAACTCGAGGCCATCACCGGTCCTCAGGATCGCGAGCGCGACCAGCAGGTCGGCCGCGCGGGCCACTTCCTCCTCGGCAAGCCCCGCGAGGGCGGCCGCCTCGGCCAGACTGGCCCCGTCGCCAAGCACCGCGACGGCACGCACCAGCGCGGTCGCCGCCGCGGGAGCTGCCGAAAGGCGGAGGAGCACCGCTTGCGCCACCGCGGTGGGGCCGATGCGCCGCGCGCGGACGGCATCGCGAGCATCCGTGGAGAGGTTCTGCTCCTTCGCCTCGCGCAGGAGCGCCTCGAGGAAGAAGGGGTTGCCACCAGTGGCCTCGCGGCACGCCGCGGCGAAGTCGTCCGCCACCTTTGTCCCGAGTCTGCGCTCGCACAGCGTCGTCGTGGCCTGGAGGCTCAGCGGTTCGGGTCGCAGCCTGGTGGTGTCGGGGCCGGTCGCCAGCCGGGTCAGGTCCACGGCGACCTGCTCCCCGCTGCGGGTGGAGGCGAGCACGGCCAGCGGAAGGCCGTCCAGGCGCGATGCAAGGTAGTTGAGGAATCGCAGCGACTCCCGGTCGCACCAGTGGAGGTCGTCGACCGACAGGGCCAACGGGTCCTTCTCGGTCAGATTGCTGAGCAGCCAGTACAGGCCGTGCAGCATCGCGAAGGCGCCATCACCCTGGAGCGAGAGCCCGGCGCCGGTGGGGGCGAACAGGGGCCTCGACAGCGCCGCGGCGCCCTCGAACAGCCGCTCGCGCTCAGGGCCCGAGGCTCTCGCGACGACCGGTTCTAGCAGCTGGCGCACGCAGCCGTAGGCGAAGTCCTGCTCGAGCTCACTGGCGCGGGCTCGCAGGCAGGTGAAACCCTCCGTGACGGCGCTTTCGCAGGCGGCCCTGAGCAGGCTGGTCTTGCCAATGCCGGCGGGAGCCTCGATCAGGACGAGCTGCCCACGGCCCTGTCGCGCCGCGATCAGGGCATTGCCGAGCTCGATGAGCTCGTGCTCACGTTCCAGAAGAGGCTCAGGAGTCTCGATCGCCACACCACATCACAGCCCGCCGACCAGCGGGTCATGATATCCGCCGAGCTTGCCTCCTTGCAGACGGCCGCCTGGTCATCCCAGGATCAGCGCCAACGCGAGGCACCCGAACGCCGCCGTGGAGGTCAGCGTGCGGACGAGGTTCCAGGCCGCCCACTTGGCCTCGTCGAACCGCTTGCGCACCGCTGTGAGATCGCCAATGCGGTCCGGAGGCCCGGCCGCCTGGAGGGCGTCGTTGCGGGGCACGTTCACCGCCACGGTGATGCCGATTGCGACCAGGTACAGCACGAACGCGGCCACGATCCAGGGCAGCACCGAGCGCTCGCCGGCTCCCAGGTGCAGGGCCGCGGCCAGTCCGGTCAGCGCCAGGGCGCCGAAGAAGCTGGTCATGAACCAGGAGTTGATGATCGCCCGGTCGAGGGCCTGGAACGCGGCGATGAAGGTCCGGTCGTCGGTGCGGCGGAGGGCGGGCATGATCGTGTGCGACCAGAGGCCGAACACGCCCGCCATCAGCCCCATGGTGATCGTGGCCGCGATCAGCGCGGCGCCGCGAAGCACCTCCATGGCGGTCATCTGGGGCTCCCGGTCGGGCCGGCGAGGCCGGCGAGGACGGCGAGGACGGTTGGAGGCGGCGTCATGGTGTGGCCCCTCGGGCGACGACGTCGACCCGGCCGTTCATGCCGACGTGCAGGGTGCAGGAGTACCGGTAGCTCCCGGGTGCGGTGAAGGTGTGCTGGAACGTGCCCGACGCCTGGTTGCCCGAGCCCCAGCCGTCGCCCTTGATGTTGTGGGTGGTGCCGTTGTCATCGAGCGACCAGGTCACGGTCTGGCCCTGTTTGATCTGGATGACGGCGGGATGGAAGCGGTCGTCGCGGAGCGACACCCTGGTGGCGCCGACCACCGCGGGACCGTCAGCGGGGTTGGGCAGCAGCTGGATCACCACCACGACGGCGATGGCGACGGCGGCGACCGCGGCGAGGATGATCATCCACCAGCGGGGCCGGCGCCGTCGTGTCCGTGCCGACGGGGCCGGGGCTCCGCC
>JBEDUQ010000405.1:0-3026 GCA_040414855.1 Actinomycetota bacterium
TTCGCCCTCATCTGGATCGCGTGGGTCAACGGGTCCCTGTACCTGGAGCTCCACGGCCGCGGGGACGGACGGACTCGCAGCATCGTCTTCGTCCAGATGGGCATTCTCGTCCTGCTGGCGGTGTTCACCGCGGAAGCCGCGGATGGCAGCGGCCGGAGCTTCGCCCTTGTCTACACGGCCTACCAGGTCGTCCAGACATGGCTCTGGTACACCGTCTGGCGTCAGGACCTTCGGCACCACCCCGAGTACCTCACGCCCGCGGGGGCCTACGTGCTCGGCATGGGAGTGTCGGTGGCGGTCATCCTGGTCAGCGTCTTCCTCCCGGCCGGCGCACGGCTCATCGTCTGGGCCGGCCTCGCCGTCGCCTGGGTCGTTGGCATCGCGCTGGCCTTCAGGAGCGCCCGCGCCGGCCCGGGCCTGACCCCCACCGACTCGCTGGTCGAGCGCTTCGGGCTGTTCACAATCATCGTGCTCGGCGAGGTCGTGATCGGAGTCGTGGCGGGCCTGTCCGCGGTCGAGCGTGATGCCAAGACGATCATCACCGGGATGCTGGCGCTGTGGTTGGGCTTCGGGTCCTGGTGGATCTACTTCGATCTGGTCGGCCGCCGCCTGCCCAGAGCCGACGGGGGGGCGGTGTCGGCCTGGGTGATGAGCCACCTCCCCATCACGCTGTCGATCACGGCGGCCGGCGCCGGGATGGTCAGCCTCATCGGACACGCCCACGACGCGAGCACGCCGGCGGGCACGAGTTGGCTGCTGGCAGGTGCCGTGGCCACGGGCCTGCTCGCGCTGGTCCTCACCGAGCGGGCGCTGGTCGACGCCGAGCGCCTGTCCCTGGTGTTCCACCCCCTCGGCGTGGCGCTGTCGGGAGGCGCGGCCGCGGCCCTGATCGTCGGCTGGATTCGGCCCGCACCATGGCTTCTCGCGCTGCTGCTCGTGACGATCCTCGCCGCGGTCTGGCTCTTCGCCGTCAGCCGCTTCCTGCGGGCCAACGTCTGGGGTGAACCCTGACCGGCACGCTCCTCGCCGGCCAAGAGGGGTTGCACTGCTGATACCTAGAGCTATTATACATTGCACTTCTAGGGTCAGAGAGGTCGCCCCATGCACATCACCAAGGACCTGGTCGCCGCCTCAGCCACCCCGCTCGTGCTGGGCATCCTCGCCCAGAAGGAAAGCTACGGGTACGCGATCCTCAAGCAGGTCAGCGACCTGTCCAGAGGACAACTGGAGTGGAGCGAGGGTCTGCTCTACCCGCTGCTGCACCGCCTGGAGCGGCTCGGCTTCGTCGAGTCGTACTGGGGGGCCGCCGACAGCGTTCGACGGCGCAAGTACTACCGCATCACCAAGCGGGGGCGGGCCGAACTGGCCGAGCAGCGACGTCAGTGGGCCGCTGTCGAGGACGCGCTGCGCGGCATCTGGAGCGCCACGTCGGCTCCGCGCGCGGTCCCGGCACCAGGCATGGGAGGGTGACGTGACCATCAACTGGGACTCGGATCTGGACACCCAGATCGCCGAATGGCGCGCTCAACTGGACCGGCGCCGTGAGCTGCACCGCGCCGACGCCGAAGAGCTGGAGGACCACCTGCGCAGCAGGATCGCCGAGCTGACCGAGGTTGGCCTCCACGACGACGAGGCGTTCCTCGTCGCGGTCAAGCGCATGGGCAGCATGGACGAGCTGTCGCGGGAGTTCACCCGCGAGCATTCCGACCGCTTGTGGAAGCAGCTCACGGTCGGCGCCGGCGATGATGGCCTCGCGTCCGCCCGCTCGAGGACCGATCTGGGTGTGATGCTGGCGTTCGCCGTCGCGGCGGCCGTCGCGATCAAGGTCCCGGTGCTCTTCGGCTTCGACCTGGAACACGATCCGTACTTCTACTCGCGCAACCTCAGCCTGTTCGCGCTGGCGCCATTGGCTGCGTACTTCGCGTGGCGGCGGCGGACGCCGTTGAGCGTCGTGGGCCTGCTCGCTCTGCTGTTCACCATCGGCGCGGTGGCGGCCAATATCTACCGACTGGCCGAGGATGCCGACACCGCCGTCCTGACCGCGCTCCACCTGCCGATCGCGCTGTGGCTCGTGGTCGGGGTCGCGTATGTGGGCGGTGACTGGCGTTCGGATCGCAGGCGCATGGACTTCATCCGGTTCACCGGCGAGTGGTTCATCTACTTCGTCTTGATAGGACTCGGTGGCGGTGTCCTGATCGGCGTGACCGTCGGAGCGTTCGAAGCGATTGGCCTCAATACGCAGGTGCTGGTCACCCAGTGGCTCCTACCATGCGGCGCCACGGCGGCGGTCGTCGTCGCCGCCTGGCTGGTCGAGGCGAAGCAGAGCGTCATCGAGAACATGGCTCCGGCCCTGACGCGGGTATTCACGCCGCTTTTCGTGGCGACATTGTTGGCGTTCCTCGGCGCCGCCATCTGGACAAATAGCTGGATCGACGTGAAGCGCGAGCCGCTGATCATCTTCGACTTCCTGCTGGTGGTGGTGCTCGGTCTCTTGCTGTACACGATCTCCGCACGCGAACCCGCGGCGCGGCCAGGCATCTTCGACCGCCTGCAATTGATCCTGATCGTCAGCGCGCTGATCACCGACGTCCTGGTGTTGATCGCCATAACCAGCCGGATCAGTGAGTTCGGGTTCAGCCCGAACAAGACCGCGGCCCTGGGCGAGAACGTCATCCTGCTCACCAATCTGGCCTGGTCGGTATGGCTTTTCCTTGGACTCATCCGCGGCACGGTGCCATTCGCCCACCTTGAACGCTGGCAGACCAGCTACCTCGTCGTGTACGCGGCATGGGCGTGGACGGTCGTCTTCGCCTTCCCCCCACTGTTCGGCTTCGCGTGAGCGTGCGGGGTCGAGGGCCCTCGCCAGCCTTGGAATCATCCGAACATGCCTGCGTACGGGTCAGGCTCACCGGTTATGGGATCCAGGCCCGCCAAGAAGCGACGCTGCTCCTCACGCCAGTGCACAAAGGGCCGGACGCGACCCCACAGGGACACATCGCTGAGTGGGCACTGGTCGAACTCGGCAA
>JBEDUQ010000406.1:0-11095 GCA_040414855.1 Actinomycetota bacterium
CTGCGCGAGGTCGGCGCCCTGCTCGACGCCACCGCCACCCATCCGGGCCGGCGAGCCCGCGACCACCTGCTCTGGCTGGCGCTGAGCAACGGCCTGCCGCGACGGCGCGTGGACGAGGTGCTCGACCTGGTCGGGCTGACAGCGGTCGCCGGCCGCCGGACCGGCGGCTTCTCGCTCGGCATGGGGCAGCGGCTGGGGATCGCGGCCGCGCTGCTCGGCGACCCGCCGGTGCTGCTGCTCGACGAGCCCGTCAACGGGCTCGACCCCGAGGGCATCCGCTGGATCCGGGGCCTGCTGCGCTCGCTCGCCGGCGAAGGCCGCGCGGTGCTGGTCGCCTCCCACCTGATGCGCGAGCTGGAGGGCACCGCCGACCACCTGCTGGTGATCGGGAGGGGCCGGCTGCTCGCCGACACCAGCGTCGCGGGGCTGATCGCCGCCGCCGCGGCCAGCACCGTCACGCTGCGGACGCCGAGTCCCTCGCGGGTGATGGCGCTGCTCGCCGGCGCTGGCGCCACGGTGGCGTCGACCGGCGACGACGCGCTGACCGTCAGCGGCCTTCCCGCCGCACGGATCGCCGACCTGATCGCCGATGCCGGGCTCCGGGTGCACGAGCTGACGCCCCACCACGCCTCGCTCGAAGCCGCCTACCTGCAGCTCACCACGGACGCGGTCGAGTACCGCGGCGCCCCCGGGACCGCGGACACCGACCAGGGAGCCAAGCCATGAGCCCCACGACCCGAACGCGAACCCGAACGCGGACCCGAATGCGGCCGGCGCCGCGGGCCGGCCTGGCCGGCGCGCTCCGCGCCGAGGCGGTCAAGCTCCGCTCGGTCCGCGGCACCACCTGGTCGGCGCTGGCGATCGTCGGGCTGACCGTGCTGCTCAGCGCCTTCGTCTGCGCGTCGGTCGACACCCAGGGCGGGGCCGGCGGAGGCGGCGACGAGGACGTGGTCATGCTCAGCCTCTCGGGCATCTACCTCAGCCAGATCGCGGTGGTCGCGCTGGCGGTCACGGCGGTCACCTCGGAGTACGCGACCGGGACGATCCGAACCAGCTTCATCGCGAACCCGCGCCGCCGCACGGTGCTCTCCGCCAAGGCGGCCGTGGTCGGCGCGGCGGTTCTGGCCGTCGGTGTGGTCGCGACGGTTGCGTCCTACCTTGCCGGCCAGGCGATCCTGCCTGGCAACGGCTTCACCGAGGCCAACGGCTACCCGCCGGCCTCGCTCGCCGACGCGCCGACCGTGCGCGCGGTCCTCGGCAGCGCCGTCTACCTGGCCCTGCTGGCGTTGCTGAGCCTCGGCGCCGGCGCCATCCTGCGCCACACGGCGGCGGCGATCAGCGCCATGCTCGGCCTGCTGTTCGTCCCGCTGGTGGCGCTGACCTTCCTGCCGCCCGGTCTCTGGGAGCCGGTGCAGCGCTTCGCGCCGATGACCGCCGGGCTCGCGGTGCAGTCGACCACCGGCAGCCTGGAGCTGATCGCCGGGCGCACCGCCCGTCCGGTCGGCCCGTGGGCAGGGCTCGGCATGATGGCCGCCGAGGCGGGGGCGGTGCTGCTGGTCGCCGCCTGGCTGGTCGGCCGCCGCGACGCCTGAGCCCGACCTCCCCACCTCGCGGCCTCGTCCGCCCAGCTCAGGTTGCCTCCTGGCGCCCGAGCTGGCAGCCTACGCGGTCCGCTCATCGGACCACCGATGAGTTTTCGCCAGGACCGTCGTTGGACCTCGTAGCAGATCCGCACACGAGGCAAGGAGTTGGACATGGCCGAGCTCGAGGGCAGGACGGCGATCGTCTACGGCGGCGGTGGTGCGCTCGGTGGAGGCGTGGCCCGGGCGTTCGCCCGCGAGGGCGCCAAGGTGTTCCTCGCCGGACGCAACCGGGAGCCGATTGAGTCGGTCGCCGCCGAGATCAACGCCGCCGGCGGGTACGCCGAGGCGGCGGTGGTCGACGCGCTCGACGAGCGGGCGGTCGACCAGCACGCCGGCGAGGTGGCCGCGAAGACCGGCGGCATCGACATCTCGTTCAACCTGATCAACCGCGGCGACGTGCAGGGCCGGCCGCTGGTGTTGATGGACACCGAGGACGTCCTGCGCGCGGTGGTCAACGGGCTGAAGAGCAACTTCATCACCGCCAGGGCGGCCGCCAAGCGGATGGCCGAGCGGGGCTCCGGCGTGATCCTGCACCTGAACAGCGCCTCCGGCGACGGGGCGATGCCCGGCATGGGCAGCACCGGCCCGGCCGACGCGGCCACCGAGTCGCTGATGCGCTACCTCGCCGCCGAGCTCGGCCCCGAGGGCATCCGCGTCTGCGGCATCTGGACCGCCGGGGTCGCCGACACTCTTACCAAGGAGAAGCTGGCCGCGGTAGCTGGCGACAACGCGCCGGACCCGGAGACGGCGGCCCGGGCGATCGGCGCGATGGCCGCGCTGCGCCGCGCGCCGATGGTGGCCGACGTCGCCGAGACCGCGGTGTTCCTGGCCTCCGAGCGCGCCTCGGGGATCACCGGGACCATGACCAACGTGACCTGCGGCCTGGTGCTCAGGTAACCGACACCGATCACCCACGGGAGTCACACGGGAGGCTGAACATGGACATGAAGCTCGAGCTGGTGCTGCTGCCGGTCACCGACGTCGACCGCGCCAAGGCGTTCTATGAGGACAAGGCCGGGTTCAAACTGGACGTCGACCATCACGCCAGCGAGCAGTTCCGCGTGGTGCAGCTCACCCCGCCAGGGTCGGCGTGCTCGATCACCTTCGGGATCGGGGTCACCGACGCGGTGCCCGGGTCGGTCAGGGGCACGCACCTGATCGTCACCGACATCGAGGGGGCACGGGCGGAGCTGGTGGGCCGCGGGGTCGAGGTCAGCGAGATCCGGCACATGGGGCCGAGCGGCTGGGTGCCCGGTCCCGACCCGAAGCACACCGACTACAACACGTTCGCGGACTTCCGCGACCCCGACGGCAACACCTGGGTGCTCCAGGAGCGCGGGCACGCCGAGCGCGACGCATGAGCGAGCGGGAGTTCGGCGCCCTCGTCGAGCGGCACCGCCGCGAGCTGCACGTCCACTGCTACCGGATGCTCGCGTCGTTCGACGAGGCCGAGGACGCGGTCCAGGAGACCTTCCTGCGCGCCTGGCGCAACCGCGAGCGCTACGAGGAGGGCACCTACTTCCGCGCCTGGCTCTACCGCATCGCCACCAACGTCTGCCTGGACCTGCTGCGAAGCAGGTCCAGGCAGACGACCGAGATGACCTCGTTCGCCGAGCTCCCGTGGCTCCAGCCCTACCCCGACCGGCTGCTCGACGAGGTGGCGCCGAGCGACGAGCAACCGGACGCGGTGGCGGTCTCGCGAGAGACCATCGAGCTGGCGTTCCTCGCGGCGCTCCAGGTGCTGCCGCCCCGGCAGCGGGCGACGCTGATCGCGCGCGACGTGCTCGGATGGCCGGCCAGCGAGACCGCGGCGCTGCTCGACACCAGCGTGGCGGCGGCCAACAGCGCGCTCCAGCGGGCGCGGTCCACCATGCAGGCGCACCTGCCGTCGCACCGGCTCGACTGGTCGGCGCAGGAGCCCAGCGCCGAGGCGCGCGAGCTGCTCGACCGCTTCATCGACGCCCACGAGCGCTGCGACGCCAAGGCGGCGGTCGCGATCGCCTCGGAGGACCTGCGGATCACCATGCCGCCGCGCCCGTACCTGTTCGAAGGGCTGGAGAAGATCCGGGCGATGCTGGAGCGGGCGTTCGGCGAGGAGCGCGAAGGAGACTGGCGCCTGGTCCCGACCATGGCCAACCGGATGCCGACGGCGGCGAGCTACCTCAGGCGGCCGGGCGACAGCGAGTTCCGCGCCTTCAAGTTCGACGTCCTGCGCATCGAGGGCGGCGAGATCGTCGAGATCACCACCTTCGGCCCCGAGCTGTTCCCGAGGTTCGGGCTCGCCCCTACCCTCTGAGACCCTCTGAGACCTCTGGGACCCTGGTCGGGGAGCCGGGCGAGCCGGGGCCGTTGCTCGGGTGTCGTCGGCTGCTGCTACGGTATGCGTATGTGTGGACGATTCACCGCAGCCTCCCAGCCGTCGCTGCTGGCCGAGCGGTTCCGCGCCGATGCGGCCGCGGTCGAGGGCCACGGGCCGAGCTGGAACGTCACCCCGGCCAGCGACGTGGTCGTGGTCACCGCGGACAGCGACGGCGCCCGCCACCTGCGGGCGCTGCACTGGGGCCTGGTGCCGAGGTGGGCCAAGGACACCTCCTCGCGCAACCAGATCATCAACCTCCGCTCCGAGACCATCCGCGAAAAGAAGTCGTGGAAGAGCAGCCTCGCCAAGCGTCGCTGCATCATCCCCGCCGACGGCTTCTACGAGTGGCAGGACATGGGCAAGGGCAACAAGAAGCAGCCGCTCTACATCACCGCGCGCGAGCCGCAGCCGCTCGCCCTAGCCGGCATCTGGGCGACCTGGAAAGGCGCGGACAGTAAGGACGGGAAGGACGGGAAGGACGGCGACGGCGCGAACGGCGGCGCCGAGGAGCTGTGGACCTGCACGATCCTCACCACGACGCCGAACAAGCTGATGTCGACGATCCACCACCGGATGCCGGTGATCCTGCCGCCGGACGCCTGGGACGCGTGGCTCGACCCCAGCAACACCGACACCGAGGCGCTCGAGGCGCTGCTGGTGCCGGCCGCGGACGACCTGCTGGCCGCCTGGCCGGTCGACCTGGCGGTCAACAGCCCCCGTAACAACCGCCCCGAGCTGACCGAGCCCCTGGAGGGCCACGAGCCACGCACGGCCTAGCCGGGTAGATGGCACATTTGGCGAGTCCGTCCCCGTACAGTGGCCAGTCACCGTCAACTGGCGGCAATGCCAATAGCCTCCAGCAGGTCGCTTGCAAGGGCGGCAACTGAGGCTGCGACCACATCAGGATCGCCGATTCCTTCTTCCGCACGCCCAGCAAGCTCTGAGCCTGTGGCGGTTGGCCCCGCAGCAAACAAGCTCGCGAGAAAGACGAGTGCGGCCACGGTAGCCGCACCAGCGAGCTCGTCTTCGCGGAGTCGTCGAAAGGTGGGGGCGAGATCCTCGGTCGGCACCGAAACGAGGAGGCGATAAATATCGTGTGCGTCCTTGTCATGGAGCCGTCCCGGGGCGTCTTGGCGGTCGTCGAGCTTGTGGAGCTTCGCGATCAGCAGAGCTGCCGGGCTCGCCACATTGACGGCATAGGCGCGTTTGTCGTCAGCGGCCAAAGACCGGACGGTGATGGGTACATGGTCCACGATCGCGGCTTCGAGGCCGGTAACTCTGCGAGCAGCGTGTTTGGCGTGGGGAGGAATCCGTGCACCGCGGCGACCAGGAGGTCCCGCGAGCGATTCCGGGACCAGGAGATCCACTGGGATGCCGTTTGGACCAAGCCATGAACCAGGTTGTGACGACCTCAAATCGTAATGGAATCCAGCCGACGCCATTGCCTCCTCGAGCAAGGGACCGTCGTTGAGCACGCGGCTGTCCAGAGCAAGGTCGCTATCTTTGGTTGTCGCGGCCAGTGCTACCGCAGCCTCACCAGTGTGCATATATATTGCCTGTGCACCGACCACGATGACCGCGTCCAGATGAGCCTTGAGGGCCTCTAAGGCGTCCAGCAGCGCCTGGCGTGAAGCGATCAGTAGGTCACTGCCGCCATTCGGACTCATGCGCCTGCATCCAATCAAGTAGGGCCATAGCCTCAGCAGCGCTGCGTCCAGGGCCTGTCAGGAGGTCTACCGCTATCTGGCTAGGAGCGACAATCCGAAGCCCATCAATGTCAAGGGTGCGATCAAAGACGACGTCGTATTCTCCAGCGGCCAAGAGAACATTCGCGCCAGTGCTAACTGGGCGCAAGTCGAGGTGCTCAATCGCCTGCTGCAAATCATCTACATAAATCATGGCGAGCCGCGGCGAGGCGTAGGGCGCGAAGCGCACAGCCGCAAGCGAGCCAGTGAGAGCATACCGCGACTCGTCCTCGGCTCGCAGGGTATTTGTCAAGGCCCCGAGGCCTCGAGGTTGAAGGCAGCTCACCGTCAGATTACTGCTCTGAAACCCATAGTCCTCGCTCCAGCGCTCGATCAGCCGACGCCACTCAACATCCACGATTGGGCCGCGGTGTTGTCGCTCAATAATTGCCTCGCGCTCCAGGAACTCCACAACTCGGTAGGTCGCTCCAAGGGACGCACCACTGCGACCGGCGAGTTCTGGGACGGTCAGCGGAGGAGCACAGTCCGCTAGCGCACGTACGATTCGCGCCGCCGACGGTCCCTTCAGCGTTCCCCGAGGGCGGCCCGGGCCACGCCATGGATCTTTGTCGGCGCCTCGGTCGCGAAGGAAAAGCGCTGGTCGGTTGAGCACAATACGAACGTTCCCCGTCGCATCCGCATAGGAGGCTCCTTGCTCCTCCAGTCGTGCCCGCGTCGAAGGGGGGAGGTAGCGGGCGACTACCATCGTCGCCGTTGGCATCGTCGAATGTTGCGAGTGAGCGAGATCGTTCAGTTGCAGCAGCACTTGAGGAACGTCGCGCGGCGTGAGCAGGCGTTTAGCCTCCACAACAAACCGTCCACGCTCCCCGTCGGGCGCGGTCAGCGTCATTACCGCGTCGGCCCGGCGGCGGCCACCAACCCTCGGCGCCTCATCGACCCGAGCCGACCAGGCAGGAGGCAACCTCGTCTCCACGAGCCGCATCGCCTCACGCAGGATGTCGCGCTCCCTCTCGAGAGGAAGCTCCTCCCAAGACACACCTCGACGCTCATTGGAAGCCATGGGTCTCTGAAGATCTCGACGTCATTCTCGATAATGTACGCGCTCCGCTGCCGGCTGAACAAAGATACCCGTGGCCCGGCCAAGCTTAGGAAGATGTACCTATCTGGCGGCTACAGGCTGTTCGCCCTACCGGTCGAATTGGCACACCGGATCGTTCGCGAATTGGACCTGACCGCGGGCCACTGGGCCGCTTAGCCTTGCAGGCATGAGCACAGCGATCGAGCACCCGACGGCCCCCACGGCGGGCGGCCCGCGGCGCCGGATCCTCACCCGGCCGCTGCTGATGGTCTACCTCTCCGGCTTCTGCGCGATGATCAGCTTCTACCTGCTGCTGTCGGTGGTGCCGGTCTATGCGACCTCGGTCGGCGCCGGGCGCACCGGCGCCGGCTTCACCACCGGCGCGCTGATGCTGTCCACGGTGGTGGCCGAGCTGTTCACACCCCGGCTGATAGGCAGGTTCGGCTACCGGACCGCGCTGGCGGCAGGCCTGCTGCTGCTCGGCGCGCCGGCGCTCGCCCTGCCGGCTTCAAGGAGCCTGGCCGCGATCACCGCGGTCTGCCTGGTCCGCGGGGTGGGCTTCGCGATCATCGTGGTGGCGGGCGGCGCGCTGATGGCCGCGCTGGTCCCGAGCGAGCGGCGGGGCGAGGGCCTCGGCCTGGCCGGTGTGGTCTTCGGCGTCCCCGCGATGACGGCGTTGCCGCTCGGCGTGGCGCTTGCGAGCCGCTTCGGCACCACCGGCGTGTTCGTCGCCGGGGGCCTGGTCGCGCTTCCCGGTCTCGCCGCCGTCCCTTGGCTGCCCCGGTTCCGCCGCGACGGCGCCAAGCGCAAGGGCCACGATGGCGACCGCGACGAGCGGCACACCCGGCGCGACCACGGCAAGCGCAAGGACCACCGTGGCGACCGCGACGAGCGGTCGGGCGCGGCGGCGGCGCTCGGGGTGCTCGCCGGGCTCCGGACCCCGGCGCTGCTGCGGCCAGCGCTGGCCTTCTCGACCAGCGCGATGGCGGTCGGGGTCGTGGTCACCTTCCTGCCGGTCAGGGCTGGCGCGTCGTCCGGCGGGATCGCCGCGGTGGCGCTGCTGGTCCAGGCCGCGACATCGACGCAGACGCGCTGGTGGGCGGGCCGGCACGGCGACCGGCACGGCGCCGCAAGGATGCTGGCCCCCGGCCTGGTGGTGTCCGCCGCCGGCATGCTCACCCTGGCGGTGGGCTCGGGCCCGGTCGTGATCCTGCTGGCGATGGCCCTGTTCGGCACCGGCTTCGGGGTCGCCCAGAGCGCCACGCTGTCGGTCATGTTCGCGGCGGTGCCGGAGTCGGGGTACGGCACGGCCAGCGCTCTGTGGAACCTGGCCTACGACGGCGCGGTCGGTGCCGGCGGCGCGGGCTTCGGGCTGATCGCCGCGCAGACCGGCTTCCAGGCGGGCTTCGCGATCACCGCCGTTCCGATCCTGCTCGCGCTGCTGCTCTGCCGTGGCGTCGGTGCCAGCCTGGAGGCATCGCGGCCCAGCCCGGCGGCGGCGGACTGAACCGGGCTTCGGCGGGGGAACCACACCATTCAATTGAGGGGGGACACGCGATGACCAAGCCCGATATCGCGCTGCGGCAGCTCGACGTGCTGGTGGGCGAGTGGACGATGCGCAGCCCCGACTTCCCGGGGCCCAGCGGGTGGACCACCTTCGAGTGGCTCCAGGGCGGCCGCTACCTGATCCAGCGCTGGGGGACCCCGGTCCCGGAGGCGCCGGACGGCATCGCCGTGATCGGCGCGGACGGCGAGAACGGCGAGAACGGCGAGACCCTCCAGCACTACTTCGACTCCCGTGGCATCTCGCGCATCTACCACCTCAGCCTGACCGACGGTGTGCTGCGGCTCTGGCGGGACGAGCCCGGCTTCTTCCAGCGCTTCGCCGGCACCTTCTCGAGCGACGGCGACACCATCAACGGCCTCTGGGAGATGTCCGAGGACGGCTCGCAGTGGCGGGACGACTTCCGCCTCGACTACACCCGGGCGAAGTAGGCCCCGGCGGGGCCGAGGGTTCAGCGCCGGAGTTAGCCGACGTAGCGGCGGCGACCGAACGGCGCTGTGGCTCCTCGAGCAGGTGCAGGCCCTGCTCGACCTGCGGCGGGACCACCCGCCGCTCCCGGAGCACCCACGGCAGGCCGGCGAGCGCCTCGCATACGGCCGACACGCTGGCGCGGTCGCGCGGCAGCGAGCGCAGGACGGCCCCGCTGCGCCGCAGCGCGCTCCGCGCCGGCCGTCGCAACCAGGTCGTCCACAGGGTGTTGCGGATGCCGAGCTGGCGGCGCCGGCGCGGGTCGCGAAGCGTGGAGGGCGCGTGACGGACCACGACCTCCTCGGCCCAGCACATCCACCAGCCTCTTGCCGCCAGGTCGATCGCCAGCAGCTCCTCCTCGCCCCCCAGCCAGATCCGCGGCGAGAAGCCGCCGACCTCGCGGAACGCGGCCACACGGAACATGGTCGCCCCGGCGAGCACGCTGAGCAGAGCGGGGCCGGGGAGCCAGTCGGGCCGGGGCACAGGAGAGTCTCGCAGCTCGGGCGTCAGCGGGTCCTCGACCAGGTCGGGTTCCACCACGATCCGCGCGGTCACGGTGGCGAGCCCGCCGTGCGCGTCGAGCAGGCCGGCGGCGCCGGTCAGCGCGCCCGGCTCCCAGCGGGTGTCGTCGTCGCAGAAGGCGACGTAGGGCGTCGTGATCCGTCGGACCGCGAGGTTGCGCCCCAGCGAGGCGAGGTTCGCGCCGGCGCGGATCAGCCGGACCTCCGGGTGCTTGACGGCGACCGCGTCGGCGCTGCCGTCGCTGGAGGCGTTGTCGACCACCACCACCGGCGCGGCGTCGGACAGCGCGGTCATGTGGTCGAGAGTCCTGAGCAGTTCGTCCCGACGGTCGCGGGTGATGATCACCACCGTGGTCCGCGGGCCGGGCGGCGCCGGCATCAGGGCTCCACGGGCACCGTGGCGCCGAGGGCGCCCATCAGACCGGCGACCAGCCGCTCCGGCTGGTGGATGGCGCCGGCGGCGCGGGCCGCCGCCAGCTCGCGGCCCTTGGGCGACAGGCACCACCGCCACCACTGCCGCAGCTCGGCGGTGCCGTCCAGGACCGGCTCGGCGGCCATCAGCGCCGGCCACTCCCAGGCCTGGGCCTGGGCGGACACCTTGCCGCCGCCCTCGACCGGGTCGACGGCCAGCGCCGGGACCCCGCAGCGCAGCGCCATCACCAGGCCATGGAGCCGGGTGGTGACCACCGCGTCGAGCCGCCGCACGATCGAGTCGAACTGGCCCGGGGTCGCCGCCGACCGCCACTGGCGCGGGTCCAGCCGCGTGTCGAGCGGCACCCTGCCACAGTCCTGGGCCGCCAGCCACTCGCCGAGCCGCTGGTGGACCAGCTCGTGCCTGCCGCGGACGCCGTACTCCGGCTGGCCAGGGGCGAAGGCGACGCCGACCACCGGCACCGGTGTGGTCGCCATAGTCGACGAGAGGTCGCGGCCGGCGACCCCGTCGCCGTCGCGGGCGAGGACCGTCTCGAAGCCCGTGGCCGCCGGGTCGGACGGGTCGATCACGGTCACGCCGACCGCGATCCGCCGGCAGGTCGCGAACCGCTGATGCAGCCAGCGCACCTGCTCGCCGTGCACCGGACCGCAGGCGAACACCACGTGCGTATAGCGCCGCGGGTCGGCCTCCTCGAGCGTGAGCGGGCCAGGCCGGAACTCAGGGCTCCAGGCCACCTCGCGGTCCACCCCGGCGTCGTCCAGCGCGGCCATCACCCGCTCCATGCCGAGCACGTCGCCCGCGGTCGCCTCCCCGCGCACGAAGCTCGGCCAGCCGGTCACCAGGACGCGCACCGGCTGACCTCCAGCGCGCGACCGGCTCGTACGGGGACATCTCGACGGCCTCGATGGTCTCGACGGTCTCGACGGTTCGGCATGGACCCGGCCCTCCCTGACACGCGATCACAGGCGTCGTACGGGTACCTCACCGCCGGGGCCGCAACCGCTTCCGATCGCCACCGCTCGCACTCCGGGATCACGATGCCGGAGCTGAAGGCGCTCCAGCGCCCGGCCGCGGCGGGTGGACGAGATCAGTCCGCGCCGGCCGCGGCGGCGGCCGCGGCGGGCCGCCCGGGCCTGCCGGGCAATGCGGTCGAGCTCCGCCTCCCTGACCAGGCTCGCGATCCGCTGACCAGCGTTCTCCATCGCCAGCTCGGCGCTCAGATGGTTCGAGACCATAAGGTTTCGCCTCCTCGATTCGCGATCTCAAGGTTTCATCGAGTCCAAGCTAACTGGCCGCCGGTCCACTGTTGAGATCCAATTCGAG
>JBEDUQ010000407.1:0-11995 GCA_040414855.1 Actinomycetota bacterium
GGGGAACGTGCTCGGAATCGGGACCGGCCAGGCCGCGGCCTGGCGGTCGGGTCGCGAGCCGACGCCGGGAGCAGACACCGCGCTGCTGCTGTCGCCGGACCTGGAGGACCACCTGGCGACCCAGGTCGCCGGCGGCTCGCGCGGCCGGCGATGGCTGCCGGCGGTCGCGGTGGCTGGGGCATTCGTGCTGGCCATGGTGGTCGTGGTCGCACTGCGACCGGACATGCCGCGACCGCCCAGCGCCGGGTCGGGCTCCGCGACCACGCTCGGCCCGACGACCTCCGCCGCAGGCCAGCTCGCGACCACGGTGCCCACCGAGCTCTTGCCGAGCGGCAACGGGCCGGCGGCGACGGCGGTGCGCTCGCTGGAGCGCGTGCAGCGCGCGATCGACGACGCGGTCGCCGCGGGGCAGATCCGGCCCGACGTCGCCAACGACTTCAACAACCTGATCGGCAACCTGCGGGCCACCATCGCCGCCGGTCAGACGACCGGGCTGGCCCAGCGCGTCCAGGAGATCCAGCTCAAGCTGGACGAGCGCCCCCGCGAGCCCGGCGCGATCGCGCCGGACCGTGCCAAGCGGCTCGCCGGCGCCCTCAGGAACCTGGCCCGCGCGGTCGACTCGATGTGAGCGGGGCCCCTACGGGCCCGACCCGGAACCGCCGCGGGACCCTACGGACCCGACCCCAACCGCCGCGGAACGTTCGGCCGCCCAACGCCCAAGCCGCCCCTCACGCCTCGGCCGGGTCGGCCCAGACGCCGAGCTCGCGCATGCGCCCGACCTGCTTGTCGATCACCTCGCGACGGAACTCCTCGTGCTTGTAGGGGGCGCGGTCCAGGTACAGGTTGCGCGGGTAGATCGGCTGCTCGTAGATGAGCTGGTACTGCTCGGTGCGCAGGTCCTTGAGCCAGTTGTCCCATTGCGCGTTGGTGCGGAAGTGGCGCAGCGCCTGGATGTCGACGGTCCCGGCCACGTACGACGAGCCGGCGCCGTAAAGGTGGCTGCCGACCACGCGGCCCTTGTAGTCGACGATCATCGAGCGACCGCCGAAGGTGTCCACCGGCAGCTCGGAGTCCTGCTCCAGGTAATAGGTGGCCAGGTTCGGCGCGACCACGTAGAGGTTGTTGTCCAGCGCCCTGGCGCGGTTCTGGACCTCGAAGTACTCGTTGCCGGTGTGCGGGTGCGGGTACGACGCGCGGTAGAGGACTTCGGCGCCGTTGAGCGCCAGGCCGCGCGCGTTCTCCGGGTACGAGCCCTCGTTGGCCATCATGATCCCGAGCCGGCCGATGACGGTGTCGACCACCGGGTAGAAGGCGTCGAGCCCGCGCCCGTAGATCTCCACCCAGCGGTCCCAGACGTCGTGCGGGGTCACCGAGTGCTCGACCGGGTACAGGGTGGCGACCTTGTGGTGGACGAGGATCACCTCGCCCTCGGGGTCGATCACGAAGCCGACGTTGAAGAACCGCCCGGGGAAGTGCGGGTTGCGCGCCTTGGCCTGGGCCATGATGAACACCTTCCAGTGCCTGGCCAGCTCGCCGAGGAAGGCGGTCTCCTCGCCGGGCACGTCGATGGCGCACTCCTCGGCGTAGGTCGCGTGGTCGAGGTCGAAGACCTCGTCGGTGAAACCCTGGAGGGCGCCCTCGGGGATCGCGACCAGGCGCACCGGCAGGTCGAGGCTGGACAGCCACGACGCCGCGGCGGTCACCTCGGCGATGTGCTCGAGGTTGCGGCGGATCTCGGAGCGCTTCCGCACACCCCGCACGGTCGTGACCAGGCCGACTGCGGTGTAGGGCTCGATCATGGGCTGCCTCCGGTTGAGCCGGGTTGGGTGCGCGTACCGCAATGCCCCATCTTGTGCCGTTCGAGCCGGGGTTGGTAGTGGGGCGCGGGAGCGATTGAGGCGCCTGGACCACCGCCGGCGCCGCCGGCCCCGATCACCGATGGCGCAGGCGACGGGCGACTCGGCCACCGCCGGCGCCGCCCGCGCCGATCACCGACGGCGCAGGCGCCGGAGGGGATGGCGCAGGAGGTTGGCGGCGCGCACGGAGCTGCGGCGGTTGGTCGCCTCCACCTCGGCCCTCGCCAGCTTGGCCGCCAGCTCGGCGGCCTCCAGCCGCGCCTGCATGCCGTGGAGCCAGGGGTACTCGAAGGAGGCGACCCGCCCGAGGACGGCACTGTCGGCGCCGCCCTCGCCCGTCTTGCGCGCGAGCACCGCCATCCGCCGGTCGACCTCTTCGACCCGAAGGCCGGCGTGGGTGAGCAGCCACAGGACCTCGCTGGGCGTCCAGTAGTGCATCGGGTACGGGTGCTCGACGTACCACGGCTGGGTGAAGTGGTGGAAGGCGAGGAAGCTCTCCTCGGTCAACAGGTTCGGCACCTGGAAGCGCAGCACCCCGCCCGGACGGAGCACCCGCTGGGACTCGGCCAGGTAGTTGAACGCGATCGTCTTGGGCATGTGCTGGAACGCGTACAGCGAGTAGACCAGGTCGAACGACTCGTCGGCGAAAAGCGCGAGGTCGTAGCCGTTGCCGACCTCGAAGCGCACGTTGGGCAGGTCGGCGAGCCGCCGGCGGCCCCGCTCGACCATGGCGGCGGAGATGTCGAGGCCGTCCAGCTGGCCGCAGAGCGGCGCGACGTGGCGCATCACCCTGCCGGTGCCACAGCCGATCTCGAGCGCGGCGGCGTCCGGGGACAGCAGGGGAGCGATCTCGGCGGCGTCATCGAGCCCAGAGCGCTCGAACGACTCGGCGTCGTCCTGGTCTGAGATCGCCCTGATCGCATCGACCTCGGCCGACCGCTCCCAGAAGTCGCGATAGGCGTTCAGGGCCTCGCCGCGCAGCCCCAGCCGCTCGAGCTTGCTCCCGGAGAGCCCGCGGTTGGGCTCGGACATCTTCGGCATGAGGACCATGCCTCCCGCGTGCGGCCGCCTGGCGGAGCTGGGTGGTCAGTCGGTCGATGCTGCTGAGTCCGCCACTTCCACGTCGGCGCGGGCGCAAACCGCGGGCCCAAACGGAGCGGGCTCGGCCTCGCGGGCGGGCTCCGGCTCCCCGGGCGGCTCCCGCGCCGGCTCCCCAGGCGACTCCCGGGCGGGCTCCGGCTGCCGTGCGGGCTCCCCAGGCGGCTCCGGGGCGGGCTCCGGCTCCCGTGGGGGCTCCCCGGGCGGCTCCCGGGCCGGCTCCTTCCGCGGGCCGGGCGCGGGCTCCGGTACTCGACCGGGCTCCGGTACTCGACCGGGCGCGGGCTCGGGCGCTCGACCGGGCTCGGCGGGCTCGCCGGTGCGCTCCGCCGGGCGGCCGTTGCCGCCGTGGTCCTCGCCACCGTTGCCCTCGCCGCCGTCGCCGTTGTGACCGCCGTCGCCGTCCTGGTCGAGGTCACCGGAGCGGCGTCGCCGCCAGCGGAACACCCCGACCCCGACGAGCCCGAGGCTGGTCAGCAGGCTGAGCAGCGCGCCGCCCTGCATGGCGCGGTCCTGATAGGTGAACACCACGCGGTGGGCGCCGGCGGGGACCACGACGCCGCGGAAGGCGTGGTCGACCTCGAGCAGGCGGGCCGGCTTGCCGTCGACCGACACCCGCCACTGCGGGTAGTGCGGGTCCGGCAGCACCAGGAGCCCGCTGGTCTGGGTTTGCACCGAGAGCTCGACCTTGGAGTAGTCGCGCCGGACCGCGTTCACGGTCGGCCTGGTCCCAGGCGCCTGGAACTGCTCGACCGGCCGCTCGACCATCGCCCGGTCGAGCAGGGGATAGTTGTGCTGGAGGCGGGCGAGGCGGGCCTGCGCGCTCGGCACCACGTCGGTCTGGTAGACCATCCGCGCCACCGGCTCGGTGGGCCGCTCCCAGAGCTGGAAGAAGGCCTCGCCCTCGACCGTCGTGAACCCGTGCGCCCGCAGGATCGCCGTCTCCGACGCCGCCAGCGAGGCCGGGGCCACGAACGAGCGCACGCCCAGGAAGTCGAGCGCCGTCCAGTTCCACTGCGACGGCGGCTGGAGGGTCGTGCCGGCGCCGAGGTCGCCGCCGGGGTCGACCGCGCTGGCGAAGAACTGGTCGTAGGTGCGCAGCGGCATCAGCCCGCCGTCGCGCCCGATGATCGTCTCGGCCCCGGTCGAGTACTCCCAGGCTGGCCGGGCCGCCAGCCGCCGCGGCCAGGAGACCTGGAAGTAATCGCGCTCGCGCGCGGTGAGGCCGGCGGGGACCGGGATCGACGAGCGCTCCTGCTCGTTGACCGGCACGTCGCTGGCGATGGTGACGTAGCGGCCGCCGTCCGCCGCGAGCCGCCGCATAATCGGTCCGGGATCGTTGTAGACCACGTTTGGGACCACTTCGTGGTACTCGGCGCTCGGCCGCGCCTGATGCAGCTCGACCCCGGTCACGCCGATCAGCAGCAGGGCGATCGCCGCCCTCGGGACCGCCTTGAAGTTGGCGAGCACCCAGCCGGCCAACCCCAGCGCGGCCGCGAGGATCCACCACGGCCGGCTGGCGAGGGAGTCGCTTTTCCCGCCGAACAGCAGCGCGGTGCCGAGCACGACCCCGACCACTGCCAGCCCGCCGACCCCGGTGCCCACCCGCCGGAAGAACTGGCGGACCGGGCCGTAGAGGAGCACGTCCATCCCGAGCGCCGAGGCCGCCGCGGTCGCGAAGTAGGTCAGCAGCAGGTAGCGGCTGGGCACCCGGAACTGCTGCACCAGGGGCAGGTGGTGGTAGGCGAACCGGTAGATCGCGGTCTGGTTGCCGAGCGCCATGATCACCCCGAGCACGGCGAGCACGATCATGGCCGAGCGGGCCCACCGCAGCCGCCTCGGTCCGGCGGCGATGCCGAGGCCCGCGAGCCCCAGCGCCACCACGCCGATGAAGGCGACGTTCTCGCCGGTCAGCACCCGCCCGAAGTCCGGGAGCAGGGCGTTGAAGGCGATCGACTTGGGGAGCGGGAACTGCTGGTCGAAGGTCGGGTCGGTGCGGTAGCCGTTGTGCTGGAGCAGCAGGGTCGGCAGCAGCTGCCAGGCGAACAGCAGCGCGAACAGCCCAAGCGCTCCGCCCAGCCGGGTGAGCGCGCGCAAGGCGCGGCGCGGCCACTGGCGAGGCTTGGACGCAAGCACCCATCCGGCGCCGTAGATCCCCAGCGTGAGCAGGGTGTAGGCCCACTCCTCGGGATGGCCCGCGAGCAGCTGGACGCCGACCGTCAGGGCGGTCAGCAGCACGTAGCGGAGCTGGCCGCGCTCCAGCGCCAGGTGCCCGAACAGCAGCACCAGCGGCATCCAGGCGATCACCTGGAGCTGGTTCATCAGGATGATGTGGTCGAGGCTGACCGAGCCGAAGCCGAAGGCGAGCCCGGCCAGCGCGGCGCCCCAGCGGCTGGTTCGGAGCGCGAAGCGGCAGTAGGCCCACATCGCCAGGCCGGCGAAGGCGACGTGCACCGCGCCGACCACGTCGATCGCCGCCGAGGTGCGCATCAGCCAGAACGGCAGGTTGCCGGGATAGAAGACGGCGTGCTGGAGGTTGGCGATGAACGGCTCGCCGCCGTACTGGTCGTTCACCCACGTCGGCAAGATTCCAGCTCGGAGAATTCTGGCCAGGCCGTGCTTCTCCGGCCCGAAGAAGCCGATGAGGACATCGTTGTAGAACGCCTGGCCACGATCCCGGACGGCTGGAAGGAACGGGTAGGTGAGCAGCTGGAGCGCGACGTACACGATCAGGCCCTCCAGCACCAGCGCGCGCAGGCTCGGTCGCGGCGTGCCGGGCGCCGGATGGTCGCCTCTCAGGTGCCTGGGGGACGTTCGCCTGGTGGCTGGACCGCCCTTGCCTGGCGCGGTGCTGGAGGGTGAATCGGCGATTTCATGCTGCATAGACGTCTCCGGTCGACTCGTTTCCTCGGCACCCGGCAACCCCGGAGGCGTGGCCTCGGCGGCTGCATCTGGCCTTCGCCCCGGATTCCCGGTCGCCATGCCGGCAAGCTCATGGGGGCCCGCGATCAGGCGCTGAGAGAGCGCGGTTCGAGGACTATGAGGAGATCGTACATGGACGTGCTCCCTCCCATCGAGCAAGGGCCCGCGGGAGACGGCCAAGCGGGCTCTGGCCGGCGTGCCGGCTGGCTGGGGTTCACCCGCGACCTCGGGCGGCGGCTCGGCTCCCGGCTGACGAGGCCGAGCCCCAGCCTGGTCTGCCTGGCGATCGCGATCGTCCTCGCGGTGGCGATCTTCTGGCCGAGCTGGCAGGACCCGACCTCGCGGCTGCTCGGCGCGGGCAGGGGCGACGGCGCGCTGATGAGCTGGTTCCTGCGCTGGACCCCGCGAGCGGTGGGGGGTGGGCTGAATCCGCTGTTCACCGACTACCTGAACGTCCCGAACGGTGTCAACGTGCTCTGGAACACCTCGCTGTTGTTGCCGGGGTTCATCCTTGGCCCGGTCACGGCGGCGTTCGGCCCGGTGCTCACCTACAACCTACTGTCGACCGTGGCGCTCTGCCTGTCGGCGTTCACCGCCACCATCGCCCTCCGCCGCTACCTGCGCAGCGGTCTGGCCGCGGTGATCGGCGGGCTGCTCTACGGCTTCTCGCCGTACATGCTCGCCCAGGACCGCGCCCACCTCCAGCTCAGCCTGGCGTTCCTGCCGCCGCTGCTGTTCCTGGCGGTCGACAACATCCTGGTCGGGCAGCGCCGCTCGGCCCTGCTCGCCGGCGGCGTCCTCGGCGGGCTCGCCGCGGCGCAGTTGTTCATCGGCGAGGAGGTGTTCGCGCTCTGGGTGATCATGGCGGTGGGCCAGGTCGCGGTCATGACGCTGCTGTTCCCGAGGCAGGTGCCAGGCAAGCTGCGCTATGCGGCGATCGCCTTCGGCGCGGCAGCGGTCGTCTTCGGGGCGATCGCCGCCTATCCGCTCTGGTTCCAGCTGACCGGTCCCCAGCACATCACCGGCGACATCCAGAGCGGCAACCGCTACCTCACCGACCTGTGGAACTTCGTGACGCCGACGGGGGTGCAGGCGCTCGCCCCGGCTTCGGCCACGCGGCTGACCGCCCAGTTCAGCGGCAATTTCGCCGAGACCAACGGCTACCTCGGCATCCCCCTCATCCTCATCTCGAGCTTTACGGTTGTGCGCTGGTGGCGCTCCAACCCGGTGGTCAGGGCGGCGGCGCTGCTCGCGCTGGGTGCGATCGTGCTGTCGATGGGCAACCGGGTCCACGTCGCGGGCCACGTGACCGGCATCCGCCTGCCCTGGGCGGCGCTCCAGCGGCTGCCGCTGCTCCAGAGCGCGGTGCCGAACCGCTTCGCGCTGTTCGTCATGTTCTTCTGCGCGCTGCTGCTCGGCGTCTTCGTCGACCAGGCGCTCCGCTGGGGCTGGCCGCGGCGGGTGGCGGCGGCGCTGCTGGTGGTCGCGGTCGCGGTGACGCTGGCGCCGCAGCTGGCGGTGCCGTCCGGCGACGTCCGCGCCCCCAGGTTCTTCACCGGGCCCGCGGTCCAGGCCGTCCCGAAGGGGAGCGTCGTGCTGGTCGTGCCATTCCCCGGGCCGCAGACCGCGACCCCGATGACCTGGCAGGCGCTGGCGGGCTTGCGCTTCCGCATGCCGGGCGGCTACTTCGTCGGGCCCGGCCCCGTCGGGTTTCCCCAGTACGGCGCTCCCCAGAACCTGCTCTCGGGGCAGCTCGGCAAGCTCAACGCCGGTCTGGGCGTTCCCCAGATGGATCCCTACCGACGCCTGGCCTACACCTACGACCTGGTCCAGTGGCGCGTCGGGACGGTGGTCGTCGGCCCCATGGGCGACCACCGCAAACAGGCGCGGACCACCCAGATGCTGACGGAGCTGCTGCGCCGGCCGCCCTCGATGAAGGACGGGGTCCAGGTGTGGTGGAACGTCAATCCGCAGCGCCTGCTGGAGCAGGCCGCGCGCGAGCTCGGATGACCGATGCGCGAAATGGGGTACCATCCAACCCCGAATTGAGGCCGCGCCCGACCGGTTCCGATCTGGCTCGGCCGCCACGCGTGCCGCGATCTCCCACCAGGAGCACAGCGTCAGGAGCTCGTCCCCGTGAGCAGTGCATTTGCTGAACCGACCACCGACACCGCGCCTCCCGACGTGAGCGTCATCCTTCCCTGTTACAACGAGCGCGACCACGTCGAGCAGGAGGTCAAGCGCATCAAGGCGGCCCTCGAGGCCGCGCGGATGACCTACGAGGTGATCTGCGTCGACGACGGCTCTACCGACGGCACCAGGGAGGTGCTCAAGCAGATCCCGGACGTGCGCCTGATCCTGTTCTCGCGCAACCAGGGGTCGGGCACCGCGCGCCGGATCGGCACGCAGGAGGCCAAGGGCCGGGTGGTCGTCTGGACCGACGCCGACATGACCTATCCCAACGACCTGATCCCCGACCTGGTCCGCGAGCTGGACGACGACTACGACCAGGTGGTCGGCGCCCGCAAGTCCGAGGCTGGCACCTACAAGTTCTTCCGGGTGCCGGCCAAGTGGGCGATCCGCCGGCTCGCCTCCTACCTGACCAGCTCGAGCATTCCCGACCTCAACTCCGGGCTTCGCGCCTTCAAGCGCTCGGTCGCCGAGCCGTACCTGAAGCTGCTGCCGCCGGGGTTCTCCTGCGTCACCACCATCACCCTGGCGTTCCTGTCGAACGGCCACCAGATCAAGTACGTGCCGATCGACTACTTCAAGCGCGCCGGGCGCTCGAAGTTCCATCCCTTCAAGGACGCGTACAACTACATCCTCCAGGTCCTGCGGATGGTGATGTACTTCAACCCGCTGCGGGTGCTGATGCCGGTCGGGCTGACCCTGTTCACGGCGACCTTCGTGAAGCTGATCTGGGACCTGGCCGTCCATCACTTCCGGGTCACCGGCTCGACCGTGCTGATCGGCACGGCCGGGTTCAACATCGTCGCGATCGGCCTGCTGGCCGACCTGGTCGTCAAACGGACGGCGACCGACTGACCCGGGAGCGTCGAGAGGTGGCTGCCGGGCCCGACCGCCGCCGCCAGGTTGGACGGCGTTCGCGGAGCCTGCGCAACCTGCTGCGCTTCGGCGTGCTCGCGCTGTTCGCGGCGCTGCTGACCTGGGTGCTCGCGCGCCGCTGGAGCGAGGTCCGGCCGCTGCTCGGCGAGCTCTCGGTCACCGGCGTCGGCGCGTCCGGCGTCGCGGTGGTGGCCGGCATCTACGCCACCTTCCTGTGCTGGCGGGCGGTGCTGACCGACCTCGGCTCGCCGCTGCCGCTCGCCGGCGGGATGCGGATCTTCTTCCTCGGCCAGCTCGGCAAGTACCTGCCGGGCAGCGTCTGGCCGCTGCTCGCCCAGATGGAGCTCGGCCGCGACTACAAGGTGCCGCGGCGGTCCTCCGGCGCCGCGGTGGCGATCTTCATGCTGCTGATCCTGGGCAGCGGGCTGCTGGTGGCGGCGGTCGCGCTGCCGCTGCTCGGCGAGCACGCGCTCGAGCGGTACTGGTGGGCGCTGACCGCGCTGCCGGTGGCCGCGGTGCTGCTGTACCCGCCGGTGCTGAACCGCCTGCTCGCGACCGCGCTGCGGCTGGCGCGGCGCGAGCCGATGCCCAGGCCGCTCACCCTGCCCGGGGTGCTCCGGGCGGTCGGCTGGGCGCTGGTGAGCTGGGCGCTCTACGGGCTCCAGGTCTGGATCCTGGCCCGGATGCTGGACGCCGGCGGGCTCGGGCTGCTGCCGCGGTCGATCGGCGCCTTCGCGGCGGCGTGGTGCGTCGGCTTTCTGGTGGTGATCGCCCCGGCGGGTGGGGGAGCCCGGGAGGCGGCGCTGATCGTGCTGCTCGGGAGCGGCGTCGGCGCCGCGCGCGCGACCGTGATCGCGGTCGTGTCGCGGCTGCTGTTCACCGTCGGCGACCTCGGCTGGGGCGGCGCGGTCGCGCTGGCTGTCCGCAAGCGGAGCTCGGTCGAGCCCGAGCAGAACCAGGAGCCGGAGTCAGTCGGGTAGCTCGGCCCAGACGGTGGTCCACGGGAACGGCGTGGTCACCTCGCGGACCCTGGCGACGGTCGAGACGAACCGCATGAAGCTCCGCTTCGACCAGTGGTTGAGGTGTCCCGGGGTGTTGCCCAGGTCCTTGACGTAGCGTCCGGCGACCAGGTTGCAGGACCGGAAGATCGGCTCGCGCGGCACCGAGACCACCAGATGGCGGCGGCCGACCCTGGCCAGCTCGTTGAGCCCCTTGACCGGGTCGGTGAGGTGCTCGAGGACCTCGACCGCCACGACCAGGTCGAATTGGCTGTCCTCGAACGGCAGCGCGTGCGCGTCGGCGTGGAGGAAGCGCGGCCCCTCGTAGGCCGTCCAGTCGCGCCTCAGGCCGGCGTCGGGCAGGTCCAGGGCGACCACCTCGTCGAAGCGCGCCTGGAGCTTGCCGGCGATCACGCCCTCGCCGCAGCCGACCTCCAGCGCACGCTTGGGCGGGCCCGACGGGTCCGCGCCGATCCGGTCGAACGCCTGCTCGAGGTTCGCCACCCACCGCTCGGTCAGCCAGCGGATCGCCGGGTTCTTCGAGGTGTACTTCGGCGTGGTGTTGCCGATCACGATGCCCGGCGTCTCCGGGGCGAGCTGGTCCTGCTCTCGGGTCACAACGAACGACCTCCGGTGATTGCTCGGCGACTCCGATGACGTCCTGGACGCCATCCGGTGCGCCAGGATGATAGCTGGCTCGCCGATTCGACGTTTCGGTGCCGCCTCGTGGTACCGTCCTTTGACCCCCCCGCCGACGGCGAGCTGGCCCCTGAGCGCCGGCCCCCGCGGGTGCGTGGCCGGACGACTCCCAGGCCGACCGCGGATCGTTGACCCAGGGCAAGACAGGCAAGGAGCGCGGCATTGGCGGGCGACATGGCCGAGCCGACGACGGGTGCGACCACCGCGACTCGGAAGGATGGCGGGACCGCGTGGCGGCGCGCATGGTCGCGGGTCGTCGACCGCCGCCAGCTCTGGCTCCTGCTGGAGCTGTTCGTGCTGACCGGCTTCGTGATCGCCCAGCCGCTGCTGGACATCACCGGCAAGGCGCCGGACTTCTTCATCTTCCGCCGCGCCGACCGGGCCGACATGCTGCTGCTGATCGCGATGGTGACGTTGCTGCCCGCGCTGGCGCTCTGGGTGGTCGAGCTGCTCGCCGCGCTGGCCGGCGCCGCGGTCCGCCAGATCGCCCACGTGGTGATCGTCACCTGGCTGCTGGCGGTGCTCGCGCTCGAGGTCGGCAAGAAGCTGCTGCCGCCGCGGGGCAGCGTGCTGGTGCTGGTGGCGGCGGCCGTGGCCCTGGCGGTCGGCTTCCTGTACGTGAAGCAGCGCTGGCTGCGCCTCTGGCTCCGCTACCTGGCGCCGGCGCCGCTGGTGTTCGCGCTGCTGTTCGCGACCGTCTCGCCGAGCGCGAAGCTGCTGCTCCCGGCCGGCGCGCCCGCCGGGACCGGAGGCCCGGTGGCCAGCGCGGCGAACCGCCCGCCGATCGTGATGGTGTTCTTCGACGAGTTCCCGCTGGAGTCGCTGCTGGACTCCAAGGGCCAGGTCGACGCAAACGTCTACCCGAACTTCGCCAAGGTGGCCGGCGGCTCGACCTGGTTCCGCAACGCCACCGGCGTCTCCGGCTACACCCCGTGGGCGATGCCGGCGATGCTGACCGGCCAGTACCCGCGCAAAGCCAAGGCGCCGATCGCGGCCGAGTACCCGGACAACCTGTTCACGCTGTTCGGCCGCGCCTACAACCTCAAGGTCAAGGAGACCATCACTCAGCTCTGCCCGGCCCAGCGCTGCGGTCAGAGCGGCTCGCCGGACGCGGGCGGGATGGGCAAGATCCTCGCCGACACCGCCGGGCTCTGGAAGAACGTCGCTTCCCCGTACAACGTCGCCGCCGACCCGGCCTCGTTCGCCGACACCCAGACCTCGGAGGCCGCCGGGGCCGACCGCAACGGCGCCGACCGGTCAACCGACGTCAAGCCGGAGTTCCAGTTCGGCAAGGTCGGCCACACCAACGAGCCGGGCCGCTGGAACGAGTTCCTCGACTCGATCCAGGGGAGCGAC
>JBEDUQ010000408.1:0-7854 GCA_040414855.1 Actinomycetota bacterium
GCAGGCGGTACTCGAGGCGGTTGAGACCGCGGGTGGCCTGCGCGCACGGTTGTTCGAAGGAATGCGACGCAACCTGGAGCTGCTGCTGGAGGCGGTTCGCGCGTCCGACGCCGGCGGTGTGTACACCCTGCTCCGCTCGCTCGACACCGATCTACGCGACCTGACCCGGTCGGCCCAGGACTTTTCGACGCGGCTGGCCGAGCTGACCCGTGGGGCCGATCTCGACGCGGTGGTGTTCCTGGACTGCAAGGAGCTGCTGCTTTCCTATCTCTCCACCTTCTCCGAGGACCTCTACCGGTACCGGCGGCGCATGGCGGCCACCGCGGACGCGATCACCACCGAGGGTGTGGACCGGCTGGTCGAGCTCGCGGTGGCCGGTGACGACGGGGCCGCGGCTGCGCTGGGGCTTGGCAGCGACCTGCGGGCGAGCTGGCGTACTCGCTGGACCGGGCTGGAGCGGTGGCTCACCCCGGCGGATGGGCGGCCGTCCGGGCTGGAGGAGCTGTTCGCCGCCACCACGCAGGCGGTGCGAGACGTGCTGGCGCAGATCCGGCGTCTCTCCGAGGCGGACAGTCGTCCGGTGGACCGGACCTCGGAGCTGGTGAGCCTGGCGCGCTGGTTCCACCGCTGTGAACGCGACGCCGACGCGCACGCCTTGTTCGACGCGGCCTTCGGACTGGGCCGCACGCCCCGGGTGAGCGGACTGCCGCCCGACCCGACCGCGACCGGACCGCGGGTCTCCTGGTGGAGCGCCGAGCCGGTCGAGATCGCGGTGTCGCTGCGCGAACGCGGCCAGCACAGCGGGCCCGGCAAGACGGCTCGCGCCGCCGATTTCTCCAGCCAGCGAGAGGCACTGGCGGCCGAGGCGGAGGCGGCCGAGCAGTCCAGGGCCCGGGCGGCGGCCGGCCTGGCGCGCGCGCCGCTCGCCGGGCGGGTCCTGTCCCGCTCGGAGCTGGACCTGTTGCTCGAGTTGGTCGACGAGTGCCTGTTCACGCTTCCGGCGGGTGGAGGCGGTGCGATGTCCGCCGCGGAAGGGGTGACCGTCTGTGTGCGGCCCGACCCGGCGGGCTGCGCCGTCCGCAGCGTGGACGGCGAGCTGACCTTCGACGGGCTGGTGGTGGAGGTGATGCCGCCATGAGCCCCGCACGGTTCGCGTCCATGCTGGACCCGCTGGAGCTGGAGGAGTTCCAGGAGGCGGCTCGCACACTGCTGGCGCACCCGCTGATAACGGCCACCTATCCGAACCCAGAGGCGCTGTCGCGGGTCCGCCGCTGGGAAACGACGCTGCGCAACGAGTTCGAGCGTCTGACGCGCTCGCGGCTCGAGGTGACGCCCACATGCGCCCGGCTGGTGCACCGCCGCGTCGAGCCGTCGGCACGGCGTCCGGCGATGGTGACCGCGGCCGGTGGCGAGCGCGCGCCGAGGCCGTTCGGGCGCCTCGGGTACGTGCTGCTGTGCCTTGTGCTCGCCGCGCTTCACGGCGAGGGTGAGCAGACCACGATCCGGCGCCTGGTCGAGGGGGTCATGCGCGTCCGTGCAGGTGATGACAGCATCCCGATCGACTTCGGCCGCATCGAGTACCGCCGCGCGTTCGTCCACGCGGTTGGCTATCTCGAGCGCCTGGGTGTCCTGCGGACCGCCCCCGACGGTGAAACAGTCGCGTTCATCGACGACGAGCAGGCGGACGCGCTGTACACCGTCGACCACGACGCCGCCCGGCGCATGCTCGGCGCGACGCCGGCACTGATCGACCCGCGGCGTGGCCTGGAGCAGTTCGGCGAGGAACGCTACCCGCCCGGCGCGGGCGATGCGCCGCTGCGCCATCGCCTGACCCGGCGCCTGCTGGATGAGCCCGCCGTCTACTACGACGAGCTCCCCGCCGACGAGCGCGACCATCTTGCCGAGCGGCGCGCCCGCCTGATCGGCGACCTGGCTCGCCTGACCGGCTGCGAGGTGGAGGTGCGCGCCGAGGGGCTGGCGCTGATCGACTCCGCTGGCCAACCACGGCTCAATGACCAGCCGTTCCCCGGTACCGGGATCGTCAACAACGTCGCCCTGCTGTTCGCCGATGCACTGGCCGCCAGCCCGGCAGGTCAAGGGCACGTGGCGGGGCGGCTGCCGGTCGGCCGGCGGGTCCCGCCCGAGTCGGTGGCGGCCGCGTGGGCGCGGATCGTCGCCGAGCACGGCGACCGCTTCACCGTTGCCTACGAGAGCGACCCGGACGCCCTGCGGGTGGCCGCGCTCGCGCTCCTGGACCGGCTGGGGCTGACGGTCCCGGCCGGCCCAGAGGAGCCCGCTGGCACGGTCGTGCTGCGCCCGCTCGCTGCCCGCTTCCGCCCCGGCTCGCCCGTCGCGGCCGGCCGCCGCCGGCCCGCGGGTCAGAGGAGACGCTGATGTCCACGCTGTTCGACCAGGGCGCCGCGGCTCGCGCCGAGCGTGATCGCCATGTCGGGTCGGCCGCGGGCGATCGGGCGGGCCGGTTCCACCCGACCCGCGCCGGCCTGCGCAACGTCTGGGAGTACGACAACGCCGACTTCCACTTCGCCGGTGGGAGGGTGATCTTCCGCGGGCCCAACGGGTCGGGGAAGTCGAACGCGCTGGCGTTGCTATTTCCCTTCGTCCTCGACGGGCGAGCCGGCGCGACCCACATGGATCCGCACGGCGGCGGCCGGAACCTCAAGTCCCTGCTGCTGTGCCAGCGCCGCGGCGACGGGCCGCGCCGCTACGAGTTCGAGTCGCGGGTCGGCTACGTGTGGCTGGAGCTGTGCCGCGACACGGCGACCGGCCCACGCTTCGTCACCATTGGCGTTGGTGCCCGCGCGACAACCGCCCGCGACGCCGAGACCTGGTTCTTCGTCACCGACCGCCGCGTCGGCCTGGACCTCGACCTGGTCCCCGACGGCATCCCGCTGACCCGCGGAGGCCTGATCGCGGCGCTCGGCGACCGGCTGCCTCCTCCAGTGGACGCCGAGATGGCTCCTCCACCGGCGGCGCCACCCGAGCCGCCAATGCGGGACGGCGACCTCGAGGACGAGGCGGCCGGGCCCGGCGGCGTGCTGGAAGGCGACGACCTGGAAAGAGACATTGCGGCGCCCGACCAGCCCGGGCGGCGTGGCCGCCGCAGGTTGGTGAGCGCTTGCGTGTTCGACACCATCGAGGAGTATCAGGCGGCCGTCGACCGGGCGCTCTTCGGCATGGGCGTCGTGCGCCTGCGCAAGCTGGTCAACCTCGTGCTGGTGCTACGCCGTCCACACCTGGCCAAGCAGCTCGACCTTGATGGGCTGTCCGCGTCGCTGTCGGAGGCGCTCAGCCCGCTGGACGACGAGGTGGTCTCCACTGTGGCGGCCGCGTTCGAGGATCTCGACCGGATCCGGGGGCGGCTGAAGGAGCTGCGCGCCGCCGTCGCCGCGGTCAACGAGGCGGTTCCCTGGTACCGCGACTACCTGCGGACCGAGGCGCGTGCCAGAGCGCTCGGCCTGGTCGCGGCCGAGCGTGCGGCCCATGCCGCCGCGCGAGAGCACCAGCAGGCCGAGCGGGAGGCAGGGGCCGCGGCGGCGTTCGTGCTGGAACTGGAGCAGGCCCAGGAGGAGGCCCGAGTTCAGCAACGGCAGGCCAACGGACTCCTGCAGGGTCTGGAGCGGTCCGCCGAGTACAGGGCTGTCCTTCAGCTCGACGACCTGGCGAAGCTGGTCTCCTCGCGTGAGGCCGCGGTCGCCACGGCCGAAGGCGCGCTCACCGAAGCAGAGCGGGACAGTGACGCCGCGGCCGAGGATCACCGGCTGGCCGTCGAGGAAGCCGAAGCGGCCGGCCGGTCGCTGGCCGAGCGCTCTCGCGAGCTGGCCACCGCGGCCGCCAACGCCGGTGTGCGCATGGCCACCCTGCCGGACCTGACCGACCCCTTCCGTATCGACCTGACCGGATTCGCCGCTGACGACCTGCGCCGCCGTATCGACATCGCAGGCCGTGAACGCGGCCGCGAGCTCCGTCGCGTATGGGAGGCGATGGAGCGGGCGCGGCATGCCGAGGATGCCCTCGCCGCGGCCCGCCGCCGCGAGGCTGAGGCGGAGGAGCGGCTGCGCGAGGCCCGCAACCATCGGCAAGCCGCCGTCAAGGCGGTTGAGGACGCGCGGTCCGCGCTCGCCACGGGCGTCGCCGGCTGGATCGCGACCGCCCGCGCCCACCCCGCCACCCGGCACCTGGCAGCCGACGCCGACCTCTCCCCGATCGTCGAGACGCTCGCCTCCGATTCGGCGCCGCTCGAACGGGCCGCCGTCACGCTGCTGGCCCCCGACCGCGACGAGGCGACCACCGAGCGTGGCAACGCGCGGGACCGCAAAGTGGAGCTCGCCGTCCAGCAGGAGACGCTTCGAGCCGATCGCCAGAGGGTCGCCACCGAGGCCGACCAAGACCGCGGCCCACGGCGCCTCGACGCGCGCCCGGCCGACCGCGCGGGCCGCCCCGGCGCCCCGCTGTTCGCCTGCTGCGACTTCGCCGACCACCTCGACGACATGGCGCGGGCGGGCATCGAGGCGGCCCTCGAAGGCGCCGGGCTGCTGGACGCCTGGATCTCTCCCAATGGGATGGCGGACCCGAAGGTCCTCGATGCATTCGCCGTTCCCGCCGGAGCCAGGCCCGACGGGCCGCGGTTGTCGGCGGTGCTGGTCCCGGCGCCGGCGCCGGACAGCGGTCTTGACCGGGCCACGGTGACCGGCATCCTGGATCGGCTCAGGCTGGACGGTTTCGACGCCGGTGACGGTGTCGCGAGCGACGGACGTTTCCGCCTGGGCGTGCTCGCCGGCCGCTTTGCCAAGGACCGTGCCGAGTACATCGGCGCGGCGGCACGCGCCGCTGCTCGCCGGCGTGAGCTGGCACGCATCGACGCCGAGCTGGAACGCCTTACCGACGAGCAGCGGGCGGCCAGCATGGCGGAGATGGCGGCGGGGCGGCGCCTGGAGGCCCTCGACCAGCTCGTCGAGGCACTGCCGCCCGCCGACGCGCTGGCCGCCCGCCTGCGTGAGCTCGACGTGGAGACAGGCGGACTCCGGAACGCCCAGAAGGTCGTGGAGCAGGCCGCGGACGGAGCCCGTGCCGATTCCGACAGGTTGCGTCGGGTCGAGGCCGAGCGCGACGCGGCCGCGAGTGCCGCGGGCGTGATCGCGGTCGCCGAGCGGCTGGAGGCGGTCGACGAGTCGCTCCAGGAGTTCATCAACCTGGGCCGCGACACGGTCGACGCGGCGCGGCATCGGTTCTCGGCGGTCGCCACGCTCGACCGGGTCGCCGGACGGCTCGCCGAGCTGGAGCGCCGGCGCCAGGCCCGGGTCGTCGAGGCCCACACCGCCAGGGAGCAGCTCGCCGAGGACGCCGCCCGACTGGAGGCGATCCGTACCTCGCTCGGCGGCAGCCCCGAGGAGATCCACGCCCGCGTGGAGCAGGCGCGCCAGCGGGTGCAAGACGTCGACGACCATCTCGCGTCGCTCGAGACCACCCTCGCCAGCGCACGCGAGGCCAAGGGCAGTGCCCGAGAGGCGGTTAGGACCGCCGACGAGCGACTCGCCGCCGCCGGACGTGACCGGGATGCCTGCGCGGCCACCGCGGTTCCGCTCACCTGGCATGCGGTGCGTGAAGCGGTCGGCGGGGCGGCGGCCGGCTCGGTCGGGGATGCGCTCGCCGCCGGCAGGGCCAGGGACGGCACCGGCAGCGGCACGGAGGTGGATGCCAACCTCGACCTGGCGGCGCTCGCCGACGCGATCATCAGCGCGACCGCCGGCGTGGCGATTGACGAGCCCGCGCTGGAGGCCGCGCGAAAGGGCGTCCACGACGCGGCCAGGAGGCTGCGCGACGAGCTGGCGGTCGGCTACGACCCCAGCCTGCGCCCGGAGCAGGGCTTGTACCTGCTGGAGATCTCCACCGACGATGGGCTGCTCAGCCTCTTCGAGGCGCGCGACCAGCTCACCGAGGCGGAGCGGACACAGAGCCAGCGTCTGACGGCCTCCGAGCAGACCATGTTCGAGCGGCACCTGTTCACCTCGGTGGTGCAGGAGATCCAGACGCGGATGAACGAGACCGCCAGCTTCGTCGCGGGGATCAACCAGAGCCTCAAAGCCACCCGGACCTCCAGCGGCCTGACCGTCCGGATCCACTGGAGCCGCGACAGCGACGACCCATTGGTCCGCGGAGCCATCGACCTCCTGCGGCACGACCCGGAGCAGCTCGACGAGCAGCGCCGCGAGCGGCTGCGCCGGTTCTTCGCGAGCAGTATCGAGCAGGCTCGGGCCGAAGACCCAGGGGCCACCTATGCCGTCATCCTGCCTGGCGTCCTCGACTACCGGGCCTGGCATCGCTTCCATCTGACGATCGTGGACGCTTCCGACGCTTCAACGCGCCTCACCCCGCAGGTGTTCAAGACGCTCTCTGGTGGTGAAGCGGCGGCCGCCATGCACCTGCCGCTGCTGGCTGCGGTCGATGCTTACCTGGCCAGCGCGGACCGGCACGCGCCCCGTCTGGTCGCGCTCGACGAGGCGTTCGCGGGGATCGACACGCACTTGCGCGGGCCCCTGCTCGGCCTGCTCGTGGATTTCGACCTCGACTGGGTGATCGCGAGCCACGAGCTGTGGGGCAACTACCCGGAGGTTCCCTCCTGCCAGATCTACACGATGCGACGCCGCCCACCCGCCCTTGGGGTCCATACCCAGCCCACCCGCTGGAACGGCCGCGCGCTGGTCGCCGGGGCCGAGGGATGAGCGCGACCACGGAGGCGACCCACGCGGCACTCCGGGACCTCTGGGGTGCCCCGGAGCTGACGCCCCTGTGGGCGGCGGCGCGCCGGCGGCTGGAACGCAACGGTCGCATACTCGGCGGCCGGGCGGTGGTGTTGCGTGACCCACCGCTGGCCACTCGCGATCGGGTCGCCGCGTTGCTCGGCGAGCTGCGGCGCCCCACGGGCGACGTCCCGGTCAGCCTCGCCCGACTCGATGCCGCGCTGCGTTCCAGCCGCTTCGGAATCGGCCTGATCGAGGTCCTGGAGGCGCTGGACGGCCGGCCCGTCGTGGACCGCCGCGCCGAGCGGGCCGCTGCCCGCGACAACCTCCGCGCCGCTCGTCAGGAGCTGGTCGTGCACCCGGCCGTCCGCGACCATCCGGAGCTGGCCGCCTGGGTCGATGGCCTGGATGCCCGCGGCCTGATCGCGCTGGCACCGGGCCGGTCTCCGGCTCGGCTGGCCCTTGACGTGCTCGCACGCATTCCGGCGGACGGGATCAACCGTGCGGAGCTGGCGCACCACGTCGTCGGGGACGCGCACGCTCTCGACGACGAGGCGCCGCTGGGGCGCCTCGTCGTGCGCGGGATCGCCGCGCTCCTCGGGGCCGACGTGCCAGGGAACGCGACCGGCCGGCGGGAGCTCTGGGAGGCGGCCGGTGTGGTCTCCAACCCGCTCACCTGCCACGTGCTGATCCTGAACCTCCCCATGGCTGGCGACGGCCGGATCGCCCGCCGGCTGGGCGAGTCGGCGGCCGACGGAACCGCCGAACGCCTGCTGCTGTCGCAGTTGCGCGCCGCGCCGCTCGACGCCGCGCCACTGGCCGGCCGCATCGTGCGGGTCTGTGAGAACCCGATCGTGACCGAACGCGCTGAGGCGGCCCTCGGCCGCACCGCCGCACCCCTCATCTGCGTCGAGGGTTGGATGAACAGCGCAGCCGCCCGGCTGCTCCGGGCCGTTCACGACGCCGGCGCCCGGCTCGCCTATCACGGCGACTTCGACTGGCCGGGCGTTCGGATCGCCGCGGCCATCACGTCGCGGTTCCGGGCCATTCCTTGGCGTTTCCGCGCCGCCGACTACCTCGCCGCGGTCAATGGCGT
>JBEDUQ010000409.1:0-14613 GCA_040414855.1 Actinomycetota bacterium
CATTGCGCGATGAAGGTCTCTACGTGCCCCGCGGGCACCTCGAAGACGTTGATCAGCGTGACGGGCGAGTTGTTCGTCGGCGGGCTGTCGTGGCTCATGGGAACTTCCTCCTCTCTACCTAGGACGCGGGGGCGCGCCGCGGTGTGACGCACCGACCCACCGCTCAAGCCGCCGGATCCGACCTTGGCGGCAGTCATCGCGAGGGACGCGCCGGTCTCGTGTGCGCTGGCGCGTCAGAGATGGATGTCCACCGGCGTGCCGAGCGGCAGCAGATGCGCCAGACGGCTGATCCCGGCGTTGCTCATCCGGATGCAGCCATGGCTGACGTCATGGCCCAACCCGGCGGGGTCGTTGGTGCCGTGGATCCCGACCACCCCGGTACCGCCTTCGAAGGCGTGCAGCACGTTGGAATACCCGGACAGACCGTAAGCGTATGGACCATAGGGCCCGTTCGGCGTCGGCTGCTGGAGCAGCTCGGTAATGTAGTAGCCACCCCCCGGCGTGGGCGTGCTCGCCCGCCCGACGCCGATCGGCTCGTCGTCCACCACCCGGTTGCCGTCTGTCACCACGATCCGATGGCCGCTCAGGTTGACGTCGATGTGGTAGCCGGTGCTGGACAGCGTGACCGTATCCGACCGGATCCAGCCGGTGACACCGTCGGGTCGCACGGGCAGCAGCACACGAAGCCAGCCGGGCTGCTCCTCCTTGACGAGGAAGACCAGCGGCGCCCCGTCCGCGTTCGGGTTGCTGAGGCGCATCGAGACCGGACCGGACCGCTCGGGGTGGACGGCGACGCTGCTGCCGATCGCGGCGGCGATGGTCCAGATGGGTGCGGACCGCCGAGTCGTGGTGGTCGGCGTTCCGACGCCGGGGCCAGCCGTTGGAGCCGTGGCAACCGAGGGAGCGGCGTGCGCCGATGAAGCCGGCCCGCTGCAGGCGGCAAGCCCGAGGCAGGCGATCATCAGGGCGACGGTGATGTGACGCAAGCGGGCACCAGCTCTGCTCGTCTCAGCACGTCTCTGCTCGTCTCGGGTGCGTCGAAGGGGCTCCCACCGCCGTGATCGGCGCCATCTGGGGGCGGGAGCCCGCCGTCGACGGGGTTGGCCTCAGCCGGTGAACCGTGCCTTCTTCATCATCGGCTTGGCGGCCTTGGCCATGGTGTGGACTTTCGTGCTGACCATCTTGTGGGGGGTCTGTTTCCCGCTGTGGGCGGCCATGGGGGTGGTGTGCCTGGAGCTCATGCTCGAGGCGGCGCTGGCGGTGCCGACGCCGACGATGCTCAGCGCCAGGATCAGCACCCCAGCGAGCAGGACGATTCGCGGGCGCACGGTGCGTTCCTTTCTGCTTGGCGTGTCAGCCACGGTGGCGCCGGCCGTGGGCGACCTTCGGCGCATACTTAACTTCTCGGGCGGTGAGACCAGCTTGAGCATGAGTTAAGACGGGGTTAAGAGCCGCTACGAGCGAGTTTCCCGACTGGCGGCACCCAGGGTAAAGGTCCCGTGTGTGTGGGGTAGGGCCGGTCCGGGCGGTGGGTGGGGTAGAGTCTGTCCTGCCGCGACGACGCGGCTCGCGATGCCTCGTTGCGACCCATAGGAGTTGTCCGATGAGTGGCACCTTGCCGGCCGACCGTGACCGGTCTTCTCTCCCCGAGATCGACACGACCGTGCCGAGTTCGGCGCGGATCTACAACTACTGGCTTGGGGGCAAGGATCACTATCCCGTCGACCGCCAGATGGGCGAGCAGATTCGCGCGGTGCTCCCCGGGATCGTCGAGATGGCCCGCGATCAACGGGCGTTCCTCGTCCGCGAGGTGAGCTACCTGGCCGGTGAGGCGGGGATCCGCCAGTTCCTGGACATTGGCACTGGGCTGCCCACCGCCAGCAACACCCACGAGGTCGCCCAGCGCGTGGCGCCTGAGTCGCGGATCGTCTACGTCGACAACGACCCGGTGGTGCTGGTCCACGCCCGCGCGCTGCTCACCAGCACCTCCGAGGGTGCCACCGACTATATCGACGCCGACCTGCGCGAGCCCGACAAGATCCTCGAAGAGGCCGCCCGGACGCTGGACTTCAGCAAACCGGTCGCGATCACGCTGCTGGGGGTCGTGCACCACGTGACCGACACCGACCGGGCGCACGCGATCGTGAAGCGACTGCTCGACGCGGTGGCGCCGGGCAGCTATCTGGTGATCTCCCACACGACCAGCACGGTCACCGGCCCCGCAATGGAGGAGGCGGTGGCGATGTGGAACCAGGCCGGGTCGGTTCCGATCGTCATCCGTACCCCCGAGGAGCTGGCCGGCTTCTTCGAGAGCCTGGAGCTGGTCGAGCCTGGTGTGGTGTCGACGACGCTCTGGCGGCCCGACGCGGACAGCGATCGCCCTGAGGTGGATGAGTACTGCGCCGTCGGACGCAAACCCTGACGCGCCCAACGAGCCGCGTCGCCGAGTCCCGGCGGTCACGGGGCTCCGGCTGCTCGTCCTCGTAGGGGTGCTCGCGATCGGAGTGGCCTCGTGCGGGCACGCGGCGACCTCCGGCCGGTCCACCCTCGCCAAGAGCTCCCCAGGCTCGTCCGCGGGGACTCGGGTGGTCGGGCTCGGCGACTCCGTCGCCGCGGCGGCCGGCTGCGCCTGCACCAGCTTTGTCCAGCTGCTCGGTGATGACCTGCAGCGGCACACCGGCCGGCCCAACCACACCGACAACTTTGCCCGAAACGGGCTGGACACGGCCGGCCTGCTGGCCCAGCTGAAGGACCCGGCGGTCGCCGCGGCGGTGGCTCACGCCGACCTGGTGACGGTGACCATCGGCGCGAACGACTTCGCGACCGCCGAGAACGACTACTTCGCCGAGACCTGTGGCGGCAGCGATGGACTGGACTGCTTCCGGACCACCCTGCCAACGCTGGACGCGAACCTCACCGCCGTGCTGCAGCGCATCAGGGCTCTCGCCGCCGGCCACCCGGTGGGCGTGCGAGTCACCAACTACTGGAACGTCTTCGAGGACGGCGAGGTCGCCCAGGAGAAGCACGGCGACGCCTTCGTCCGCGACAGCAACCAGCTGACGCGGGAAGCCAATGCGGTCATCTGCGTCGCCGCCCACCGCGCCGGCGACGTCTGCGTCGACCTCGACGCGGCGTTCAACCACGCCTCCCCCGGGGGAGACCCGACGAGCCTGCTCGCCCCGGACGGCGACCATCCCAACCAGGCCGGTCAGGACCTGATCGCCGCCACCGTGGCCGCCGCCGGGTACGCGCCCCTTCGCTGACGGGAGGCCCGGCCCCGCGACGGTCCGCTGACCCTCGAGCGCCGGCGGGCTCGCGTCGTCGCCCGCCCACCGGAGGAAGCGCACCCCGCAGCCCGCACTGCTCGCCGTCTTCGCCTACGCTCGCTCCTGGAGAAACGCCTTGAGCGTGGCGGACGCGACGGGGGGACGCGATGCGGATGCTCAGGCCGATGAGAGGTCGGGTCGACCTCGAACCCCGTGCGCTCGCCGCCGCGGCATGGACGTGGGCGCGTCGGTGCCCGCTCACCGCGATCTATCTTCTGGTGCTCGTGGTCATCGCGGCGCTGCTGGCGTTGCTCCCGGAGCAACTGGCGGAGACGGTGGTCCTTCATGCCAGCACCAACCTGAGGGGCCTGCGTAACACGCCGGTGTTCGTCCTGGTCACGAGCGCGTTCGTGCTCTGGGGCGGCCTGGGCGGACTGCTGTTGTTGCCGGTGGTAGCCGTCGTGATGGGTACGGTGGAGCGCTGGCTTGGGAAAGTCGCCACCGTGTTCGTGTTCGCGCTTGGCCACGTGGGCGCCACCCTCGGGCTGGCGGTCGTCCTGGCCTCTGGCATCTTTCACGGAGCGGTCAAGCCGGAGATCGCGACCGTGCACGACGTGGGCGTCAGCTACGGACTGCTTGGCCTGGCGGGGGCACTCGCCGCCCGAGTGCCCATCCGATGGCGCGGTTGGTATACCGCGGTGATCGCGGTGCCCCCGCTCGGCGCGTTCGCGTTGACCCGCGACCCCACCGAGCTCGGCCACGTGATGGCGGCGCTCATCGGTCTGGTGCTCGCCGTGCTGCTCCTGCGTGCCGTCGCCTACGCCTCCGCCCCTCGGGTAGGAACAGGTGGACAGGACATTCGGGACCATCCCATCGTCAAGACGCGCCGATGATCCGACCGGCGCGCTGGTTCGCGGACCGTCCGCGCTCTGACCGCTCCGCCGGCCGGCACGTTGCCGTGACCGGCGATCGGGCGGTCGACCGGTGAGCGACCCGACCTACTTGGGTGGCAAGGTGCCCGCGTACGCGACGCCTTGGTCGACCCAACGGCGCAGGTCGTCGTCCTCGGCGTAGCCGTTGGGGCCGACCAGGAGCCAGCCCTTCATCGGCCGGCCCGTCAGGTCGAACGGGCGCGTGTCCGGCTCGGCGAGCGCGGTGTCGGCGTGCTCGGCCGCCACCCGGACGATCAGGTCGTCGCCACGGATGCCGCACGCCATGTTCCCCTCGAGCAGGAACGCGAGCCCGCCGAACATGCGCTTCTCGGTCACCCCGAGCCGGTCGCCGAGCAGGTCCCTGACCCGGGTCGCCAAACCCTCGTCGTACGCCATCCGCTGATACTCCCACCAGCGTGTGACATTCGCCGCTGACATCGGCCGGGTTGGGGCGGTACTACCGAAGCGTGACCAACCGCGCATCAGGGCGGGATACCTCGTGCGGAACATAGGCACGGATACCATTCAGTGAAACACTATGGTGCAAATCCGCATAGAGCGGCATGACCGCGAGATGGATCCGAGGCCGGGATGGAGGAGCCGATGCCCGATTACGAGGCGCGCGTCGCCGAGTTGGGACTGGACATCCCCGACTACACGACTGTGCCCTACCTTGGGCTCAAGTACGGGTCGATGAAGTCCCACCACCTCAGCGGCAACCTGCTGTTCCTCAGCGGCCACGTGCCCGATCAGGCCGACGACACTCCGCTGCACCCCGGCCGCCTGGGCGCCGAGGTCACCGTCGAGCAGGGCTACGAGGCCGCCCGGCTCACCGCGGTCAACTGCCTGGCGACGATCCGCCTGGCACTCGGTTCGCTCGACCGCGTCAAGGCGCTGGTGCGCTCGCTGAACTTCGTGGTCGTCGCCCCGGGCTTTGTGGACGTCAACCTCGTTTCCAGTGGCGCCACCGACCTGTTCCGCGACATCTTCGGCGAGGAGGCCGGCCTCGGCGGCCGCGCCACGATCGGCGTCGCCTGCCTCGCCCACAACCATTGCTTCGAGAACTGGCTCACCGTCGAGGTCGCCGGCGCGTAGCGGCCGCGCCCCGCCCACCACTATCGACGACCAGGGGATCCTCCAACGTCGGCGGTGGGGGAGTGCCCGCGTTCAGGCAGGAGAGCCGGCGTCCACCCAACGGCGAAAGAGGTCGACCTGCTCCTCGGGCCAAGGGCCGTCGCACGGCATGGAACCATCCGAGAGCCTCTCGAGGATTCCGTCGGCGTTGGCGCGCACGTCGTCGTAGGAAGCGAGATCGAACGCCATTGACATCGAGCTGATGTCCTCTTCGCGGAACAGCGGACGGATATCGCGCTCGTAGCTGACGGCTGCCTGTTCCACCCCGACCTCCGTTCAGTGACCCGCGTGCATCAGGGAACGACCTGCTGCTGACACGGATTCCACACGTTCTTGCTTAAGCTTGACAGCCGCTCCATCCCCGCGTCGATCATTCCGAACCGGACGCGGCAAGGCGGCGATCTCCATGCTGAGCGCCTTGAATGCCACGTCGTAGGTCCCACAGGAGCCGGGGAACGGGTGGATCGTGGCCACGGGGAGCCAGTTCGCCGCTGAACGGTGGAGAAGAGGGGGAAATGCTATCGAGGTGATGGTTGTGCTTGCCTAGGTGCGCTTGAGAAAGCTGGGCGGATTTGCTATTCGGCGCTCGGATCGAAACGAATTGCTGGACTGGTCCTGGTCCTAAATTGCGTCACGGACGGCACCCGAGCTGCAGGTGGCCGGTCGGCGCTCCGGATATTCGCAGGTCGGCGGCACCACCCACGTTGCAGCCCGCGCATTTCCCCGATGGGTGCGATAGCGTGCCCGCACGAAAAGAAAGGGACATAATTCGTCCCGGCTTGACGATTTCGATTCGGTCTCGGTAATGTGACGCCACGGTGCTCGGTTAGGTTCGCCCCCCACTGTGAACCGCCGGTCCGCCCCCCAGAGGCACGCACCCATGTCCCGCGTCCCAACGACGTGGAAAGCGGGCTAACCCTCCCGCGCCAATTTGAATATCCCCCCATCCCCCAGCATTCCAGGAGGTGGCTTTGGCACGCCCCCGTGCACCCCTGCGTCGGTACTCCCCGTGGCAGAGCACGTTCCGCCACGCCGTCGTATCCCCCACCCAACGGTCCACGAAACTTCTCTTGCTCAGGAGTCGGCACCTACTTCGAAGCCTCTTGATGGCGGTCGTACGATCCACCCTCGGCTCGCCCGCAACCAAGCGGCGCGACCCCCAGACCAGCGGTCGGACCTCGGCTTCGGGTCAGACCCCTGCCCCAGCAACCGATCCCATTACGATCACGGAAAGCGGGCATAACCGCCCATCCCCAAAGAGCGCTCCGCAATTCGTCCAAGCTCTTCGCAACGTCCTCGATTCTCTTCGCAAGGTCCTCGGACAACCATCCGTCGCAACCCTTCAGAAGGTCGCCGGCGGACTCGTCGTCGCGGGGTGTGCATTCCTTCTCATCTCCGCCAGCCTGGCCTCCAACGGTGCGCCGCAGGCAGAGGCGCCGGGTGCCGTCAAGCAGTCCACACAGCAGCCGGCTCCAGGCCCTGGCCAGCCTGTCGCCCCGCCCACCTCAAAGGCAACGGCGGCACACGAGTCGACACCTCTCCACCAGGGCGTGGATTACAGCTTCTCCCACCCCGACCCGCAGCAGCTTCGAGCGGCCGGCAAGTCCTTCGTCGTGCGCTACCTGACCGGAGGGGCTCCAAAGGCGCTCTCTACGTCGGAGGCGAATGCCGTCCGTGCGGCCGGACTCGACGTCGTCAGCAACTACGAAGAGACCACGAGCGACCTGACGAGCGGAGGGTTCGACCATGGTGTCGAGCTGGCCAAGAAGGCTGACGCGGCCCATCGGGCGAGTGGCGGTCCCGCCAAGGCGCCGATCTACTTCAGCGCCGACTCGGCTCCCAGCGGATGGGGCCCTGGCGAGTGGGATTCGTTCCGCCAGAACCTCCAGGGCATCGCCTCCGTGATCGGCGTGGAGCGCGTCGGGCTCTACGGCGGAACGGCTGCGCTCAAGACGGCCCAGGACAACCACTATGCCAGCTGGTTTTGGCAGAGCCTGGGTTGGCGCGATGGTCAGTGGCTTCCGTTCGCGCATCTCCAGCAGCATCAGATCGAAACGCCAATCGGCGGTGGCACGGTTGATCTGAACCGCGCACAGGCCGGCAACTACGGACAGTGGGGCGCCGCCGGATAGTCGGCGGGCCTCGAGAAGACGGCGTTCGCCGACTTCGCTCAGCGATCGGCCATCTGGCGGGACTCCAACCCCGCCAGATGGCCGGTTTCGCTTTCCGGCGCCTGGCCGTGGTCAGCGCACCTATCTGCCTCGGCCGCCGGCTGCGTCAAACCACATGCCAAGAGCATTACGGACACCCTCATCGACTCATGCCGTGACTTGGAACCCATTCGGCGTGATGTCGATGTGGAACTGGATGCTCAGGCGGCGTGCCAGCCGTGAAAGTGTCGCCATGGAGGGCTCACGATCGCCGGCCTCGAGCCGGGCGACGGCGGACTGCGCCATGCGGAGACGCTTGCCGAGTTCTGCCTGCGAAAGGTCGTGCTCGATTCGGTAGGCGATGACGCGGTTGGCGACCGCACGCGCGAAGGCTGTGCCGTCCCATTCCTGGCGAAACGCAGGATCCTGGAGCTCTTCTTGCAGCACATCGTCATAACTCGGTAGGTCCGAAGCGTTCACGTTCCCTCCTCCAGTTCCGCGAGCCGGTCGATGGCCGCTGTAACGGCTCGGTCGAATCCGCGCTTGTCGTACTCAGCCTCAGGCCCGACGGCGGCGATCACGTGCACATCACCCTCGCGGCGGTAGAACGCGCGCCAAGGGCTGCGGCCCGCGCGGGGCCGCAGTTCACGTAGACGCTGAGCGCCTTGGATGGCGCTGGAGTGCGGAAACGGCAGTGCTGGGCCGAACACGGTCAGTTTCTCGACAGCGTTTTGGACCGCTGCTCGTTCTCTTGGCGGCAGTCGGCGCAGCTCGTCGATTGCGGTTGGATGGAACCTGACCTCCCACATGACCTGGAACTATAACACGCATGTTATCGCGAACATCCTGGCAGAGCCAGGCTCCGCGCGTTTTGGGGTTTGACAATCCGCAGCCGGTCCTCGGCAGCTCACCGAATCGACTAATGGCCGGCTGGAACGAGGCGGGCAGTCACGCAGGGTGCGGGGTGGGGCTTCGCTGGGGGGTGCGCAAAGCGGCAGGGAGACGTATCTGTGTGGGCTTGGGTCGCTCTTGTCTAGGAACGTCCTCGAGATCAGGCTTCACCTGGGTTTGTGGTCCGCCGCCGGGCGGTGGTCGAGCAACGGGGGTCTGGGTAATGATGCTTCGTCGACTTCTGCCGCTGGGCGCGGCGCTGCTGCTCGTCGGTGTGCTGGCGACACCGGCGCGGGCTATCGGCGCGTTCGGTCCGCCGGTCAGCATCGACGATCCACCTTGTGCCTTCGACGGCTTCAACTCGGATCTGGCGCGGGACGCGAACGACGTGGCGCACGGCTTCGTGGACCTGTGGGGCAGGGACTGCAACGCCGGCGTCCGGATCGACTACTTCCAGGGGTCGGGGACCACCTGGACCCGTGAGCCGACGCCCTACCACGGCTTCGTCGTCGGCGTGGCCTGGGACCCGACGGGGACCTACCTCCTCTACGTGGACATCGCCCGGCTCGAGCTGCGGATCACCAAGCGGCTGGCCAACGGGACCTACACCGGTGGGCGGCTGCTGTCGACGCAGGTCGGAGCCGACGGGTCCCTCGCCCAGGGCGACGTGGTGGCGGCAAACGGCCAGTGGTGGGCGGTCTGGCGGGAGCACGTCACGGCTGGCGGGGGCCCCGGCGACGAGTTCGACCAGACCGACCTGTTCCAGGCGTACAGCGTCGGCGGGGCGCTCCATACCCGCCAGCGGATCACCACCAGCTCGCAGTGGGACAGCGCGCCAACGCTCGCCCGCACGCCGGCGAGCACGTTCCCGCTGACGCTGGTCTGGGCCCGCGGCGGCTCGGACTTCGACCCGGGCCAGACGGACCTGCGGCGAGCGCTGGGCAACGCCGGCGGCGGCTGGTCGTCGAGCACCTTCACGAGCGGCGGGGTCCTCAACTTCTGGCCCGACGTGCAGGTCGACGGGACGACCACCTATGTCACCTGGAACCGTGACGCCCGCACCGTGGAAGCGGACAACCGCGGCGGGTCGTTCGCCAGCCATACCTTCAACACGCCGGGCATCCAGAGCGCTCGCCCCCAGGTCGCGATCTCGTCGGGCAGTGTTTCGGTTGGCTGGACGGCGCCGACGTCGACATCGTTCCGTGCGTTCGTCGCGAGGCGGGTCGGCTCGACCTGGACCGGCGCCTACGCGTCCCCAGCGTCGGCGACCAGGCTCCAGTTTCTCCAGGGCGTCGCCCCCAAGGGCGGGAAGGCGACCGCGGTAATCCTGAGCAACGGCTCCCGCCTGTACGCGACCAAAGAGGCGTGACGGTCGCATCCGGGCAAAACCGGTGAGCCGGAGGAGGCGGCCATGGGCGTGGTGATCGCGATCGTGGTGGTCGTGGCGGCGACCCTGCTGATCAACAAGATGGGCGACTGGTTCGACAGCAAGACCGGCTGGATCCTGGGCGCGATCATCGCGACAGCGGTCGGGAGCTTGCTCCTCGCCTCATTGGTGCACGCCTACAGGGACTCGGTCCAGCCGCGCCCCGACCCGGTCTGCAAGCAGGTCGGAACCTGCTGAGAGTCTGCGATCTCTGGAGGTTGTGAGACGGAAATTTCTGGCCTGAGTTGGCCACCGCTGACGGCTCGGGTTGCGCCAACTCGTGAGTTTCTCACCAGCCTCTCATTGCCATGAAGGGATGCTGACGGTATGCGGCTCGCACCTCTACCCGAGGAAGCGGGTCAGGGGACAGAACATTTATCGTGATCCTGGTGCTCGCCATCCCGTCGCAGCAGGTCGCCTGCATTCGCTCGGCTGTAAATTCGGCCCGGGGAGCGAGCTCGAGTAGGGCATTACCGACATCACCCAGGACGACCCGGGAGTTACGCCGCAGATGCCGGCCGATGGGGCCGGACGACGACCGGGTACCGTGAGCTGAAGCGCCAGGCTCCGGGTGTTGTGGCGGGTACCGGAAGCGCGGTCCGCACGGCTGTGCGTCGAACGCAGGAATTCGCCCAAATGTCGAGGATCACTACCGAGGATCACAACGCGGGGCTCACCGTCACGCGGTCAGCCCACAGCCTCTGGGAGACGCTCGTGACGAGCGGCCAGCATGGCGGCGCCGAGCGTCGCCGTGACGATCCCGGCGGCCAGCAGCCACCCGCCGCCGTCCGAGGGCCAGCGCTCGTGGTAGAGCAGGAAGCCGGCGAGGACCGGGCCGATCGACTCCACCGCGGTCATGGCGGCGGTGACCGAGGCGGCGTTGGCCCGCTGGAAGCCGACCTGCACCAGCCACAGCGCGACCACGCCCAGCAGCGCGAGCAGCCAGGGGGTCGGGCTCTCCAGCAGCCCGCCGACCGCGTGCCAGCCGTCGCCGGCCACGCGGTCGCCGACCTCCTTGGTGAAGATCGCGGTGGCTGCGTACAGGCAGCCGGCGGCCGTGCCGAGGGCGACGCCGCTGCGGCTGCGAGTGGCCAGCAGCGCGGCCACGCCGGCGACCGCGGCGAGGCCGATCTGGGTAGCGTCGCTCAACGGGGCGCGGGCGGGAGCGACGCCTCCGGCCGCCATCGTGGCGAGCGAGGCGCCGGCGACGACCAGGGCGACCGCGGTCAGCTCGGCCCCGCCGAAGCGCTCACCGAGCCAGGAGACCCCGAGCACCACCAGCAGCACCGTCCCGAGCGCCATGAGCGGGATCACCAGCTCGATCGGTGCGAGCGACAGGGCGGCCGCCTGGGCGACCCAGGCCGCGAGGTCCAGCAGCAGCGCCAGCAGCCACAGCCGTCGCCGAAGCAGAGCCGGCAGCAGGCGGCGGGCCGGCACCGCCGTACGCACAGCTTCGTGTTTTTGGACGGCCGCCGTCGCGTTGTAGCCGAGGCCAGACGCGGCAGCGAGCGTCGCGCCGAGGACCAGCACACGTCACCTCGAAAGCGGAGCGGTCCAACCATGGTAGGGGATGGCTGCTCGAGGATCCTGCTTCTCACCGCTGACATCGGTGAGGGGCACAACACCGCGGCCCGAGCGATCGCCGAACGTGTCGATCAGCTCTGGCCCGGCACCGAGGTTCGCACGCTCGACATCATCACCATGATGGCGCCGGGAATGTCCCGGCTGACTCGGTCCACCTACCGCCTGACGCTCGACCACGCTCCGGTGATCTACCAGTGCTTCTACGACGCGCTCTGGCGCCACCGGTGGTTCGCCCGGCTGAGCAAGCGCGTGGTCGCCGCCTGGTGCGGCTGGCGGCTGTGGCCCCGGCTCCGCCGCTTCCAACCGGAAGTGGTCGTCTCCACGCACCCGTTCGGAGCCGCGGCCATGGACCAGTTGCGCCGCGTGCACCGGCTGGCGCTTCCCACCGCCACCTTCGTGACCGACTTCGCCCCGCACCCGTTCTGGGTCTTTTCGGAGATCGACGCGCACTTCGTGATGCATGAGGTGAGCGCGCCCGACACCCGCCGGCTCAGCGCCCGCGGCATGGTGTGCGTGGCGGCGCCTCCGATCTCCCGGATGTTCCGGCCCCGGGACCAGGGCGAGGCGCGCGACTCCCTGGGGCTGCGGGCCAGCGCCTTTGTGGTGCTGGTGACCGGCGGAGCCTGGGGGGTCGGCAGCCTGGAACCCGCGATCGCGGCCCTGCTGAACCTGGGCGATCGCGTCCAGGTCATCGCGGTCTGCGGCCGCAACCAGGACCTGCTCCAGCGTCTGGAGGCGCTGGGTGCGCCGCGTTCGCGGCTGGTGCCGCTCGGTTTCGTCGACATCATGCCGGAGCTGATGGCCTCGGCGGACGTGGTGGTGACCAACGCCGGCGGGGTCACGTCCCTGGAGGCATTCGCCTCCGCCCGCCCGGTGCTGCTGGTCGACCCGATCGCCGGCCACGGCAAGGCCAACGCCGCCATGATGGAGCAGGCCGGCTTGGCGGTGGTTTGTCCCGGCATTCGCGAGCTCCGGTCCACCGTCGCCGAACTGGTCGCCGACCAGGGGCGGCTGGCGAAGATGCGCGCCGCCGAGCTGGCACACCTGCAAGGCCGGGACCTTTGCGACGACCTCGCGCTGCTCGCGACCGCCGAGCCGTTGCCGCTGCCGCCTGGAGGCGGCATGCGCCAGGCGATCCGGACCCTGACGGCGGCATGAGCCGGCGCCGGGTGACGGCCGTCGCCGCGGGGAGCGCCGCGGCCGCCGCGGCTGGCTACTGGGGCATGGCCGCGACCGTCACCCCGCCGGTGCGGCGGCTCCTCGGCGACCGGCTGGTGCTCTGCTGGGTGCCGACGACCGAGCCGCTGCTTGCGCTGACCTTCGACGACGGGCCGGACCCCGCCCTGCTAGGGCGGTTCCTGGCCGCGCTCGACGGCTCGCCCTGCACCTTCTTCGTGCTCGGGACCTGCGTGCGCCACGCGCCCGGTCTGGCGCGCCTGACCGCGGCGACCGGTCACGAACTGGCCTGCCACGGCGACACCCACCAGGGCCTCGCCCGGCTGCCGCCCCGAGCCACGGCGGTGGCGCTGCGTCGAGCCCGCGACACCATCGCGGGCGCCAGCGGTCGGCCACCGCGCTTCTACCGCCCCGCCTATGGGGTCTTCAATCTGGCCGGCTGGTCGGTGGCGTCGCGCCTCGGCATGCGCCCGACGCTGTGGACGGCCTGGGCCAGGGACTGGGAGGAGCGCGCGACGCCGGCGCTGATCGCCGCTCGTGTCCTGCGCGCCGCCGCGCCGGGCGCGATCCTGTTGCTGCACGACGCGGACGGGAGCCGGGGCGCGCCCGAGCGCACGCTGGCGGCGCTACCGCTGATCCTGAACGGGCTGCGCGACCGCGGGCTCCGGACCGTGACGCTCTCCGAGTTGGTCGCCGCCGGCGACCGACCTGAGGGCCTGCGTGGGAGGCAGCGACCGGCCTTCGGCGCTGGCCTCGTCGAAGCCGGACCGCCCCAGCGTCCCCACGAGTGACCGGCGCAGGTCCTCGTCGGGCGGCTGCGGGGGCCGCCGGGATGCGTTCGCCGCCCCGCGCAGCGCGTCCGCGGCACCGACCAGCACGGCGGCCTCCCGCGGACGGTGCTCGGCGGAGAGGACCGCCGCCAGGGCCTCGAGCGAGTCGACGACCACGGGTTCCTCTCCGGCGGACTCCGCCGCCTCCACACTGCCCCGCAGCAACGTCTCGGCCCGGGCGAATTGCTCCCGCTGGCGTGCGCGCTGGCCGAGCAGGTGGAGCCCTCGACCGGTGCAGCGCTGGTCGCCGGCCCGCCGCATCATCGGCACGCACTCCTCCAGCAATTCCACCGCGTGGTCCGGGTCGCCGCGGAGCCACGCGAGCCTCCCGAAGCCAAGCAGCGCGTGCGCGCGGTCGTGCTCGCTGCCTGCGGCCTCGCTCAGCGCAAGGCTCTCGGCCAGCCACCGCTGGATCTCGTCGCTGGCCACGCCGACGTCGATCGACCGCGTGGCCATGACGAACAGGGTGTTGGCGACGCGAAGGTGGTCGCCGACCCGCCGGAACAGCGCGAGGCTCTCCCGCGCCCAGCGCAGCGCCTCACCCGGCTCGACGGTGGCGATCGCCAGAGCCTGGAGCCCCCTCGCGCGCTCCCACGGGTGCTCGTCATCGAACAGGGCAAGCGCCTCGTGCAGCGCGGGCAGGGCCAGATCCGCTCGGGCCCCGTAGGTCGCGGCCATGCCCACCGCCTCCGCCGCCTTGGCCCGCTCGAGGTCGCCGAGACCGGAGGCGAGCTGGGCTGCCCGTTGGGCCAGGTCCAGCGCGGCTTCGGAGTCCCAGGGCTGGAGGAGCCTGCTGGCCGCGGTGAGCCCGGCGACGCCGGCGGGCGTGGCGGGCGGCTCACCGCACCCCAGGGTCCGCCGGATCCAGTCGTGGGCTTCGCGACGCTGCCCGGTGCTGTCCCAGTACACCTCCAGCGCAGCGATCCAGCGCAGGGCGGTCTCGATGTCCCCCCTGCTGACGCGGTGGTCCAGGGCGGCACGCAGGTTGGGCTGCTCGATCGTCAGACGCTCGAGCCACGTCCGCTGGTCCGGCCCTCGCAACCGCCCGGAGGCCGCCTCGGCCAACCCCAGGTAGTGGGCGGCGTGCCGCTCCCGTAGATCGGTGCCGGCACCGCTGGTCGCCAGGCGTTCGGCCGCGTAGGCGCGGAGGCTCTCCAGCAGCCGGTACCGGCGCGCGTCGCCGGCGGCGGAGACGAGCGACTTGTCCACCAGCGCGGGCAACAG
>JBEDUQ010000410.1:0-3869 GCA_040414855.1 Actinomycetota bacterium
AGGACAATGGTGAGTGCCTCCACCGCTTCGACCGCGCAGGCGACGAAGACGGTGAGGATCAGCGGAAGAGCGCTCAACGAACCGCCTCAGCTTTCGGGGAGAATATGCGGGTGACTGCTCGTATGGAGATGGCCGACGCCGACGGCGACGGGGGCACCGAGGGCACCGGATGGCTGGTGCTCATCTACCGGGTTCCGCCCGAGCCGACCAGGCTGCGGTCCACGGTATGGCGCCGCATCAAGAGCCTGGGCGCCATTTACCTTCAGAACTCGGTGGCCGCGCTGCCGGCCAGCCCGGTCGCGGAACGGTCGCTGCGCAAGCTGCGGCGGGAGATCCTGGACATGTCGGGTACCGCGGTGCTGCTGTCGACCACCGTGCTCGCGGGCGAGGCAGAGGTGCACAACGCGTTCCAGGCGGCGCGCAACGACGAGTACGAAGAAATCGTTGACAAGTGCGAGGATTTCCTTGGCCAGGTGCAGAAGGAGTACGACGAGAACCACTTCACCTACGCCGAGCTTGAGGAGAACGAGGTCGACCTGCTGAAGCTGCGGAACTGGTTCGCGAAGGTGGTCGAGCGCGACGCCTTCGGCGCTGACGGGCGGGCGGCCACCGAGCGGGCGCTCGAGGCGTGCGAGCAGGTTCTCGAGGCGTACGCGGCCCGGGTCTACGCCGAGGAGGGGGAGGGGGAATGACATCTCGCTCATCGCTGCCATTGTAACAGCTGTTAGATTGACCATGTAACCCCCGTTATTCTCACGCCGACGGGGCCCCCGCGGCTGTCCGGGACTACGAGCGTGACCAGGGTGTGTGGCCGGTCGCTTACAGGGGTTGACGGCGGCGCATCGTGATTGAGCGAGGTGCAATAACATCGGCAACGTGACAGTCTCCCTTTCCACCAGCGAGTCGGCGCCGGGTACTGCCGAGGCCGACGTCCTTGTCATCGGGGTGATCCAGACCCCTGACGGCCCGAGCGCCGCACCCGGCGCGGACATGGTCGACGAAGCCTTCGGCAGCACCCTCGCCGAGGCGCTCACCGCGCTAGGCGCGACTGGAGAACCCGAAGAGCTCACCAAGATCCCCGGCGGCGGGAAGCTGCCCGTTCCGCTGATCCTGGCGGTAGGGCTCGGCGGCGCGCCGGAGGGCGATACCCCGTTCGACGCCGAGAAACTTCGCCGCGCCGCCGGAACGGCGCTGCGTGACCTGGGCGGGGGCAAACCGTCCGTTCGGGACAAAAAGGATAAAAGCAAGACCGTCACGGTCGCGTTGCCAGCGCAGACGGCCGCCGAGGCGGAGGCCGTCGCCACCGGGGCGCTGCTCGGCGGTTACAGCTTCCGCCGGTACCGGTCGACTCCGGCGCCCGATATCGCCGTGACGGTGCTCACCAGCGACGGCAACGGCGACGCGGTCCGGCGCGGCGAGGTGATCGCCACCGCCGTCAACCTCGTCAGGGACCTGGTCAATACCGCACCGATCGACCTGCCGCCCGCCGTGCTGGCCGAAGAGGCCGTCCGGGTCGCCACCGGCAAGGGAGTCGCGGCCGAGATTCTCGACGAGGCCGACCTGAAGACCGGTGGCTACGGCGGCATCCTCGCCGTCGGCCAGGGCTCCTCGCGGCCACCGCGGCTGGTCCGGCTCGCCTACACCCATCCGGAGGCAGCCAAGACCGTGGTGTTCGTCGGCAAGGGCATCACGTTCGACTCCGGTGGCCTGTCGCTCAAGCCGCCGAAGTCCATGGAGACGATGAAGTGCGACATGAGCGGCGCGGCGGCCGTGCTCGCCGCGACCACGGCGATCGCCGAACTCGGGCTCGCGGTCAACGTGGTGGGTTACATGCCCCTGGCGGAGAACATGCCGGGCGGCACCGCGCAGCGGCCCTCGGACATCATCACCATCTACGGCGGCAAGACCGTCGAAGTGCTGAACACCGACGCCGAGGGCCGCCTGGTGCTGGCCGACGGCCTCGCCCGGTCCGGCGCCGACGGCGCCGACCTGCTCATCGACGTCGCCACCCTCACCGGGGCCGCGACCGTGGCGCTGGGCCGCCGCACCACGGGCGTGATGGGCAGCTCCGAGGCGGTGGCCGCCGAGGTTGCCGCGGTGATGCGGGAGGCCGGCGAGCCCGCGTGGCCGATGCCGCTGCCCGAGGAGCTGCGCAAGGGGCTGGACTCCGCGGTGGCCGACCTGGCCAACGTGTCCGGGGACCGCAACGGCGGCATGCTGGTCGCCGGGCTGTTCCTGCGTGAGTTCGTGCCTGCCGGGGTCGCCTGGGCGCACCTGGACATCGCCGGCCCGGCCTTCAACGAGAGTTCCCCCTTCGGGTACACACCCAAGGGCGGTACCGGCGCGGCGGTACGGGCAATGGTGCAGATCGCGGCGGAGACGGCAGCTGGCCGGCTCCCCGGCACGTGAGCGCCGCGCAGTGACATGATGAGACTGAGCGTAAGCGGACAAGGGAGAAGCTGTGGCAGAGGGCGGCCATTACGACATCGTCGTGCTCGGCGGCGGCAGCGGCGGGTACGCCTGCGCGCTCCGCGCGGCCGAGCTCGGCAAGCGCGTGGCCCTGATCGAGAAGGACAAGGTAGGGGGGACCTGCCTGCACCGGGGATGCATCCCCACCAAGGCACTGCTGCACGCGGCCGAGATCGCGGACTCCTCGCGGGAAAGCGAGAAGTTCGGCATCCGGACGACATTCGAGGGCGTGGACATGCCGGCCGTGCTGTCGTATCAGCAGTCGGTGGTCGACCGGCTCTGGAAGGGCCTGCAGTCAACGATCGCCAGCCGCAAGATCGATACGATCCTCGGCGAAGGCCGGCTCATCTCGCAGACGTCGGTACAGGTCGGGGACGCGGTGTACACCGGTGACCACATCGTGCTGGCCAGCGGGTCGGTGCCGAAGTCGCTTCCTGGCCTGGAGATCGACGGGGGCCGGGTCATCTCCTCCGACGAAGCGCTCCGGATAGACAAGGCACCCGCCTCGGCGATCATCCTCGGCGGCGGCGTGATCGGGGTGGAGTTCGCCAGCGTGTGGCGGTCGTTCGGCGCCGAGGTGACGATCGTCGAGATGCTCCCGCAGCTACTCCCCCTCGAGGACGAGGCGAGCGCCAAGCAGCTGCAGCGGGCCTTCCGGCGGCGCGGCATCGGGTTCGAGCTCGGCGTGGCGTATCAGTCGCATGCCTACACCGACGAGGGCGTTTCGGTGACGCTGGACAACGGGAAGACGCTGACCGCCGAGCTGCTGCTGGTCGCCGTCGGCCGCGGGCCGGTCTCGGCTGGCCTCGGTTACGAGGAGAACGGCGTCACGCTGAGCCGCGGCTACGTGGACGTCGACCCGCTCTGCCAGACCGCGGTTCCGACCATCTCGGCGGTCGGCGACCTGATAGCCACCCCGCAACTCGCGCACGTCGGCTTCGCCGAGGGCATTCTGGTCGCCGAGCGGCTGGGCGGCCTGGACGTCAAGCCGATCGACTACGACGGCGTGCCCAGGATCACCTACAGCGATCCCGAGGTCGCCTCGGTCGGCATCACCTCGGCGCAGGCCTCGGAGCGCGGGATCGCGGTGACCGAGGTGAACTACCCGCTCGGCGCCAACGGCAGGAGCGTCATCCTGCAGACCCAGGGCCAGGCGAAGGTGATCGCCGAGGCCGCGGGGGCGCCAGGCGACGACGGGCACCCTGGGCGGGTGCTCGGCATTCACCTGATCGGCAGCCGGGTCGGCGAGCTGATCGCCGAGGGCCAGCTCATTTACAACTGGGACGCCGAACCGGACGACGTGGCGGCGCTGATCCACCCGCATCCCACCCAGTCCGAGATCATCGGCGAGGCCCACCTGGCGCTCGCCGGCAAGCCACTGCACTTTCACGCCTAAGGAG
>JBEDUQ010000411.1:0-2834 GCA_040414855.1 Actinomycetota bacterium
TTAGCGCCTCGCCGGACCCCTGGCCCCGGCGTCGATTCGACGCTACCAGAGGCCTCGCGCGCGACGAGCTACCAGTACCTCACGCGGCCACGGCGGGCAGGGGGATCCCGATGACCTTCAGGCGCCGCGACAGTGCGGTGAAGGCGAACTGGTTGATCTCTCGATCGCTGCGGCCCAGATACTCATAGTCGTCGCGGCCTTGGCGGTCGGTCGGAACGAGCACCCCGGCCGCCGCCGGCAGCGTCCTGGCCAGCGTGTCGCGGACCCGCGCCGCCAGGGCCGGGTCGCGCGCGTGGCGCTGGAGGAGCCAGGTCCCGTAGGCGACGTGGCGGTGCTCGTCCTGGGCGATCAGCCGGAAGGCCCGCAGATGTCCGGGCAGCACTCCGAGGCGCTCCAGGTTGGCGGTCTGGAAGTGCTGTCCGGTGAGCGCCAGGGTCCCTTCGATGACCATGTGGTAGACGGTCACGAACGCGACCTTGGCCTCGAGGTCACGCGGATCGCGCAGCAGGGCGGCGTGGGCGTCGACCAGGTGGCCGTCGAACAACTCGAGGTACTCCGGACCCAGCATCCGCCGGGCCGCGGCCAGGCGGTCCTCGAAGCCGCCGTCGACCGCGAACACCTCCTCGTAGAGGCGGTTGAAGTGCTGGGCGTGGCGCGCCTCGTCGACCTGCTGGGTGATCAGGAACGCTTCCTCGTGCTTGTCGTCGGCGGCGAGCACGAGCCCGCAGAACTGGTTGGTTACCCGCTCCTCGCCGACGAAGAAGGCCGCGAGCCCGAACAGCATCTCTTCGCGCAGCCGCTCGGGCATCGCCTCCCAATCGCGGCGGTCCGGGGCGAGGTCGATCGCGTGGGAAACCCAGTTCTGGCGCTCCCACAACCGATAGAGCTCGAGCGGCCCCATCAGCTTGATCTGGGCAAGCTGCGCCTCGTCGCGCACCGTGGCGACGTCACCCTGCACCGTGAGATCAAGCAGACTCGACATGCACTCGTCCCGTGACCGGACCGGCGAGTCTAAACCTCGGCCGGGCGCGTCTCGTCGGCGCGGGGCTGCGCGCGACCGAGGTCGAGCCGGTACTCGGCCAGCACCAGCGCGAGCCCGGCGTGGAACGCCTCCTCCCGGATGCTCCATCCGCGGCGCTCGTAGAAGCGCCGCGCCCGCACATGGGCGGCCGGCGTATAGAGCCGGGCGCGGGTGAACGCCCGCTCGCGCATCTCCGCCACTGCCGCGGCGTGCAGGGCGTCCGCGACGCCACGGCCCCACCACGGGGCGAGCACGAACAGCTGCCACAGGTGAGCCAGGCCGGGGATGAGCGGCCGGGTGCGCCAGGCGTCGGGGGCCTGCGCGGCGGCGCGCTCGCGGCCGGGGAAAAACGACACGTGCCCGACCGGCGCGTCCTCGACGCAGGCCAGCAGTGCGAAGGTGTCCGGCTCGCCGAGCAGGGCGCGGGTCTGCTCGCGGGCATCGGTCACGTCGGGCGGCGCCCAGCCGCGAGGCGCAAACGCGACGTAGGAGTCAAACCCCGCCTGAACGTTGCCGGTGATGGCGCCGGCGTCGTCCGGACCGGCGGGTCGCAGTTGCCATCCGCTCACGACCCCATTGTCGGGCAGTGTGCTTCGATCCTCAGCGCCATGAGCCAGCCTCTCGGAGAGCCGGTGGACTGGGCGCCCGTCCCAGCGCCCGAGCCGCGCGAGCTGCGCGGGGACTCGGTGGTCCTGCGCCCCCTGGACCCCGCCGGGGACGCCGAGGCGCTGTGGGCTGAGTCCCACCCGCCTCGCGGTGAGGCCGGCACGTGGACCTACATGGCCTACGGCCCATTTGCCGACCCGGCCGAGTACCGCCGGGCGCTCGAGGCGTTCGCCGCCTCACGCGACCCCCTCTACTACGCGGTGGTCCCGACCGCGATGGGGCGTCCGGCCGGCGTGGCGTCGTTTCTGCGCATGGTGCCCGAGCACGGTGTGATCGAGATCGGCCACATCTGGTTCGGGGCCTCGTTGCGGCGCACGACCGCGGCCACCGAGGCCATCTACCTGCTGGCCAGCCACGCCTTCGACGATCTCGGCTACCGCCGCCTGGAATGGAAATGCGACGCGCTCAACGCGGCATCGCGGGCGGCGGCGGTCCGGTTCGGGTTCCGCTTCGAGGGCATCTTCGCCGCGCACATGGTGGTCAAGGCGCGCAACCGCGACACCGCCTGGTACGCCATCACCGATCGCGAGTGGCCGGCGATCGCCGCGGCCTTCCGGCAATGGCTGGCCGCCGAGAACCAGCGTCAGGACGGACGCCAGGTGCGTCCGCTGAGCGCGTTCATGCCCGGGCGCTAGACGACCTCGCGCAGCCGCCCGCTCTCCACCTCATAGACAAAGCCGCGCACCGAGTCTTTGCGGGGGATGAACGGCGAAGCCTGGATGCGCGCCACTGACTGGCGCACGTCGGCGTCGAGGTCGGCGAACGCCTCGGCCGCCCACTCGGGCTTGATCCCGGTCTCCTGCTCGATCTGGCCCTTGAACTGGTCGTCGGTGAACGTGAGCATGCCGCAGTCGGTGTGGTGGATGAGGATGATCTCCTCGGTCCCGAGCAGGCGCTGGGAGATGGCCAGCGATCGGATCTCGTCATCGGTCACCACGCCCCCGGCGTTGCGGATCACGTGGGCGTCACCCTCCCGGAGGCCGAGCATCCCGTACACGTTGAGCCGGGCGTCCATGCAGGCGACCACCGCCACCTTGCGGGCCGGGGGCAGGGGCAGGTCACCCTGGTCAAAGCCGGCTGCGTAGGCCTCGTTGTTGGCCAGCAGCTCGTCGGTCGTGCTCATGTCGTTCGGTCCTTTGCGCTCGGG
>JBEDUQ010000412.1:0-8409 GCA_040414855.1 Actinomycetota bacterium
GAGCCTTCTGACCAGCACCATCGCCACTCCAGTCGGCCCGCTCACGATGCTCGCCTCCGACGGCGTGCTGCACGCCGCCTCGTTCACCAACGACCCGGAGGAGATCCGCGCCCGCATCGACCCGGGCGGTCGCCAGGAGCTCCGCCGCGTTCCCGACCTCGGGCCGATCACCGACGCCGTGACCGCCTACTTCGACGGCGAGGTCACCGCCTTCGACTCCCTCCCGGTCCAGCAGCCGGGCAACTCCTGGTTCCAGGCCGCGTGGAAGGCGATGCGCGAGGTCCCCGCCGGCTCGACGATCTCCTACCGCGAGCTGGCGGCGCGGGTCAGCGACCCGACCAACGCGCGGGTCGCCGGCTTCGCCTGCGCCAGCAACCAGGTCGTCCTGGTGGTGCCGTGCCACCGGATCATCCGCACCAACGGGACCCTCGGCGACTACTACTACGGCCTCGACGTGAAGAGCTGGCTGCTGCGCCACGAGGGCGCCGGCGCCGGCCTGCCGTTCCAGGTCGAGCCGCCCGCCGCGGTCGCCGGCGCCGCGGCCCGTCAGGCCGCGCGCGGCCGCCAGCGCGCGGCGCGCTGACCCCGGCCGATCAGCCCAGCCGGCTGGCACGACGTCGCCAACCACCCGCCCGAGGTCACCGACATCGCGGGGCGAACCCGCCCACGGTCACCGAAGACGCGTGACCGGGTCGCCGCCGTCCCCCGCGTCAGGAGCGTCGGTCGGCAGGGTGAGGATCAGGCGGGCGACCTCCTCCGGCTCGTCGATCTGCACGTAATGCCTGGCGGTCGGCAGCAGGAACAGCTCGGAATGCGGGAACATCTCGGCGAACCGTCTGGCGACGCGCGGGTTCAGGTAGGGGTCGGCCGCCCCGAACACGACCCGGACCGGTCGCGGGAAGCGGTGCACCGCGGGCAGCTTCCGGCGCCGTGAGAGGACCGTGCCCACAAGGTCGTCGTTCAGCCGCCAGAAGGCCGGGCGCGCGGGCCGGAACCACTCGTAGAACCGCGGCACCGTCTCGCGCCGGACTTCGTCGTCGCGGATGAACCTGCCGACCTGCCAGGTGTACAGGCGCCGGTCGAGCCAGTCGGACCTGCGCACCGCCGAGCGGGCGAGGTTGCGCAGCACCGGGGTCGAGAACAGGAAGATCGCCTCGGGACGCCGCAGCCCTGGCATCGACTGGTAGTAGGTGTTCAGCAGGACCAGGCCCGCCACCCGCCCCGGGTTGGCGATCGCCCAGTCGATCACCGGCGGCCCCGAGGCGTCGTGGGCGACCAGCACGACCCGCTCAAGGGCGAGCTGGTGCATGACCGCCTCGAGGTCGTCCGTCTGGTTGTCGGCGGTGTAGGGATAGCCGGCGGGCTTGTCCGACGCCCCCCAGCCGAGGAAGTCGAAGGTCACCACCCGCCGCGACCGGCGAAGCAGCGGCACCAGCCGGTCGTAGAGGTGCAGGTTGTCGGGAAACCCATGCAGCAGCACGACCGGCGGGCCGGCCGGCTCGGCGTCCGGACCGGGGTCCGGACCGGCCGACCGCGTGTAGATGCGGTGCGGTCCGTGCCGCACCCAGACCTCCATGGCGTCCGTGGCGGAAGGAACCTCGCGTCCTGACATTGCCGCCTCCCCCGATCTGGTCCGTCCGAGAAACCGTCCGAGGAACCTCGGGTTTCACGTGGAACAGGTCGGCTACCACGGCTCGATCAGCGGCGACCGGCAGACCGCCGACATGGCCGAGATGGCCACCTGGATCCGCGGTGTGGAGCGCACCGACCCGCGGACCGTCAGGATCGAGGGCGACGACCCCCTGGCACTGTTCCGCTCGTTCGTCGGTGTGGTCTACCTCAGCCGGGTCGCCGAGGGCCGCTGAACAGTCCAGTTTTCACCGTCCGGCGATGGGAACTCGGGCAGTGCCTTCTCCCGCCGAGGTCGCGGCCATCGACAACCTGAAACGCGTCATGGAGTCCTGAGCCGCCGCCGAGGGCGGCGCCGCGCGCCCTGCTCGTACGCCCGGATCGCCCGAGACTGTCTAGAATCCTTCAACTCGGGCCTGCTATGAGCGGAGGAGCACGGATGTCAGGCATGTCAGGCCGGCAGGTCCCGCGATACCTCGCCGTGACCGGTCTCGTCGTCCTGCTGGCGGTGGGCACCTGGGTCGGCATCCAGCGCTACCGGTCGGGCGGACAGGCGGCCGCGAGGGCACCCGGGGAGCCGCTCGTGGAAGGGCTTGCGCGGCCGGGCGAGCCGGGGGCGCCGCATGCCGGCGACGCCGGCTGGGTCGCGGCGGAGAACCGTCTGCCGGGCACCGGCGCCTGGCGCATCACCCAGCGCGGCCCGGACGAGGCCATCGAGGGGTACGCCAACCGGGTCAGCGCCCAGCCCGGCGACCCCGTGACCCTCTACGTGTCGACGACCTCACCGTGGTTCCGCGTCCAGGCGTACCGGATGGGCTGGTACGGCGGGGCGCGCGGCCGGCTGCTCTGGGCCTCCGACAAGGTTTCCGGCAAGCGCCAGGCCGGCCCGACGCTGTCGCCCGGGACCAACATGATCCGTGCGCAATGGTCGCCCTCGCTCGACTTCCAGGTCGGCAACGACTGGCCGCCCGGCGCGTACCTGCTCAAGCTGGTCTCCCCGGCCGGGCAGCGCTACGTCCCGCTGACCGTGACGGACCCGACGAGCAACGACCCGCTGGTGGTGATGGACTCGGTCACCACCTGGCAGGCCTACAACGACTGGGGCGGCCGCAACCTCTATTGGGGGCCGGCCAGAGCGGCCCCGACGCGCTCACGGGTGGTCTCCTTCGACCGGCCCTACGCGACCGGCGACGGCGCCAGCGACTTCCTACGCGGCGAGCTGCCGCTGATCGGCCTGCTGGAAGGCGCCGGCCTGGACGCGACCTACTGGACCGACGTCGACCTGCACCAGCACCCCGACCTGCTCCTGCAGCACCGGGCGCTGCTCTCGCTCGGCCACGACGAGTACTGGTCCACCGCCATGCGGAACGGCGCCACCGCCGCCCGCGACCACGGCGTCAACCTCGCCTTCCTCGGCGCCAACGCGGTCTTCCGCCACATCCGGCTCCAGCCGTCGCCGCTCGGGCCCGACCGCGAGGAGGTCAACTACAAGCCGGCCTCGGCCAGGTCCGACCCTGCCTGGTCGACCAACCCCAAGGAGGTCACCACCGACTGGCGCGAGCCGCCGCTGAGCCGGCCGGAGAGCTCGCTGCTCGGCGAACTGTACGAGTGCAATCCCACGCACGCCGACGGCGTGGTCGTCCAGCCGGGCTCGTGGCTGCTGGCCGGCACCGGGCTCCACCAGGGGTCGAAGCTGCCGAACCTAGTCGGCGAGGAGTACGACCGGGTCACCAACGGCTTCCCGATGCCGAGCGGCGTGGAGCTGGTGCTGCATTCGCCGCTGCGCTGCCGCTTCAAGTCCAGCTTCTCGGACGTGACCTACTACACCGCGGCGAGCGGCGCCGGTGTGGTCGACACCGGCACCTCGAGCTGGATCTGTCAGATCGACTCGCTCTGTGCGTCCGGACGCAACAGCCCGGTTACCTCGGCCGCCGTGCGCCGCATCACCCTCAACCTGCTGCGCGGCTTCGCCGCCGGTCCGGCCGGCAACCAGCACCCGTCCAAGTCGAACCTGGACCAGTTCGACACCAAACCGAGCGGGCTCTGAGCCCGGGTTTCCGCGGTTTGCCAAGGGCGGTCCCGGGTGAGTCATCGCGCATCGGACCGTCGTCCAGGGGGAGGGCATCCATGCAAATCGACAAGGACGCGATCGTGCGCATGCTGCAACAGGACGGACTTCAGGACAAAGCCAGTCAGGCGGCGCAGCAGCTCCCGGACCAGGTCGACACCGACAGGAACGCCGACCTCCTCCAGAACCTCGGCATCAACCAGAAGGAGCTGGTGGAGAAGCTGCTCGGCCGCGGCGGGATCCCAAGCCTCTGAGCGATCCCGCGGCCAGACCGGCTACTGGCCCGGCTGGCCCGGGATCCAGTCGGTGCCGGCCAGGGGGACCTTGGCCATCGCGGCGGCTTCGACCGTGAGCGCGACCAGGTCCTCGGGCTCGAGGTGGTGGACGTTCGACTTGCCGCAGGCGCGCGCCAGCATGGTGAGCTCCATGGTCAGCGCCTTCAGGTAGTTGGTCATCCAGCGGGCGCCGGTCTCGGGGTCGAGGCGGGCGCTCAGGACCGGGTCCTGGGTGGTGACGCCGACCGGGCAGGCGCCGGTCTGGCAGTGATGGCAAAAGCCGGGCGCGGTGCCGAGCGCGGCGTAGTCCGCGGTGGCGTCGCGCTCGGCATCGCCGTCGCGCCAGGTGGGCCGGTTGCAGCCGAGCGCGAGCAGCGCGCCGACACCGATCGACACCGCGTCCGCGCCGAGCGCGAGCGCCTTGGCGACGTCAGCGCCGGAGCGGATCCCGCCCGAGACGATCAGCTGCACCTCGTCATTCTTGCCGATCTCGCGCAGCGCCTCGGCGGCCAGCCGCACCGCAGGGAGCGTGGGGATGCCGGCGTGCTCGATGAACTGGTCCTGGGTGGCGCCGGTGCCGCCCTGCATGCCGTCGACCACGACCACGTCGGCGCCGGCGGCGACCGCCAGCTTGACGTCGTTGGTGACCCTGGTCGCCCCGAGCTTGACGTAGACGGGCTTCTCCCAGCCGGTCGCCTCGCGCAGCTCCTCGATCTTGATGCGCAGGTCGTCCGGGCCGGTCCAGTCGGGATGGCGGCTCGCCGAGCGCTGGTCGATGCCCGCCGGCAGCGTGCGCATGCCGGCGACCCGCTCGCTGACCTTCTGGCCGAGCAGCATGCCGCCCCCGCCGGGCTTGGCGCCCTGGCCGATCACGACCTCGATGGCGTCGGCGGCGTGCAGGTCGGCCGGGTTGAAGCCGTACCGCGAGGGCAGGCACTGGTAGACCAGCAGCTTGGAGGCGCGCCGCTCCTCGGGGGTCATGCCGCCGTCGCCGGTGGTGGTCGAGGTGCCGACCGCGCTGGCCGCCCTTCCGAGCGCCTCCTTGGCGTTGGCCGACAGCGCCCCGAAGCTCATCCCGGCGACGGTGATGGGGATGTCGAGCACTAGCGGCTTGGAGGCGAAGCGGCTGCCGAGCACGGTCTGGGTGTCGCAGCGCTCCCGGTAGCCCTCGAGCGGGTAGCGCGACGCCGAGGCGGTGAGGAACACCAGGTCGTCGAAAGTGGGCAGCTTCCGCTTGGCGCCCCAGCCACGGATCTCGTAGCGGCCCTCCTCGGCCATGGTGTGGATCTGGTCCACGACCTCCGGCGGGAAGGTGTGGCTGGCCCGGAGCGGTGGTCGGGAATGCTGTGGTCCGGGATGCTGTCCGGGATGCTGGCCGTTGCCGCTGTGGGTGTCTGTCATCTCAGTACCGTTGGCGCTTGAGCGCGTCGAAGTTGTAGAGCTGGCGGGCCGAGCCGATCCGGGTGACGTTCTGCGCCTCGATGTGGTCGAAGCCGGTGAGGTCGACGAGGTTCTTGACCTTGAGCACGTCCTCGTCGGTGAGGTCCTCGACGCGCGCGTCGGCGCCGAGCGAACGGACCGTCCCGCCCACGTAGATCACCGCCTCGTAGAGGGAGTCGCCGAGCGCCTCACCGGCGTCGCCGCCGACCAGCATGATCCCGGCCTGGGCCATGAACCCGCTCATGTGGCCGACGTCGCCGGCCACCACCAGAGTGCCGCCCTTGAGCGAGATCCCCGCACGAGAGCTGGCGTCGCCGGCGACCGACACGACCCCGCCGTGGGCCGAGGCCGCCGCCGACTCGGAGGCGTTGCCCATCACCCGCACGGTGCCCGACATGAGGTTCTCGCCGACGCCCCAGCCGACGAAGCCGTCGACCACGATGTCGGGACCGTCGCACAGGCCGCCGATGTAGTAGCCGGCGTTGCCCTCGATGGTGATGTCGAGGCGGTGGCGCAGCCCGACCGCGAGGTTGTGGCGGCCGCGCGGCTCGGTGATCCGCACCGCGGTGCCCTCCGGCAGCTCGCGCAGGCGCCGGTTGATCTCCCGGACCGGCAGCTCCGCGCAGCTCAGCGTGACCACAGGTGGACCTCCTCCGGCATGGGCTCGAAGACGTCGGCGTCCTCGATGCCGGGCAGGCCCGCCAACGCGTGGTACTCGGAGGCCATCGCCACGTACCCGGGCGCCTCCGCGATCACCGCCGGCTTGCAGGCGAAGGCGTCGCGCACCACCGCGAACTGGTCCCTGGTCGCGACCAGCAGGGTGAAGAAGCCGTCGAACTCCTTGAGCACCATGCGCAGCGCGTCGCCGAGGTCGTCTCCGGCCGCCATCCGCCAGGCGATGTAGCGGGCGGCCACCTCCGAGTCGTTGTCGGTGGCGAAGCGCACGCCCTCGTCGGCCAGCTTGCGCCGGATGGTCGCGTGGTTCGAGAACGAGCCGTTGTGGATCAGCGACAGGTCCGGGGCGGGCGCGAACGGGTGGGAGTGATCGGTGGTGACCGCCGACTCGGTGGCCATGCGCGTGTGGCCGACGCCCTGGTAGCCGGCGAAGGCGGCCAGGCCGTAGCGGGCGCAGATGTCGGCCGGGGCGCCGACGTCCTTGTAGATCTCCATCGCCTGCCCGAAGCCGACCACCACCAGCTCAGGCGCCGAGGACGCGAGCTGGTCGAGGAACCTGTCGGCGGCGGCGGTGGCGATGCCCATGTTGCCGTTGCCGCCGATGGTCACCTTGTCGTCAAGCTCCTCGGAGAGCCGGTCGGCGAGCGGCCCCCAGGGATAGTCCGGGCCGGGCGCCCGCAGCGAGAACCTGAGCCGGCCGTCCGGCGGGGAGGCGCCGTACAGCGCGATGCCCGCGGAGTCGGGCCCGCGGCTGGTGAGCGCCACAAGCATCGGGATGAGCAGCTCGCCGAGTCGAGGCTCGAGGCGCTCGTCCCGGAGGTGGAGGCCGGCCAGTCCGCACATGCAAGGCTCCTCTCCAGCCGCACCAAGCGTCTACTCAGAATACAAGTTGTTTCCTCAAAGGCAACGAGTTCCCCTTAAGGGCCTGCAGGCTGTTTCCCTACAGGCGCGTTCCGGGTAACGTAGGCAGCCAATGCGGACCAAGCGCCGGGGAGGGCCGGATGGCTGATTCTCGGGAGGAACTGCGGGAGCGCGCGAAGCGCGACGGGATCGAGTTCTTCTTCGCAATGTTCGTCGACATGCACGGCAAGCCGTGCGCCAAGCTGATTCCGGCGGCGTCGTTCGACGACGTGCTGTTCGGCGGCGGCGCTGGCTTCGCCGGCTTCGCCGCCGGTCCCATGGGCCAGTCCCCAGCGGACCCCGACATGATCGCCATGCCCGACCCCGACTCCTATGCCGTCGCCCCGTGGCAGCCCGGTCTGGCGGTGCTCCAGTGCGACATCCACGTCGACGGCGAGCCGTGGCCGTACTCGCCGAGGGTGATCCTCAAGCGCCAGCTGGAGGCGCTGACGGCCCGCAAGCTCACCTTCAATGTCGGCTTCGAGGCGGAGTACTTCCTGGTCCGCCGGCTGCCGGAGGGCGGGGTGGCGCTCGCCGACCCGCTCGACACCCAGGCGCTGCCCTGCTACGACGCCAAGGCACTCACCCGCATGTACGACCACCTGACCACGGTGTCGAGGTACATGAACCAGCTCGGGTGGAGCAACTACGCCAACGACCACGAGGACGGCAACGGCCAGTTCGAACAGAACTTCCGCTACGCCGACGCCCTCACCACCGCCGACCGGCTGATCTTCTTCCGCTACATGGTCCACACGCTCGCGCACCGGGCCGGGCTGGCGGCGACCTTCATGGCCAAGCCGTTCGCCCACCTGACCGGCAACGGGCTCCACGTCCACGAGAGCCTCTGGGACTCGGGATCGGACGAGGAGCTGTTCGCCGACTCGTCCGACCCGCGCGGGCTGGGCCTGTCGAAGTTGGCCTACAGCTTCATCGCCGGCCTGATCGAGCACGCCCCGGCGTGGGTGGCGGTGACCGCGCCGACCGTCAACTCCTACAAGCGCATGGGCGTCGGCGCGCCGAAGTCGGGCGCGACCTGGGCGCCGGCCTACGCCACCTACGGCGGCAACAACCGGACCCAGATGCTGCGCGTGCCGGACGGCGGCCGGGTGGAGAACCGCGGCTGCGACGGCTCCGCCAATCCGTACCTGGCGCTCACGGTGCTGCTGGCGTCCGGGCTCGACGGGGTCGACCGCGACCTCGACCCGGGCCCGCCCAACCAGGAGAACCTCTACGAGCTGACCCTCGAGCAGGTCAGGGAGCGCGGGATCGTGCCGATGCCGCCGACCCTGTATCACGCGACCGACAACCTGGTCGCCGACCCGGTCCTGCGCGAGGCGCTGGGCCAGGTCCCCGGCGGCGACTACGTGGACTACTACGCGCAGACCAAGCGCGACGAGTTCACCGAGTACCACCGGGTCG
>JBEDUQ010000413.1:0-3633 GCA_040414855.1 Actinomycetota bacterium
CGGGTTCACGACGTCCCGGCCCTCGGCCTCGATCCGTTCGGCTGGCTGGAGGCCGCCCTCGACGTCGCCGTGCGGCGCGGGGCCGACCTGCTGCTCCCGGTGCAGGAGCAGGTCACGATCATGTCGCTGGCCCGGGACCGGATCGAGGCCGCCGGGCTGGCCACCGCGGTGCCCGCCTTCGCCGCGCTGGCCCAGGTCCAGGACAAGGTGTCGGCCTATCGCACGCTGGCCCGGGCCGGGCTGCCGCAGCCGGCCGCTCTGGTGGCGGCGACCGCGGCCGAACTGGAGGACGCGAGGGCGCCCGCGTTCGTGAAGACGCCCATCGGGACCGCGTCGGCCGGGGTGCGGCGGGCGGGCTCGCGAGCGGAGCTCAGGCGGCTCGCGGCGGACTACGAGCGGCAGGGCGTCTTCGGCCAGGAGGGCGTCCTGGTGCAGCAGCCGGCCTCCGGCCCGCTGGCCATGGTCCAGGCGGTCTTCGCCCGCGGCGAGCTGGTCGCGTTCCACGCTTGCGAGCGGGTCCGCGAGGGCGCCGCGGGCGGGGCCAGCCACAAGCTCGGACTGCACCTGCCGCGCGCGCGGGAGCACATGGCCGCGCTGGGCGCGACCCTGGACTGTCACGGCGCGCTGTCCGCGGACATGATCCTCGGGCCGGAAGGGCCGCAGTTCATCGACGTCAATCCGCGCCTGGTGGAGCCGGTCAACGCGCTCGCCTCGGGCGTCGACCTGGTGCGGGCGCTGATGGAGGTGGCCACGTCAGGGACGTCGCGCCCGCAGGCGGACGGGCAGGCTGGCGCGCGGACCCATCAGCTCCTGCTCGCGGTGCTCGGCGCGGCCCAGCGCGGTTCGCGGCGGGAGGTGGCGCGGGAGCTGCGCGACGCCGCGCTCGGCCGCGGCTCCTACCGGGGCAGCCGGGAAGAGCTGACGCCGGGCCGGCGCGACCCGCTCGGCCCGCTGCCGGTCGCGGTCACCGCCCTGGCCACGCTGGTTCGGCCCGGCGCCTGGCAGCACTTCACCGGCGGCAGCACCGGCGCGTACTCGCTCACCCCGGCCGCGTGGCGGCAGATCCGCCAGGCAGCAGGCGGCGGCCCGGGCGCGGTCACGGTCACGCCCGGGCCGCCGTCGCTGCCGTCCGATATCGTCAGCCGCTACCGCTGACCTGCTGAACTCCGGAGACTGTGCCCTGCTCCGTCTGCAACGCCGAACTCACCGACGAGGTGCCGGTGATGCCGGGCCGACCAGCCCGCCGGGGATGCTCCGGGTGCTGGCTACTCCGCCGCCGGGATCCAGACCCGCATCGCTCCTTCGGAGCGGTTGGCCCACGCGAAGTATGGAACGGCGAGCAGCTGCGTCGGAGACGCCGCAGTTGCAGCCGGCAGCGCGCGGAGGTCGCGGTACTCGGACTGCCGCCACCCGTCGAGGTCGCGGACGACGCCCGTCAAGGCCACACCGGGCAGGCCGCCCAGCTGCGGGACCGGCCCGTTGTCGACGGGATCGGCTGCGGGATCGGCGGCGACGTCGGCCAAGTCGAGGCCAGGCGCGAGATCGGGCTGCTCGAGGCAGTACACCACGGGCCCGCGCTCGATCGCGAGGCAGCCGCGCACTGCGTCGATGCGCGGGTTGGGCACGGTCAGCCGAGGCGAGACGTCGAGTAGGAGCACGACCTGCGTGCCATCCCGCCAGCGGCGTCTCACCTCGGCGTAACCGCCTGCGGCGACGGCTTCGCCGTCGAGGGTGGCCTCTCGCGCCCAGCCCGGGATGCGGAGGGCGAGCGTCCACTCGCGATCGGGGCTCTCGACGACCTCGACCCTGACCGTCCCGTCCCAGGGGTATGCGGTCTCCACGCTGAGGACCACGTCTCCGGCGCGGATCGTCGAGGAGGCGTACTGATGTAGCTGGATCCCATCGTCCGTCACGGTCGCGAGGTAGTGGTGCAGCGATGCGAGCAGCCGCATGATGTTCGGCGGGCAGCAGGCGACCCGATTCCAGCGATGTCGGTGCTCACCGGTCCGCGATTGCAGCGGGTTCGCGTAGAAGAACGATTCGCCGTCGAGTGAGAGCCCAGAAAGGAACCCGTTATACAGCGTCCGCTCGAAGAGGTCGGCGAAGCGGCTCTCGCCGGTGACGAGGAGCATGCGCCAGTTCCACATCATGCTGGCGATCGACGCGCAGGTCTCGCAGTACGCTCGGTCGGGAGGTAGCTCATAGGCATTGCCGATCGCCTCGCCGTAGTGGCGCGAGCCCACACCACCGGTCAGGTAGCTCTTGGCGGACGCGAGGTCGTCCCACTGCCGCAGCATCGACGCGAGCAGCGCCTCGTCGCCCGTCTCGGCGTAGATGTCCGTGACCCCGGCAGCGAGGTAGAGGGCGCGCACAGCGTGGCCGACGATTCCTCGCGCATCGCGGACAGGCTCGGCGTCCTGATAGTAGTCGAGATCGAAGCGACCGCCGGCGAACGTCCCGAACCCGCGCCGCCCGGTGAGCGTGTCCGCGAGCCTCAGGTAGCGAGTCTCGCCCGTCTGGCGATAGAGCTCCGCGAGCGCGACCTCGATCTCGGGATGGCCGTCGGTGCCTCGCGCGGGGTCGTTGCCGAACACGTCGTCGATCAGATCGGCAAAGCGGCGGGCGACGGCGAGGAGGGAGCAGTCGCCCGTCGCCCGCGCCGTTGCGACTCCCGCCTGGATCAGATGCCCCGCGCAGTACAGTTCGTGGCCCATCTCCGGGTCGGTCCAGCGCCAGGAGGGATCGATCACCTGGCACCAGCTGTTCAGATATCCGTCGGGTGCCTGGGCGGCCGCGACGAGCTGGATCGCCTCGCTTGCGAGGCGATCCAGCTCGTCCGACGGCTCGCGCCCGCGCTCCCACGCGAGCGCCTCGAGCCATTTGTAGACGTCCGAGTCGCTGAAGACCATGCCTCGCCGCTCGCCCGAGCCCCGTCCCGCCGCGATTCGGAGGTTGTCGAGAGTTCCGGCGCGTTCGAGCTCCTCGGCGCCGCGAAGAAGCGTGACCTCCCGGTTCACCCGTTGCCTGTCCGCGAGCAGGCCGTCCCGGATGGCGACGCCCCGGGCGTCGACCGGGCGGAGCCGCACCCGAGCGGCTGCCGTCGGCGCAGCGCTCGTCACCAGGTCGGTGTAGTTCTCCACTGGGATCTCCGGTCGGATCTGGGGCCCCGGGGCGCCGGCAGACCGGCGCCACGGGGCCGTCGGTGCAATCCTGGCCAGCTCTATCCCGTCAGGATGGTGTTGATCTGACTCTGAGCAGAGTTCAGCGCGGCTTGCACGGATTGGGATCCGGACAAGGCCGCCTGCATCGCCGTCCACACCGCCTGGGAGATCTTCGGGTACTTGACTCCCAGGCCGAGCGTACGCGGGTGCGCGAAGAGCGTCTGGTTGACATAGACCGACCACTCGGGGCCGGCCTGCGTGATGTAGGTCTTCGCGACGCTGACCTTCGCCGGCAGATAGCCGAACAGCTTCGCGAGTTGCAGCTCCATCGCGGGTGTCTGCATGCCCTGGATATAGTCGAACGCCAGCTGCTGAGCGGCGCTGCCGCCGCTCTTGCTGACCATCCAGTCCTCGCCGCCGAGCGGGACGACGACGTGCTGGCCCGCGACCCGGGTCGGGACGGGAACGACCC
>JBEDUQ010000414.1:0-37353 GCA_040414855.1 Actinomycetota bacterium
TGGCCACCCCGGAGACGTTCTACGCGCCGATGGGGCTCGGCGACGTCGTCTCTCCGCTGCGGCTGCGGGGGATCGGCGCCATCCTGGCCCGCCTGAAGCGCCAGGTGCGCGCCAAGCTGGAGGCAGCGCGCGCCGCCCAGGTCGCCGACCAGGCCGCGAGCTGACGCGGGCCGCCCAGGTGGCCGACCAGCGGCGAGCTGACGACGGACCGCCCTGGGCCCGGGTCCGGAGCGGCCGGAGCGGGTCCCTGGGCCGGAGCGGGGACATCCGCCCGGGGCGACGGGCCCGAGCGCGGCGGTGACCGCCTCGCCGCCTGCCCCTATGCCTCGACCACGAGGACGATCTTGCCGAACTTGTGGCCGGACTTGAACCGGTCGTAGGCCTCCTCGGCGGCCTCAAGCGGGTAGGTGGCGGTGATCGGGACCCGGATCCGGCCGGCGGCGACGGCGGGGAGGACGTGGGTCTCGACCCGGCGGGTGGCGTCGGCCTTCTGCTCCAGCGGACGCGACCGCAGGGTCGACCCGAACAGCTTGGCGCGGCGGGTCATCAGAATGCGCAGGTCGAGCTCGGTCCGGGTGCCGGCGCCGGTGCCGATGATCGAGATCCGGCCGCCGGTCGCCAACAGGTCGTAGTTGCGCGGAAAGTTCGGCGAGCCGACCAGCTCGAGGATCACGTCGAAGTGCTCGCCCTCCAGGTCGTCGAGCTCGTCCGGCGTGAGCACGCGCTCGGCGCCTAGCGCGGCGACCTCCCGATGACGGTCGGGGTCGCGCACGGTCGCGGTGACCCGGGCGCCGGTGGCCGCCGCGATCTGGACGGCGGCGCTGCCGACGCCACCGGCGGCGCCGTGGACCAGCACCTTCTCACCCATCGTGAGGCCGGCCTGGGTGAACAAGGCGTCGTGGGCGGTGATGAAGACCTCGGGGAAGCCGCCTGCCTCGGCCCATGACATCCCCTCGGGCACGGGCATGGCGATGCGCTCGTGGACCAGCGCCAGCTCGGCCTGCGCGCCGCCGCCGACCAGCGCCATGACGCGGTCGCCGGGCTCGAACCGGGTGGCGTGCTGACCGACCTCCGCGACCTCGCCGGCCAACTCGAGCCCAGGAATGTCCTGCGGGCTGCCGACGGGAGCGGGGTAGTGGCCGGCGAGCTGGTGGATGTCAGCGCCGTTGAGGCCGGCCGCGCGGACACGCACGAGCAGCTCGCCGGAGCTGGGGATGGGGTCGGGGTGCTCGCGGATGGCGAGCTTCCGGTCCTCGATGGTCACCGCACGCATGGTTCTCCTCGTTGGAAGCAGGCGGGGGAGGGTGGATACGGGAGAGGCAGAGGGTGGACACCGGAAGAAGGGGCCGAGGCAGAGCGAGTCGGAGCGGGCCGGCGGAGCGCGACCTACGGCGCGTCGGGCTTGATGGGCTCGAAGCGGTACATGCCGCGCATCCAGACGGTGTGGAGCACCTCGATGGCGGTGCCGCGGTCGATGCCGCCCGGCTTGCCGAAGTTGACCAGCAGGTACCGCTCGGTCATCCAGCAGAGCGCGACCGCCATCTCGCGGACGTCGGGTACGTCGACGTCGATCCTGCCGGTGTTGAGGTCGCGCTCGACGCGGGCGACGGTGGCGTCGATGAAGATCTGCACCAGGTCGTTATAGGCGCGTTCCACCTCTTCGTCATAGCTGGCCGCCTCGCTGATCGCGCGCAGCAGCGGACCGTGCTGCTCCCAGATCCCGACCAGCGAGGTCATCGCCGCGCGACCCTCCGCCCGGGGATCGCCGCTGCCGGCGAACCAGGTGGCGGAGTTCTCGAGCAACTCGGCGCCGACGTCGCTGAGCAGGCGGATGACCAGGCCCTGGCGGTCGTCGAAATGGCGGTAGAACGCGGTCCGTGACTGGCCGGCGGCGCCCATGACGTCCTCGAGCGTCAGGTCCCTGAAGGGGCGCTCCCGCAGCAGGCGCTCGGCCGCGTCGAGGATGGCGCGCTCCGACTCCTCTCGGCGCCGGCGGCGTCGGTCGCGCAGCTCGATCCGGGTACTGGTGGCCATCGAGGGAGCCTAGCAGAATTTGTGTGACGGAATGTTTGACGCAGCGTTACAGTCTCCCGTACCCTCCGCGTGACCAGGGAAGTCCAGGAGTGCGACGAGGCACCGGTCCTGCCTGTACGCGGGTTCGGCACGAGGAGGGAATCGTGACGACACGCATCTACACGCTGCCCGTGGAGCAGACAGGCTGGCAGGTCCCAACCGGGTCCACCACCTCGTTCTCCTGGGACTACGACCAGGGCAGGGACCGGCTGCTGAGCCTGTACGAGAAGGGCAAGCAGCGTCAGTGGAACGCCGCCGATCGCATCGACTGGTCTCATCCCGTTGACAAGGACGATCCGCTGCGCACCCCAGAGGAGGCAATCTCGATCTACGGCTCGCGCACATGGGAGCGGCTTGGGCCCGCCGAGCGGGCACAGGTGAAGCTCCACATGGCGTCGTGGCAGTTCTCGCAGTTCCTGCATGGCGAGCAGGGCGCCCTGATCTGCGCCAGCAAGATCGTGCAGACGGTGCCGGACCTGGACTCCAAGTTCTATGCCGCCACCCAGGTGATGGACGAGGCGCGCCACGTCGAGGCCTACTCCAGGTACCTGTTCGAGAAGCTCGAGCTCGCCTACCCGATCAACCCGCACCTCAAGGCGTTGCTCAACGACGTCGTCAGCGACAGCCGCTGGGACATGACCTATCTCGGGATGCAGGTGCTGATCGAGGGCTTGGCCCTCGCGGCCTTCGGCGTGATCCGCGACCTGGCGGTCGACCCGCTCGGCCGTGCCATCAACGCCTACGTGATGCAGGACGAGGCGCGACACGTCGCCTTCGGGCGCTTGGCCTTGCGTGATCTCTACCCCCAGCTCACACAAGCCGAGCGCGACGAGCGAGAGGAATTCTGCGTAGAAGCATGCCTTCTGATGCGGGACCGCTTTACCGGAGAGGAGATTTGGCGCACACTCGACTTCGATGCTGACGAGTGTGTCGAGTACGTTGAGAAGAGCGAGACCTTCCTTCAATTTCGCGGCATGCTCTTCAGCCGGATTGTGCCGACGCTGCGCGACATCGGGCTGTTCGGGCCGAAGGTCAAGTCAGCGTTCGCGAAGATGGGAGTGCTCGGCTTCGAGCAGGTGGACGTCGAAGGCCTCATGGCCAACGACGAGCGCGTGGCCGAGGACTTCGACGCCGAGCGCGCAAAGCAGGTCGAAGATACGATCGCAGCCGGCGCCGAAGCCTCGTAGAGGATTGCGTCGGGTCGCGTATGGACCCGACGCGGCAGGGTTGCCGTCAGGGGCGGGTTCGGCCCCCCCGCCCGTCCCTGGCGGCACGCTCCACACCCGCCCACGCCAACCGGTCACGCCAGCGGTGCCGGTCGTTCCCGAGCCGCTGGCGTGACCGGCGAGACAGGAGCGGGGCGGGGCGCCGCGGGCCGGCCCGGTCCCGAAGGGCCCGGCGGCTCCCAGGGCTCCGGCGGTACCCACGGAGCCGGTGACCCCGGCCCGACCGAGCACGCCGTGCGCGTGTTCACGGCCGGGCGGATCATCTCGTTGGCCGTGGCGGAGGGCGGCCGCGAGCCCGAGGCGATCGTGACCGTCGGCGACCGGATCGCGGCGACCGGGACGCTGGAGGCCTTGCGCGACCGATTCCCCGACGCGGAACGGGTCGACCTCGGCGACGCGGTGGTGGTCCCCGGCTTCCACGACGCCCACATGCACCCGTCGATGACCGCGGAGGACCTCCTCCACGCCGACCTTTCGGCGGAGCGGGTCGCGTCTCCCGATCAGCTCGAACGTGCGCTGGCCGAGCAGGCGGCCACGGTGCCGGCCGGCGCCTGGGTCCGTGGCAGCCGCTACGACCACGTCAAGACCAGTGGCGGCACGCCGATCGGCCGTGACGAGCTCGACCGGGTCGCCGGCGACCACCCCGCCCTGGTCGTGCAGGTGGCCGGCCACTGGGCGGTCGCCAATTCGGCCGCGCTGGCCGCGGCGGGAATCGCCGACGACTCGGTCCCGCCTCCGGGCGGCGAGTACGGCCGCGACGCGGCCGGACATCTCAACGGCGTGGTCTACGAGCGGGCGATGGACCGCGTCTTCGCGGTGGTCCCGACCACCGGCATCGACGACCGCCTGCGCGGGCTGGCGATGGCCTTCGACCGCTTCCACGCCGCGGGGCTGACCTCGGTCGGCGACACCCTGGTCGACGCGAGCGGCCTGGAGCTGTTCCAGGAGGCCGAGCGCCGCGGCCAGCTCAGCATGCGGGTGAACATGCTGCTGGTCCACGAACGCTTCGAGCACCTCCGGCGCCTGGGCCTCCGCACCGGGATCGGCTCGTCGCGGCTGCGGATCGCGGGGGTCAAGGCGTTCGTCGACGGCGCCATCGCCGGCCGCACCTGCCTGCTCGAGGAGGCGTTCGAGGGCAGCGACGACCACGGCATGCAGACCACCTCGACCCCGGAGCTCAACGCGCTGGTGCTGGACGTCCACCGCTCGGGCAGCCGCATCGGCGTCCACGCCAACGGCGATCGCGCGATCGCGCTGCTGCTCCACGCGTTCGAGGCGGCACAGCGCGAGGACCCGAGGCCGGACGCGCGCCACCGCGTCGAGCACTGCACGGTGATCACGCCCTCGATCGTCGAGCGTATGCGGCGGCTCGGCGCGGTCGCGGTGCCGTTCGGCAGCTATGTCGCCTACCACGGCGCCAAGCTGGTCGACTGGTACGGCGAGCGGCGCCTGGAGCGGATGTTCGCGCACCGCACCCTGCTGGACGCGGGCCTGACGGTCGCCGGCTCGTCGGACTACCCGTGCGGGCCGTACGAGCCCCTGCTGGCGATGCGGAGCTGCGTCACCAGGCGGTCATCGGCCGACGGCCGCGTGCTCGGCGGCTCGCAGCGGATCAGCGCACGCGAGGCGCTGGCCCTCTACACCACCGGCTCGGCGGCGGCCTTCGGCGAGGGGGCGACCAAGGGGCGGCTCGCGCCCGGCTACCTCGCCGATTTCACCGTGCTGGGCGCCGACCCGCTCGCGGTCGATCCCGCCACGCTGGCGGAGGTCCCGGTCCTGGAGACCTGGGTCGGCGCGAGAAGGGTCTGGCGCGCCGCCTGAGGCGCCCACCGCCCCAAAACGATCGCGCCGGGCCCCGCGCCCCAGCGTCGGGGGCCCGGCGCGAAACCGGTCCTACGCGGCCTGCTCCTCGTCAATCGGCGCGAGGTCGAAGGGGCGTAGGAAGTGCGCGGGCGAGAAGCGCTCGTAGGACGGACCGGCCGGGGTGTTGGCCGCGATCACGTTGAGCTGTGGGCCGAGCGCCTGAGCGCGAGAGTTGAGCGCCGAGGCGTCGGTACGGATCTGGCTCCACGAGGGGGCTTGGACACGGTCGAGCAGCGTCTGGAGCGCCGCGATCTGCTCGGCGGGGCTGAAGGTGCAGTGCCCGGCGCGGTTGACGAACGCCTGGCGCAGCAGGGTGCTGTCGCCGGCCCGGTGGACGGCGCTGCTGTACGACTGCTCCTGCTCGACGTCGACCAGCGGGTCGTTGTCGGTGTGGATCGACAGCACTGGGACGCCGCCTAGGTCGCCGTTGAAGGACACGTGGTCGCTGAGGTAGCTGACCGCCTGCGGGTCGGCGCTGATCCGCTGCGCCTGGTTCAGGGTCGTGATGTCCGCGTCGAGGCTCAGACCGGCCTCTTTGTAGAGCGTCTGGACCTCCTTGCGGTTGATCGACTTGGCCAGCTGGGTGCCGTAGTCGACGCCGGTGTTCCACGACGGGTTGCCGCCCGCGCGGGCCTCGAGCTCGGCCCTGGCGAGGAAGCCGAAGGGGATCCCGAGGCTGGCGATCGAGCCGATCTGGTTCGAGAGCCGGGTCGCGAAGTCGTCCGCGGCCGGCTCGGGCTTGGTCGGGTCGGTCCAGCCTGGCGAGTCGGTCAGCGCCGCGACCAGCCCGAGGCGGGCGCGGCCCTGCGGGGTCGACCGCGCCCCGGCGAGGATCTGGTTGGCGAGGTTGAAGTTGGCGAACGGGTTGGTCATCCGGACGATCTGGAGGCCGGTGTCCGGGCCGAGCAGCACCTTGAACGCGAACAGGCCGTCGAGGGCCTGGTTCCAGGTGCCGACGCCACCGGCGAGCACGCCGCACATGGGCAGAGCGCCGTCGAAGCGCTGGGGTGCCGCCTGGACCAGGCCGGCGGTCATGATCCCGCCGAGCGAGTGGCCCCAGGCGATGGTGGTGGACGGGTGGCCGACCTGCTTGTCGAACTCGTCGAGCACGGCCAGCTGGTCCGGGATTCCCTCCTGGAGCGCCCAGCCGGTGTGCGCGTAGGACGAGCCCGCCAGCGCGAAGCCGTGGTTGAGCAGGAACGCGCCGGTGAGCGGGTCACCGACGTCCTGTGCGGGGTTTGCGCCAGGGAACCGGTAGCCGTGGCTGTAGAGCAGCAGCGTGCCGTTCCAAGCCGCCGGCACCTCGGCCTTCCACGTGGCCCCGTCCGGCAGCGTGCCGGTGAGGGTCCTGACCGTGTCGGCCTTGGCGATCGGCACCACGGTCACGACGGCCGCGGCCAGGATCGCCAGGAGGACGAGCAAGCGGATCTTCGCCTTCACGAATCCCTCCCTCGTACTGCTTCTGTGAGTAACAGGAGCCTACTGCTCGGTTGGCACAAAATGGAATAGACCGGGAAAGGACACCTCTTGCGTCGTGCTCGCCGAGCGGGGATCGTGTCGACATGCTGCCCGCCGTACCGGCCGTGCCCGAGGACCCACGCCTGTTCCCGATCCCGGAGAACGGCGTTGCCGCGACCACGCTCCCGGAGCGGCCCCGCCAGCCCCGCCGCGGCGCCGGCGGCCGCGGTCGCCGCCCGGCGCCGCTGCTGCTGGCGGTCGACGGAAACGGCCTGGTGCACCGGGCCTTCCACGCGGTCGGCGGGCTCGACGGCGAGCCCGGCGAGGCGGTCGAGCGGGTGCTGGCCATGCTGGCCAGGATCGCGGCGCAGGTGCGGCCGACCGCCTGCGTGATCGGCTTCGACGACCCCGTCCACAGCCTGCGGCGGGCGCGTCACCCCGCCTACAAGGCCGCCCGCCCTCCCAAGGTCGCCGAGCTGGTCGAGCTGCTCGACGACCTGCCGGAGCTGCTCAGCTCGATGGGGCTGTGCGTGGTGGTCCCGGACGGGCTGGAGGCGGACGACGTGCTCGGCTCGGCGGCGGCGCTGGCCTCGCGCCGGCTGGTGGCCGCGACCCTGGCGACCGGCGATCAGGACGCGTTCGCGCTGGTGCGGCCGACCGTCCGGGTGCTGCTGATGGTCGCGGGCGGGCGCCTGGAGCACGTGTCGCCGAGCTGGCTGCGCGCCCGCTACGGCGTCGGGCCCGAGCAGTACCCGGCGTTCGCCGCCCTGCGCGGCGACTCCAGCGACTGCCTGCCCGGCGTGCGGGGCATCGGCGCGGTGACCGCCGCCAAGCTGCTCGCCGCCTATCCGGACGTGGAGGCCGCGCTGGCCGACCCGGTCGGGGTGGCCGGGCTGCTCGGCAGCTGGGTGGTCGAGGCGCTCCGCAACGACCGGGCCACCTACGAGCTGAACCGCGAGCTGATGGCGATCGGCACCGACGTGCCGCTGGACGAGGCGGCGTGCAGCCGCCGGCTCGACCGCAAGGTGGTGACCGAGATCATGGTCGAGCGCGGCCTGGACGAGCTCGCCGACCGGTTCCACGGCAGCTTCGCGCTGCTCGGCAGGGCCGCCTGGCGGCGCGCCCCGGCGATCGCCTGAGCGAAGCCTCGAGCAGGCTTCGAAAGCAAGCGAACTCGAGCTCCAGAGCGGAGGATGGGGTGTGGTTGCGCCGGTCCGCGGCCAGCCGGGGCATGCGGCACGGATACGGCACGGATACGGCACGCATGCACGGGCCCGCGTGGATCGCGCCGCTGGAGGCGCTGGAGTCGAGGAGCCTGAAGGTGCGCAAGTCCTGGGTAACCGTCGTCGGGGTCGTGCTCGCGCTGCTGGGACTGCTGTGGTTCCTCCAGGGTGTGGGCGTGATCGGCGGCAGCTTCATGTCCGGCGAGGCGGTTTGGGCGGTGATTGGACTGGTTCTGCTGGTGCTCGGCGGACGGCTTCTCCTCGAAGCGCTCAGGGGCAATCGGTCGTAGGGTGGAGGACGCCGCTACACGACCGACCGCGGGGAGACTCATGACGACTCCAGCCGCTCCCGCTCCGGCGACCCTGGGCGAGCTGCGCGCCTCTGGACACCAGTACAAGGAAATCAAGCAAGAGATCCGCGACAACCTGCTGATCAAGCTTGCCGAGGGCGATGATCGCTTCCCGGGGATCGTCGGCTTCGACGAGACCGTCCTCCCCGAACTGGAGCGGGCCCTGCTGGCCGGGCACGACGTGGTGCTGCTGGGCGAGCGCGGCCAGGGCAAGACCCGGCTGATCCGCTCGCTGGTCCACCTGCTCGACGAGTGGACCCCGGCGATCGCCGGCTGCGAGGTCAACGACCATCCCTACGCGCCGATCTGCGTGTCCTGCCGCCGTCAGGTGGCCGAGCGGGGCGACGACGTCGAGATCGTCTGGCGCCACCGGTCCGAGCGCTACGGCGAGAAGCTCGCCACTCCCGACACCAGCGTCGGCGACCTGATCGGCGACGTCGACCCGATCAAGGTGGCCGAGGGCCGCACGCTCGGCGACCCGGAGACGGTCCACTACGGATTGGTGCCGCGCACCAACCGCGGCATCTTCAGCGTCAACGAGCTGCCGGACCTCGCCGAGCGGATCCAGGTTGCGCTGCTGAACGTGCTCGAGGAGCGCGACATCCAGGTCCGCGGCTACCAGCTGCGCCTGCCGCTGGACCTGATCCTGATCGCCAGCGCCAACCCGGAGGACTACACCAACCGCGGCCGGATCATCACGCCGCTGAAGGACCGCTTCGGCGCCGAGATCCGCACCCACTACCCGCTGCGCCTCGACGACGAGATCAGCCTGGTCCGCCAGGAGGCCGTGCTGCGCTGGCAGGGCGGCTCGCTGGGCGAGCCGGTCGTGCCCGACCACATCCTCGAGGTGATCGCCCGCTTCACCCGCGCCGTGCGCGAGGCGCCGCAGATCGACGCCCGCTCCGGCGTGTCCGCCCGCTTCGCGATCGCGGCCGCCGAGACCGCGGCGGCCTCGGCCGTGCGCAGGGCGGCGGTCACCGGCGAGACGGTCCCGGTGGTCCGCGTGGTCGACCTGCCGGCGGCGGTGCCGACCTCGCTCGGCAAGGTCGAGTTCGACGAGCTCGAGGAGGGGCGCGAGCTGGACCTGCTCAAGCACCTGCTGCGCAGGGCGGTCGCCGACACCTTCCGCTCGCGGCTCGCCGGCCAGGACATGTCCGGCCTGATGCGGCGCTTCGACGACGGCGAGACGGTCGAGAGCGGTGAGCTGGTCTCCGCCGCCGAGCTGCTGCAGCGGATCGGCCCGGTGCCCGGCCTCGCGCAGCTGTTGCGCCGCCTCGGCGACGCCGAGACCGAGACCCCCGGGGTCGCGGCGGCGGCGCTGGAGTTCGCCATGGAGGGACTGCACCTCGGCAAGCGCCTCGGCAAGGAGGAGCTGCCGGGACGGGCGGTGTACGGGCGGTGAGCGGCCGGTCCAGGTACGGCCCCTGGCTGGGCGGTCCGGACCCGCTCGAGCCGCCGTTCGACCTGCGCGAGGCGCTCGACCGCATCGGCGAGCGGGTGATGGAGGGCGACCGGCCCGGCGAGGCGCTCTCTTCGCTGCTGCGGCGCGGCATGCCGGGCATGCGCGGGCTCCGCGACCTGCTCCGCAACGCCAGGCAGCGCCGCAGGGAGCTACGCGAGCGAGGCCGGCTCGGCGGCACCCTGGAGCGGGTCCGCGAGCTGCTCGACCAGGCGGTCGAGCAGGAGCGGAACGCGCTCTTCCCGGACCCGTCGGACGCCGCGCGGCTGGCCGAGGCCGAGCTGGACCAGCTCCCGACCGACACCGCGAGCGCGGTCAGGCAGCTCTCCGACTACCAGTGGCGCTCGCCCGAGGCGGCCGCCACCTATGAGGAGATCCGCGACCTGCTCCGTCGCGAGGTGCTCGACACCCAGTTCCGCGGCATGCGCGACGCGCTCGCCGGCGCCGGCCAGGAGCAGATGCAGCGCATGCGCGACATGCTCGCCGACCTCAACGCGATGCTGGAGGCCGACGATCGCGGCGAGGACACCCAGGAGCGCTTCGACCAGTTCATGGACCGGTACGGCGACTTCTTCCCCGAGCGGCCGCGCAACCTCGAGGAGCTGATCGACTCGCTGGCGCGGCGGGCGGCCGCGGCCAGCCGGCTGATGGCCTCGCTCTCGCCAGAGCAGCGGGCCGAGCTGGCGAGCCTGGCGCAGGCCGCCCTCGGCGACCTCGGTCTGGAGTACGAGCTGGACCGGCTCGGCCAGGCGCTGCGGCAGCGCCGGCCCGACCTGCCTTGGGGCGAGCGCGCCGCCATGGGCGGCGAGCAGCCGATGGGGCTCGGCGACGCCACCTCGGCGCTGGAGGAACTGGCCGACGTCGAGGCGCTGGAGGCGAGCCTCTCCCAGGACTATCCGGGCGCCTCGCTCGACGACATCGACATCGACGCGCTGCGCCGCAACCTCGGGCCGCGGGCGGTCGAGGACCTGGAGGCCTTGCGCGCGCTGGAGCGGGAGCTTACCGAGCAGGGATTTCTGACCCGCGAGCACGGCCGCCTCAAGCTGACGCCCAAGGCGATCCGCCGCATCGGCGCGACCGCGCTGCAACGGATCTTCCGGCACCTGGAGGCGCGGGACCGCGGCGACCACGACACCGAGGGCGCCGGCGTCGCCGGCGAGCCGACCGGCGCCACCCGCCCCTGGCAGTTCGGCGACGAGCAGCCGCTCGACATCGTCGGCACGCTCAAGAACGCGGTGCTCCGCCAGGGGCCCGAGCTGTTCCAGGGCGGGCCCCAAGCCGTGACCAGGCCCGGCGCCGCCGGCACCGCGGTACGGCCGCGCCCGCGGCTGGGGCTGGAGGCCGGCGACTTCGAGGTGCTCGAGACCGAGCGGCGCAGCGCGGCCGCGGTCTGCCTGCTGATCGACCTGTCGTACTCGATGGTGCTGCGCGACGCCTGGGGCGCCGCCAAGACCACGGCGCTGGCGCTCAACAGCCTGATCTCGACCCGCTACCCGCAGGACGCGCTCCAGATCATCGGCTTCTCGGCGATGGCCAGGAACCTGCGCGCCGGCGAGCTGGCGGAGCTGGAGCCGGACATGGTCCAGGGCACCAATCTCCAGCACGCGCTGATGCTGGCCGGCAGGCACCTGGACCGCCACGCCGACGCCGAGCCGATCGTGCTGGTGGTCACCGACGGCGAGCCGACCGCGCACATCGAGCCGGGCGGCAGGCCCTGGTTCGAGTGGCCGCCGCTGCCGCGCACCCTGGAGCTGACCCTGGCCGAGGTGCTGCGGCTCACCAAGCGGGGCGCGACCATCAACGTGTTCATGCTCGACGAGGAGCCGCGGCTGATCCGGTTCGTGCAGACGCTGGCGCGCCTCAACCACGGCAGGGTGTTCGCGCCGTCCACCGACCGGCTCGGGGACTACGTGGTCAGCGACTACCTGCGGACGCGGCGCGGCCGCCGGGCGGGGTAGCCTGGCGGGGCGCCGGATCACGGCGCAACCCTGCGAAGGTGCTTCCATCCGTGGCCGGCGCGGTGTAAAATCACAGCGATGTAATTCCCCGGCCGGTTCAATGCGTGGGCCCAAGCCGGAGAACGGGATGGGCCTCGGGCCGCGAGGGGAAGCGTGGTCCGGGGCCCTTTCCCATGCGATCAGGGAGGGCCTTCATGGAGCCGGTCGACCCCGCCACCCCAACCGAACCGCCGCGCCCCGCTGAGCCGGTCGAGGTGGCTGTGCGGCGGCTCGACCCCGAGCAGCCGCTGCCCGCCTACGCCCATCCCGGGGACGCCGGCGCGGACCTGGTGGCGGCCGAGGACGCGGTGCTGCCGCCCGGCGGTCGCGCCACCATCCGGACCGGGCTGGCGATCGCCGTCCCGGCCGGCTACGCGGCCTTCGTGCATCCCCGCTCGGGCCTGGCCGCTCGGCACGGGATCACCATCGTCAACACCCCAGGCACGATCGACGCCGGCTACCGCGGCGAGGTCGGTGTGATCCTGTTGAACACCGACGCGAGCGAGCCGTTCACGGTCCGGCGTGGCGACCGGATCGCCCAGCTGGTCGTGCAGCCGGTCGCCCGCGCGAGATTCGTGCCCACCGACGAGCTGCCGCCGCTCGACTCGCGCCACTCGGGCGATGGCACCCGCGGCGCCGGCGGCTTCGGGTCGACCGGCGGCTTCGGCCCGAGTCAGGGTCCCGGTTTGCCCGGCGGGCCCGAGTCCTGACGCCGCAGGTCAGCGGGGGTGATCTCGCTGTCGCCGGGGAACCGTTACGCTGGTAGACGCCGGTTCAACCGGTTGCGTGACGGTTTCAAGGGGAAGGCAGCGAGCGCGATGGACCCAGACAGCGACCGCGATTGGGGAGAGCGGCTGGCCGAGGAAGGTGCCAGGGGCACTGACCCGCGCTCGACCAGGCAGATGGTCGCCGACGCCATCAAGGTGGTCGGCGCACGGCTCGGCGACATCCGCGATCACGGCATCAACCCACTGCTGCATGAGGCGGCGGCCCAGGTCCGGCCGGCCACGCTCGAAGAGCTCCAGGCCCGCTATCCAGGCCTGCGCGAGGACGAGGTCGCCAAGCGGCTGATCGACCGCGCCGCCCTCACCGCGGGCGGGGTGGCGCTCGCGATCGGCGGCGTGCTGGCCGCGCAGGAGGCGATCGCGGTGGTCTCGGCGGCCGCGCCGCCGGCCGGCGGGGCGGCGCTCGGCGCTGTCGGGGTGACCGCGCTGGCCGAGGTGCTGGTGCTGTTCGTGCTGGAGGCCAAGCTGCGCGCGGACCTCGGCGCGCTCGCCGGGCAGCCGTCGTTGGCCCCGCGTGACCTGGTCAGCGGGGTCGTCTCCGAGGTGCAGGCCGCCGGCGGCTGGACCAGGCTGCGCGGCGCCTCCCTCCGCCGCGCGCTCCCCGAGGCCGCCGCGCGCCGCGTGGCCGCGCAGGTCGTCAAGCTGGTGCCTTCACGGTTCGCGCGCATCGTGATTCCGGAGGTGATCGCTCCGCTGATCGGCGCGGCCTTCTCGGCAAGGCTGGCGGTCCGGCAGGTCCGCGCCGCGGGCCAGGACCACTGGGAGCAGATCCGGACGGTGCCCAGCACCACCGTTACCTGGGGCGCCCCGTCGCAGCGGGGGTCCCACCCGGCGGCGGGCAGGCATCCCAGCGCGGGCGACGCCGGCGCCGCCGGTCCGACAGGTGCCGGCGGCGTCAACGGGCATCCCAACAGCGGCCCACCCGGCCGGTCGAGCCCGTCGGACTGGGGACCGGCGCCGGGCGACCGCGGCTGGCATCAGGAGCTCCCTCCGCCGCCCGAGTAGCCGGCGGCCGCACCTCCCCGCGGCGCAGGCCTGGGCCGCGCCTCCGCGCGCCTTCGCCCGACCTCGACCTAGACCTTGAAGCGGGCGAGGCGGCGTGCGCCCTCCAGGAGGTCGGCGGTGTCGGAGGCGAGCGAGAGGCGCACCCAGCCCTCGCCGGCGGGACCGAAGGCGGTCCCCGGCGCGACCGCGACCCGCTCGCGGCGCAGCAGCTCCAGCGCGAACTCGCGGCAGGTGACGGCCCGCCCGCGGACGTCGACCCAGGCGTAGAAGGCGCCGCGGGGCGGCTGGCAGGCGAGGCCGTGCTCGGCGAGCAGCGCCACCAGCGCGTCGCGGCGCTCGCGGTAGGTGTCGCGCATCTCCTCGACCACGTCCTGCGGGCCGGTCAGCGCGGCCAGCGCCGCCATCTGCGCGGGCGCGTTGACGCAGGACACAAGCGCCTGCTGGAGCTTGTCGCCGAGGGCGGCGGCCTTCGGCGGGCCGGCCAGGTAGCCGACCCTCCAGCCGGTCATCGCGTAGGTCTTGGAGAAGGTGAAGCAGGACAGCACCCGCTCGGGGTCGCCGAGGCTGGCGGCGCTGGCGAAGCCGTCGTCGAAGGTGATCTGGTCATAGCACTCGTCGGAGATCACCCACAGGTCCCCCGCCCGGGCGAACTCGAGGATCTCCCGCAGCCGCTCGGATGGGATGATCGTGCCGAGCGGGTTGGAGGGCGAGTTGATCAGCAGCGCGCGGGCGCGCGGACCGCAGGCGCGCTCCAGGTCGGCGACGTCCGGGATGAAGCCGTGCTCGGGGCGCAGCGGGTAGAGGCGCTCCGGCGCGCGCAGCAGCCCGGCGATCATCCGGAAGTTCGGCCAGCCCGGGTCGGGGAGCAGGATCTCGTCGCCCGGCTCCAGCACCGCGAGCATCGCCGCGTGGATCGCGCCGATCCCACCGGCCGTGACGATCACCTGGGACGGGTCGACCTCGACGGCGTTGTGCTTGTGGAGCTTCTCGGCGATCGCCTCGCGCAGCTCGCGGATGCCCGCGCTCGGCACGTAGCCGGTCCAGCCGTCCCTCGCCGCCCGCGCCGACGCGTCGATCACGTGCGGCGGGGTCGGGAAGCTGGGATCGCCGACCTCGAGCCGGATCGCGTCGCCGACCTTCCAGGCGAGCTCCATCACCTCGCGAATCCCAGACTGCGCAATCGACTCGACCGTATGGGAGAACCGCACCCCTCACCCCCGCAACCTCGGCACCGCCGCACCCAACGGTAGCGCAGGGCCGTCGCACCCTTTTCCACGTAGCGAGACAGTCGGCGGACGGGCGCGCGTGGGCGTAGAGTGCCCTCGACGTTGGTGGCGGCGACCGGCGGACCGGTCGAGCGATTGGTGGAGGGTGGGATCCGGCCCTGGCAGCACGTTCGACGCCCCCGAGGATCGTGCTGGGAATGACCGGAGCGACCGGAGTCATCTATGGCATCCGGATGCTCGAGGTCCTGCGCGACACGCCGGTCGAGACGCACCTGATCATGAGCCACTGGGCGCGCAAGACGATCGTGGCCGAGACCGACCGCAAGCCCGACGCCGTCGTCGAGCTGGCCGACGAGGTCTACGACGAGCACGACCTCGGCGCGCCGCCGGCGAGCGGGTCGTTCCTCACCGACGGCATGGTGATCGCGCCGTGCAGCATGAAGTCGCTGGCGGCGATCGCCAACGGCATCTCCGAGAACCTGATCCACCGCGCCGCCGACGTGACCCTCAAGGAGGGGCGCAAGCTGCTGCTGCTCGCCCGAGAGACGCCGCTGTCGGTGATCCACCTCGAGAACATGCTGCGGGTCGCCAGGGCCGGCGCCATGGTCGTGCCGCCGGTGCCGGCCTTCTACGCGCGGCCGAGCTCGATCGAGGAGATGGTCGACCACACCGTCGGCCGGGTGCTCGACACCTTCGGTATCGAGGTCGACCTGGTCCGCCGCTGGGGCGAGCGCCGGGCACAGCGCCCCACGGGACTGCGCGCTACTCCCTGAGCGCGCCGAGCTGCCGCTCCCAGCCGGCCGCCACCTTGGCGGCGTCGAGGTCCCCGATCCCGAAGGTGATCCCCGTGGTCACCGGCATGCCCTCGTGCCGGTCCGACTCGACCGCCTGGACCTCGATCTCGAAGCGCTCCAGCTTCGACGAGCTGGCCTGGGGGAGCGCGGTCGGCACGCCCTTGACGTAGTAGAGGTTGGCGCCCACCACGTAGCAGAACAGCACCGTGCCGCCGCGGGCGAGGTTCCGGCAGGTGGTACTGCCGGTCCACAGGATCACTCGGAGGCGGTCGTCGGCGGTGGCGAGCACCTCTCCGGCGCTCAGCATGCACGGTCGCGGGGTGCCGTCCTCGTCGACGGTGACCAGCAGGTGCGCCGGGCCGATCTTCGACTCCAGGTCGCGACCGTCGAAGGCGCTGGTGATCTCCTCGGGCAGCCGGTCGCTGATCACTTTCGACATGTGGACCTCCGTGTCATCAGTTGGTGTACCGACGATAAGATGTCCCGACGGTAGTGGCTACAGCCACGAACCACCCCCGATCAGCCTATCAGGAGGTCCGCGCTTGGCGTCACCGGTCGAGGGTGGGCGTCCGGCCGCCGGCGAGGGCGACCAGGCGCCACGCTCCGGCCAGGTGCTCGGCTTCGCGGTCGCCACCGCCGGCTACCTGTCGGTCACCACCAACGAGGCGCTGCTCGCACCGGTCGTGCCGGTGGTCCGCGACGAGCTCGGCATCAGCATCGGCACCACCGGGCTGGCGCTCGGCCTGCTGTCGCTGGCAATCGCGGCCGGCAATCTCCTCGGTGGGCTGGTGCTCGCCAGGTGGGGCGCCAAGCGCGGGATCGTCGCCGGGGTGGCGGTCAGCGCGGCTGGCGGGCTCGCCACCGCGCTGTCCCACGGTCGCCTCGAGTTCCTGCTCGCCCAGGTGCTCGTCGGCCTCGGTTCGGGCACCTTCTTCGCTCCCGGACTGCAGGCCGTCGGGGTGCTCGGCGGCACCCGCCGCCGCGGGCTCGCCATGGGGCTCTTCGGGGTCGCCTTCTCGGGCGGCCTGGCGCTGGCGGCCCTGCTCGCCGCGCTCGCCGACGCCTGGGGCTGGCGCCTCGCCTACGGCTCGATCGCGGCGCTCGCGGCGGTGGTCGCCTGCGGCTGCGCGCTCACCGGCCTGCCCTCGACCCCGGCCGGCGGCGGCATGCCGAGGCCGCTCTACGCGCTGCGGCGGCTGCTACGACGGCCGATGCTGGTGGGCGGGGTCGCGAGCGCGTCGCAGTACGGCACGATCGCGTTCCTGCCGACCTTCGCGGTGGCGGTGTGGGGTATGTCGCCAGCCGGTGCCGCGCTGGCCCTGACCGCCGCGCGTCTGCTGTCGGTGCCCGCCAAGCTGGCCTCCGGCAACGCGACCGACGCGGCCGGCACCTTCCGGATCGCCAGGCGCCTCGGGCTGGTGCTCGCGGTGCTCGGGGTCTGCTGGACGGTCCTGCCCGGTCCCGGACCGGGCCTGTGGGCGGCGGTCGTGTTCGCGGCTCTGGTCAGCGGGCTTGGGCCGGTCGCCAACGTGCTCGCCTTCGACAGCTACGGCACGGAGGGCATGCTGCTCGGCGCGTTCCGGTCGGTGCAGATCGGCCTCGGCGCCGCCACCAGCGCGCTGATCGGCGGTGTCTCGGCGATGGTCGGGCTGCGGCCCACCATCGCGGTCGCGGTGCTGCTCCCGGTCGTGCTGCTGCCGATCGGCATGCGCGGCTGGCGCGAGCGTCGCGCCCGCGCCGCACGCGAGGAGCGGGAAGCCAGCGGCGCCTCCCAGCCCTGACGTAAGCTGCCAGGTCGAGCCGATCGTCGAGGGGGGGACATGGACTTCACCGATGACCATGTGGCGTTCCTGGAGCACCAGCACTCGGCCGCGATGATCACGCTCCGGCCGGACGGCACGCCGCACGCCGTCAGGGTCGGCGTCGCGCTGGTGGACGGCCGCGTCTGGAGCAGCGGCACCCAGCAACGGGCCCGGACCCGGCACCTGCGCCGCGACCCGCGCTCGACCATGTTCGTGTACGACGGGGGCTGGCGCTATCTCACGCTCGAGGGGTCGGTCACGATCCTGGAGGGCGAGGACGCGCCGGAGCTGAGCCTGCGCCTGTTCCAGGAGATGCAGCGCGAGATGGCGCCGCGCCCGGAGCCGGGCAAGCTCATGTGGGCCGGCAGACAGGTGAGCTACGACGAGTTCCTGCGGATCATGGTCGAGGAGCGCCGCCTGGTCTACCAGCTCGAGGTCGAGCGGGCCTACGGGCTCCACTGACGCCTGGGGCGCTGGCGGGCCGGGGCGGGCCACCCCAGGAAGGGCACCCCGGGGAGGGCACCCCAGGAAGGGCACACCGGGCCCGACCCGCACCGTGGATCAGCTCGGGCCGAGCGGGCCGCGGGCGATCGCGAGCTGCGCGAGCAGCGCGTCGACCACGTCGTCGGGGCCCTGCTGGCCGGGCCACGACACCACCACGCCGGGCACGTTGGCCGCGCGGCGCAGGTTGTCGACCTGGATCGGGCTCAGCGGGGACTCGTTGACCAGCAGCACCAGCGGGCGCCGCTCCTTGAGGGTGACGTCGGCGGCGCGCGCCACCAGCGTGGTCGCGTAGCCGTTGACGATTGCCGCCATCGAGCGCACCGAGCAGGGCGCGATCACCATGCCCTTGGTCAGGAACGAGCCGCTGGAGATCTTGGCCGCCTGGTTGCTCGGATGGTAGGACCGGTCGGCGAGCCTGCGGACCGCATCGGGGTCCTGGCCCGTCTCGATGCGGATGACCTCCCGTGAGCACGGGCACATCACCAGGTGCGACTCGACCGAGGTCTCTCGGAGCGCCTCGAGCAGCCGGATTCCGTACCGCGAGCCGGCCACGCCGGTCATCGCGACGATCAGGCGCTTGGGCGCCGAGCGGGTCGCAAGGGGCAGTGCCTCCATGCTTCTCACCACCCCTTTCATGCGTTCCGTCCTGGGAGAAGGTACCACCGCGCTCAGCGCGGGTCGCTGGTGTGGTACTCGGGACCAGGGCGGGAGCTCGGCAGCATGCGGCGTCGCGGCAGGCGCACGTTGATCGCGGTGCCGCCGCCGGGGGAGGAGAGCAGGCGGTACTGGCCCCCGGCCATCTCCACCCGCTCGCGCATGCCGGCGAGCCCGAAGTGGCCGCGGCCGGTGAGCCCGTTGACGCTGCTGGGGTCGAAGCCGATGCCGTCGTCGCGGACCTGCATGTCGGCGCGGTCGTCGTCGCTGCGCAGGTAGACCCAGACGTGGTGCGCCCTGGAGTGCTTGGCGACGTTGATGAGCGCCTCCTGCGCGACCCGGTACAGCACCGTCTCGATCTCCGGCTCCAGCCGGGCCTCGCGCGCCGAGTCGAGGAAGCACATGATCCCGGTGCGCCGCTCGAACGAGTCGAGCTGGTCGGCGAGCGCGAGCCCGAGGCCCAGCTCGTCCAGCACCGGCGGCCGCAGGGTGGCCATCAGCCCGCGCAGCTCGGTGATCTCCGAGTAGAGGTGGCGCTGGGCCGCGTTCAGCAGGTCGTTGACGTACTCCGGGTTGCCGTTGGCGAGCGTGAAGCTTGCCTCCTCGAGCTGGTATCCGACCGCGGTGAGGCGTTGGATCGGGCCGTCGTGCAGCTCGGTGGCGATCCGGGTGCGCTCCTCCTCGGCGCCGCGCATGGTGCGGTCGAGCAGGTGCTTGCGCTCGGTCTCGATCCTGGCGAGGTTGTCGTGCGCCTTCTGGAGCGCGGAGGTGCGCTCGCGCAGCTCGGTGGCGCCGGTCTCGACCTGCCGGATCAGGCCTGACATCCGGTAGATCACCAGCACGAACAGCACCGCGCAGGCGCCCGCGAGCACGACCGTGTCGCTCTGGTGCTGGCCCGTTACGCTCTGGAGGATGATCGCGGCCGGCGTGAGCAGCGCGAAGCCCGCCAGGAAGAGCAGCCGGCCGCGCAGCAGCCGCGAGTGGGCGCGCGAGTCGCGCTCCGACAGCGTCCGCATCGAAGGGTGCAGCGCCGAGGCGCCCAGCAGCAGGTAGAAGGCGAGCCAGCCGGCGTCGAGCAGCCTCCCCGCCAGGTTCCCCGTCGAGTAGTAGCCCATCAGCTGGGTCCAGATGTACGCGGCGTCGGTCGCGAGCAGCATCGCCATGCTGGAGGTCAGCAGGTAGAAGGCCTTGGTGCGCACGCCGGCGCCGAGCACCAGCCGCGCCGCGCCGGCCAGGACCAGCAGGTCCATGACCGGGTAGGCGGCGGCCGTCGAGCGCGTCAGCAGCGGCCGCCCGGTCGCCGCCACCGCCGGCTCGATCAGGAAGACCAGGAACAGCACGCCGGCGCCGATCGTGATGATCGAGGTGTCGATCATCGCCTCGCGGTCGGTGCCCTGGGTCCGGCTGCGCGCCAGCAGCACCAGGCCGAGGATCATCGGCGGGTAGTGCGACAGGTACAGGACGTCGGCGGCGGACGGGAAGTCGGTGGACCGCAGCAGGTCGTGCAGCGTGTAGAAGGTCAGGTCGCCGGCCAGGTAGATCAGCTGGCCGGCGGTGAGCAGGTACCAGGGCAGCGGCTTGGCTGGGCGGTGGCGGAGGATGCCGACCAGCAGCGCCACCACCACCGAGGCGCTGACGGCCGCATAGAGCAGCACCCTCGGGAGCAGGGCCGGAGTCTCGCTGCCGGGGATCAGCAGGTAGGCCAGCGAGGCCGCCGCTCCGATGGCGATGTAGCGGAGCCACGGCGACAGCCGGGTACGTCGCGGTGCGGGGCGCTCATGCGCGCCAGCTGCGGCGACATTGGGCACGGATCTGGCGTTCCTTCGTTGATGACCTTTGCGGCGCGTATTCTCCTGTCCCGCTCGCGCACATGACAACCCTCGGGAAGATCGGTTCCCCCCGCCAGGCCCCCAGAGACCCGCGACCACGGCAGACCCGGCGCCCAGAGGAGATCCGGCGACCACCGGGCAGCGGAACGTTTTTGACCCTGGGGGGCGTGGGGGGAGCAGGCTCCCCCCACATCAAATCAAGTACGATCCGGGGGTGCGGAGGGCCGGCGCAATGGCGCGCCTGGCTGGCGCAAGGTCGCGCCCTCGTGGACGCCGTCGCCGACGGCGTCGCGTCACGACCGAGAATGGAGTGGAACGAGGGCGATGCAGCAGCTACCCGCGCAGTTCGAGGCAGTGTATGCCGACGTTCTCCGCCGCGACCCCGGCGAGGACGAATTCCACCAGGCCGTCTACGAGGTGCTCGCAAGCCTCGCGCCGGTGGTCGAGAAGCACCCCGAGTACGTCGACGCCAGGGTCCTCCAGCGGCTCTGCGAGCCTGAGCGGCAGGTCATCTTCCAGGTCCCGTGGGAGGACGACCGCGGCGACATCCACGTCAACCGGGGCTTCCGGGTCGAGTTCTCGAGCGCGCTGGGACCGTACAAGGGCGGCCTCCGCTTCCACCCGTCCGTGTACCTCGGCATCGTCAAATTCCTCGGCTTCGAGCAGATCTTCAAGAACAGCTTGACCGGCATGCAGATCGGCGGCGGCAAGGGTGGCGCCGACTTCGATCCCAAGGGCCGCTCCGACCGCGAGATCATGCGCTTCTGCCAGAGCTTCATGACCGAGCTGTACCGTCACCTAGGCGAGGACACCGATATCCCGGCCGGCGACATCGGCGTCGGCACCCGCGAGATCGGCTACCTGTTCGGCCAGTACAAGCGGATCACCAACCGCTACGAGTCCGGGACCTTGACCGGCAAGGGGATCGGCTGGGGCGGCGCGCCGGTGCGGACCGAGGCGACCGGCTACGGCTGCGCGATCTTCGTGCGCGAGATGCTCGCGACCAGGGGGATGTCGTTCGACGACCGGGGCGTGGTCGTCTCCGGCTCCGGCAACGTGGCCATCTACACCATCGAGAAGGTCGCGCAGCTCGGTGGCCGGGTGGTCGCCTGCTCGGACTCGTCCGGCTACGTGCTCGACGAGGCCGGCATCGACGTCGAGCTGCTGAAGCGGATCAAGGAGGTCGAGCGGCTGCGGCTGGACGCCTACGTGGCGGACCGCCCCGGCGCGAGCTTCGTACCGGGCGGGAAGGTCTGGGAGGTGCCCTGCGAGATCGCGATGCCGTCGGCGACCCAGAACGAGATCACCGGCGACGACGCCGCCGAGATGGTCAAGAACGGCTGCATCGCCGTTGGGGAGGGCGCCAACATGCCGACCACCCCGGAGGGGATCCAGGTCTTCCTCGACGCCGGGGTCGCGTTCGCGCCGGGCAAGGCGGCCAACGCCGGCGGCGTCGCCACCTCGGCCCTGGAGATGCAGCAGAACGCGGCCCGCGACTCGTGGTCGTTCGAGGAGTCCGAGCGGCGCCTCGAGGAGATCATGCGCCGCATCCACGACCGCTGCGCCACCACCGCCAACGAGTACGGCGTGCCGGGGAACTACGTGGTCGGCGCCAACATCGCCGGCTTCACCCGGGTCGCCGACGCGATGCTCGCCCTCGGCGTGGTCTGACCGCCGCACCCATGCGCGAAGGCCGTGGTTGGCCCGTTCCCGGGGCGTCGCGGGGCGTCGCGGGGCGGGCCAGGGCCATCCAATTGACAAGCTTCCTTGTGGCCCATACGGTCGACTTGGCCTGACCATCTGTCCAATCTGCGAGGCGCGCGATGGGCGTCGACCACAGTCGGCTTGCCGCGAACGGGCACGGCATCGCGATCGCCTCGCCCCATCCGCTCGCGACCGCCGCGGGCGTGGCCATGGCCGAGCGGGGCGGCAACGCGGTGGACGCGGCGGTCGCGGCCGCGATCTCGCTCGCGGTGGTCTACCCGCACATGTGCTCGGCCGGCGGCGACGTGATCGCCCTGGTCTCGACCCCTGACGGCGAGGTCGAGTGCGTGAACGCGAGCGGCGCCGCCGGCGTCCGCGCCGACCGCGCGGCGCTCGCCAAGGAGTACGGCACCATGCCGGTCACCGGCCCGCACACGGTGACCGTGCCGGGCGCGGTGTCGGCCTGGGGCGTGCTCACCGAGCGGGCCGGCCGGCTCTCGCTCGGAGACCTGCTGGAGCCGGCGATCGCCCAGGCATACGGCGGGGTGCCGCTGGCGGCCGGCGTCCATCGCGCCATCGTGGCCGGCGCCGACCTGCTCAGCCTCGACCCCGGCATGCGGGAGGTCTTCTTCCGCGGCGGTGAGCCGCTCGGGCTCGGCGAGCCGCTGCGCCAGCCGGCACTGGCGGCGACCCTCGGCGAGATCGCCGACTTCGGCTGGCGGACCTTCTACGAGGGACCGGTGGCACGGCGGGTCGCCAGCGGAATGGTGCGGCTGGGGGTGCCGCTGGCGCCGGTCGACCTGGCCAGGCACAGCCCCGAGATCGCCGCCCCGCTCCGCGCCGGTCGCGGCGCCGATGGCGAGATCCTGACCGCGCCGCCGAACTCCCAGGGGCTGCTGCTGCTCGAGATCCTTGGCGCGCTTGACCGCATGGACCTGCCAGATCCGCTCGGCGCGGGCGCCGGGGCGCTCGCCGAACTGTTCCGGCTCACCGCGCTCGACCGCGACCGCCACCTCGGCGACCCGAGATCGAGCCAGATTCCGGTCGAGGAACTGCTCGGCGCGGCGCACTCGAGCGAGCTGGCCGCGGCCGCCGCACGACGCGCCGCCGGAGCCGATGGCCGCAACGGCGCCGGCCCACAGGCCAGCAAGGCTTCCCAGACACTGGAGGGCGCGCCCTCGCTGAGCGGCGACACCGTTGCCGTGGTCGCGATGGACGCCGACGGCACGGCGGTCTCGCTGATCCAGTCGCTGTTCCACAGCTTCGGCTCCGGGCTGCTCGACGCCGAGACCGGGCTGATCCTGCACAACCGCGGCGCGTCATTCAGCCTCGATCCGGCCTCGCCCAACCGTCTGGAGCCCGGCAGGCGCCCCGCGCACACGCTGATGCCGGTGCTGGTGGCCGAGCGCGGCCGCGTGGTGGGCGCGCACGGGACCATGGGCGGCAGGGCGCAGCCGCAGATCCACACCCAGCTCCTGCTCAGGCTGGAGGCGGGCGGCTCGCCGTCGGCGGCACTGAACGCCCCGCGCTGGATCGTCGGCGGCCAGGACATTGGCGAGGACGGCGAGCTGGTGGTCGCGGAGCGGAGCGTGGTACCCGCCGCGCTCGACGCGATCGCCGCCACCGGGCTGCCGGTCATGGCCGTGGCCGACCTCGACGAGGAGGTCGGCCACGGCCAGTTGGTTCGCCGGGGCGAGGGCGGGGAGCTGCTGGCGGCCACGGACCCGCGCGCCGACGGTCTGGCCGCCGCGAGCTGACGCGCGACTGGTGCGACCGCCCATCAACCGCGGTAGCCGGTGCCGGGGATACGGCGCTGGTACTCCGGACACAGATAGGTCTCCATGACCTCCTCGGTGACCGGAACGCTCCAGTAGTCGCGCTTGGACCTCACCGCAAGGTACTGCTGCTTGGCGTCGCGGTGACAGCGCATCCCCATGAGGCCGTGACCGCCAGGCGAGTAGTCGGAGAACAGGCAGGTGGCGCAGCAGACCAGCTGGACCTCCGGCGGCAGCGCTTTGTCCAGGCGCAGCACGCCGTCCTCGAACCAGTTATCGGTGACCTCGAACCGCTCGCCACCGATCGTGGTCGTCAGCTGCAGGTTCTTGGGGTTGTAGACGTCGGCGCCGTGCCTTGGATACAAGTCAAGGCGGAACGAGACCACGCCCGGGACCATCCGCCCTGCCTCGTTCACGCTGCACGGCAGCTCCCCGGTCAGGATGCAGTCCACAAGCTCGTCGGCCCGCGACAGCGAGAAACCCGCGGTCTTGGCCACGTCGTGGTCAGCTGGCTCGAGGGCATCGAAGTCATAGCCCCAAAACCGGGTGCCGCGGATGACCGTGTGGAACTCGTATCCCGGCGCCGGGCCGCGGTTCCACGGTTCTGTCTGCCAGACGATCGCTTCACGGCCCCGAGGGTCCTCATAACCGCCCTGGAAGGAGAACCGCTGCAACACTTCGCACCTGAGCCCTGTGCGCCCGACCGGGGGTGAACCCCTCAGGTGTGGGCGACCTCGATCAGCGGCGCGAGCGAGTCGGAGGAGCGCGCGCCGGTCCGCGAGATGATGTGGGCGGCCGTGGCCGAGCCGAGGCGGCCGCAGCGGTCCAACGGCCAGTCCTGCGCCAGGCCGTGCAGGAAGCCGGCGGCGTAGAGGTCGCCGGCCCCGGTGGTGTCGTGGACCGACACCGGGAACGGCTCGATCGTCTGCATCTGGTCGCCGGCGATCAGGACCGAGCCCTTCGCGCCACGGGTCAGCGCCGCGATCGAGACGCGACCGCGGATCTGCCGCACCGCGTCATCGAAGCTCGCGACCTGGAACAGGGAGACGATCTCCTCCTCGTTCGCGAACAGCACGTCGACGGCGCCGTCGATCAGCTCGATGAACGACTCGCGGTGGCGGTCGACGCAGAACGGGTCCGAGAGGGTGAGCGCCACCCGGCGGCCGGACTCGTGGGCCAGGCTGGCGGCCTTGCGGAAGGCGTCCTTGGCGCTGGGGCGGTCCCAGAGGTAGCCCTCAAGGTAGACGATCTTGGCCCGGGCGATCAGCTCGGGGTCGACGTCGCCGGGACCGAGGTCGGTGGACGCGCCGAGGTAGGTGTTCATGGTGCGCTGCGCGTCCGGGGTCACCACGATCATGCAGCGGCCGGTCCCGGGCCCGTCGTTGGCCGGGGGCACCGAGAACTCGACGCCGGTGGCGCGCAGGTCCTCGGCGAACGACTTGCCGAGCTCGTCGTCGCGGACGCGGCCGATGTAGCCGGCGGCGCCGCCGAGCGAGGCGATGCCGACCATGGTGTTGGCCGCCGAGCCCCCCGACATCTCCAGGGCCGGCGCCATCGCCGCGTAGAGCTGGTGGGCACGGTCCTCGTCGATCAGCGACATCGTGCCCTTCGCCAGGTCGTGGAGGCCGATGAACTCGTGCGGCTTGTGGTCGAGGACGTCGACCATGGCATTCCCGATGCCCACGACATCCAGCGCGACGGTCATTCGGCATTCCTTCCGGACGCGTTCGTTTTCAGGTCGGCCATGATTCATAACAGACCGCCGGTGTGGTCACAAACGCCACAGCCCCGGCGCGAGATGCGCCAGGGCTGTCGCTTGCCACGCTTTTGGATCCGCGGACTCGAGGTCCTCGGACCGGCGGGTCAGCGCTCGATCGGCACGCCGACCAGCGACCCCCATTCGGTCCACGAGCCGTCGTAGTTGCGGACGTTCGGGTACCCGAGCAGCTCGTGCAGCACGAACCAGGTGTGGGCCGAGCGCTCGCCGATGCGGCAGTAGGCGACCACGTCCTGGCCGGAGTCGATGCCCTGGCCGCTGTACAGCTCGGCGAGCTGCTGATCGGTGAGGAACTTGCCGGTGTTGCCGTCGACCGCCTTGAGCCAGGGGATGTTGGCGGCGCCGGGGATGTGGCCCGGACGCTGCGCGGCCTCCTGTGGCAGGTGGTCGGGAGCCATCTTCTCGCCGCGGTACTCCTCGGGCGAGCGCACGTCGACCAGCGAGCGGCCGGCCTGGCCGAGGTAGTCGTTCAGCACCTGGTCCCTGAAGGCGCGGATCGAGAAGTCGGGCTGGCTCACCGGGTAGCCGGTGGTGCTGGCGACCCCGGGCAGGTCGGTGGTCAGCTCGCGGCCCTCCAGCTCCCACGACTTGCGGCCGCCGTCGAGCAGCTGGACCGGGCCGTGCCCGTAGACCTTGTAGTACCAGTAGGCATAGGCGGCGAACCAGTTGTTGTTGCCGCCGTAGAGGACGACCTTGGTGTCCGGGGTGATCCCGAGCGAGTCCTGGAGCTTGGCGAACTGCTCCGGGTCGATGAAGTCCCGCCGCAGCGGGTCCTGGAGGTCGCTGTTCCAGTTGACGGCCACCGCTCCCGGGATGTGGCCGCGGCCGTAGGCGTCGGTGTCCTCGTCGACCTCGACGATGCGGATGTCAGGGTCGTTGAGGTGCTCCGCGAGCCAGTCGGTGGTGATCAGGACGTCGTCGCGGTTCGGCATGAGCGTTCTCCTTGAAGTGCCGGCGATCGCCGGGACGGGCAAGCTGTGGACAACGGGTGAGATGCGGAGATGGCGAGGTCAGGCCGCACAGGTCGAGCTTGGAAGCGGGTTGGCCACGGTGCCCTCAGGCGGCCAGGAGCTGCGCCGTGGCCTGGCGACAGGGCGGGCGTCCCGCTGCGGAGTTGCCCGTGCCGAGTCCCATCGGCGCGCAGGCACGAGTCGTCAACGCCGCCGGGCCGAGCGCCTCACGCCTGGCCGCGCCGGTCGTTCCCAGGTTCGTCGTTCCCGGGTCCCGCGACAGGTCCAACGACATCAGTGCCATCATGTGACCTCACAGGCTGCCAGCTCCAATGACGCACGTCAATCGCTCGAAGGGGGGAGCCCGCCTGCTCAGCGCGGAGCCGGCGGGCGCTGGCCGGGGGCAGGTGCCCTGGGCGCGCTGGTTGCGCGCGAGCGGGCCAGGCCCAACACTGGACCCGCGCATGTCCGCTGGTGAGCTGCGTGGACGGAGGTGAGGATCGGCGGCGATGGCCTCGAAGCCACGGTCGAAGGCGAGCGAGTTTCGCGAGCACTGGGTCGACGAGATGAACGGCGCGGCGATGTACCGCGCCCTTGCCGATCGCGCCCGGGGCGAGCAGCGCGAGATCTTCCTCGAGCTGGCCGGCGCCGAGGAGCGGCACGCCGCCCACTGGGCACGCAAGCTCGCCGAGCTGGGCGAGCCAGAGCCGAAGCCGGAGGACTTCCGCCAGGACTTCCGGACCAGGCTGATCTCGTTCCTGGCCAGACGCTTCGGGACCGAGGCGGTGCTGCCGATCGTGGAGCGCGCCGAGGTCGCCGACGCCAGCCACTACGACGGCGTCGCCGACGCGACCGTCGCGATGGCGACCGACGAGCGCATCCACGCACGGGTGCTCGCCGGCCTGACGCCGTCCAACGTCCAGTCGGGCATCCGGCGCGGCGAGCGCTGGCACCGCGGCGACGCCAGCGGCGCGCTGCGGGCGTCGATCTTCGGCGTCAACGACGGGCTGGTGTCGAACCTGTCCTTGGTCATGGGCGTCACCGGCGGTGAGGCGGGCCGCAAGTTCATCCTCCTCGCCGGTCTCGCGGGCCTGCTCGCCGGCGCCTTCTCGATGGGCGCCGGCGAGTTCATCTCGGTGACCTCGCAGCGCGAGCTGTTCCAGCGCGAGATCGCGCTGGAGTCCGAGGAGATCGCCGCCATGCCCGACGAGGAGGCCAACGAGCTGGCGCTCATCTACCGGGCCAAGGGCGTCGGCCGTGAGGAGGCCGAGGCGATGGCGGCCCGGATCATGCGCAACCACGACACCGCGCTCGACACCATGGCGCGCGAGGAGCTCGGGCTGAATCCCGACGAGCTCGGCTCGCCGACCCGGGTGGCGGCGTCGAGCTTCATCTCGTTCGCGATCGGCGCGGTGGTGCCGGTCCTCGCCTGGCTATTCGGCGGGGGCACCGCGGCCTTCGTGGTTTCGATCGCCCTGTCCGCGCTGGCCCTTCTCCTCATTGGTGCCGGCATCAGCCTGCTCACCGGGCGCTCTGCGGTCCGTTCAGGGATCCGCCAGCTGCTGGTGGGCGGGGCAGCCGCAGCGGCCACCTTCGGGATCGGCCGCCTGATCGGTGTGAGCGTGAGCTAGCCGATGGCAACTCTTCCTTCTGAGCTCCGGCACGTCCTCCTGGTCGGCCCTCCCGGGTCGGGCAAGGGCACGGTCGGACCACACCTCTCCGAGCTGCTCGGCGTGCCGCACGTCTCGTCGGGCCGGCTCCTGCGCCAGTCCGTCGAGCACGGCGACGAGCACCACATCGGCGACCAGGTCGCCCGCGGGCACCTGATCCCCGACCGCATCGTCGGCCAGGTCATGGCCGACCATCTGCGCGACGGCTTCATCCTCGACGGCTACCCGCGCAACGTCCGCCAGGCCGAGGAGCTGGACCACGTGCTCGCCGACGACGGCCGCCGGGTCCAGCTCGTGCTCGAGCTGATCGTCCCGGACGAAGTGGCCTCCGCGCGCCTTTCGCGGCGCGCCAGGATGGAGAGCCGCAGCGACGACAACCCCGACACGGTGGCGGCGCGCCTGGTGACCTACCGGCGCGAGGCGGTGGCCCTCCTGGCCCACTACGCCGACCGCGTGCGGCGGGTGAGCGCATCCGGCGACCTGGACGAGGTGTTCCAGCGCGCCGAGCGGGCGCTGTCCTCGCTGCCCAAGGGCGCGCGGGCGAGCAGCTGAGCGCGCAGGCCGGGTCGAGCGTTGGTCCCTGACGCGCGCGCGGGCTCCGGTCCCGCCACCGGCGACGCCGAGCGCCGGGTGTCGCTGCTGGCCTCGGGCGTGCCAGAGCTCGACCTCGCGGCCGAGCGGGCCGCCAGCGAGCGTCAGGCGATGCTGCTCAAGCCGCCAGGGAGCCTGGGGCGCCTGGAGACGCTCGGGATCAGGCTGGCCGCGATCGCCGGCCGCTGCCCGCCGCCCGTGCCGGCCAAGCCGGCGGTGCTGGTCGCCGCGGGCGACCACGGGGTGGTGGCGCAGGGGGTGACGCCTTGGCCGCAGTCGGTCACCGGTGCGATGGTCGCGGCCATGACCGCCGGGCAGGCGGCCGTCAACGCCATCGCCGCGGCGATCGGCGCCGAGGTGCGGCTGCTCGACGTCGGGGTGGCGAGCCTGCCGGATGGCGCGACCGCGCACCCGATGGTCCGCGGAGGCAGTGTGCGCCACGGCACCGCCGATCTCGCCGTGGAGCCGGCGATGACCCGCGACCAGGCCGCGCGAGCGGTGCTCGAGGGCGCCGCCGCGGCGGGCGAGCTGCTGGACGGCGGCGCCGACCTGCTGGTCACCGGCGACATGGGGATCGGCAACACCACCCCGGCCGCCTGCCTGGTCGCGGCCTTCAGCGGCCGCCCCGCCGCCGAGGTGACCGGGCGTGGGACCGGCATCGACGACGACACCCTCCGGCGCAAGGTCGAGGTGGTCGCGGCCGCGCTGGCCTTGCACGCCCCCGGCCCGGCGGACCCGCTCGGCGCGCTGGCCGCGGTGGGCGGGCTCGAGCACGCCGCGCTGGCGGGGCTCGCGCTGGCCGGCGCGGCGCGGCGGGTGCCGGTGGTGCTCGACGGCGTGAACGCCTGCGCCGCCGCGCTGGTGGCCGCCGCCATCCAGCCGCGGGTCCGTGACTTCCTGGTGGCGGGGCACCGCTCGGTCGAGCCGGGGGCTGGGGTTGCGCTCGCGCACCTCGGCCTGCGACCGTTGCTGGACCTGGAGATGCGGCTCGGCGAGGGCACCGGCGGGCTGCTGGCGGTCCCGATCGTCAGGGCGGCCGCCGCAACGCTCGGCGGGATGGCGACCTTCGCGGAAGCCGGCCTTCAGGCCTGAGCGTTGGCACTCGTTCGCGCCGCTGGGGCGTTGTCAGTACGCTCGTCAAGTTATTGACAGACGGAGCGGCCCGATGCTTTTCTCCCTGCACGAAGGGCGGGAGGTGAAGTGCGTGCCGGTCCAGGACGCAAGTGGTGGGGCGCTCGGGGTCGGGGTGGGCGATCGCTGGCCGGTCGCGAGTCTCGAAGCACATGACGGTGGGCGGATCGACTTCACGGCCCTCGACGGTCCCGTGGTCGTCTACTTCTATCCCAAGGACGGCACGCCGACCTGCACCCGCGAGGCGGCCGAGTTCAACCGGGCCTACGGGCGCTACCGCGAGGCCGGGGTCGGGCTGGTCGGCGTGAGCGTCGACTCGGCCAGCGACCACGAGTGCTTCGTAACCGACGAGGGCCTCCAGTTCCCGTTGGTCAGCGACGCCGACGCCAGCATCGCCAAGCGAGTCGGCGTGCTCCAGGACTTCGGAAAGTACGGCGAGCTGGCGGGCAGGGTGACCTTCCTGGTCGACCGCGAAGGCATCGTCCGGCGCGTGTGGCGGCTCGAGGACGCCGACGTCGAAGCGCACCCTGGCGACGCGCTCGACGCCGCGAGGGAGCTTGCCGGGTGACCGCGACGCTGGTCGATGAGCACGAGGTACCGGAGCATCGCGAGCCGGGGGACAACGCCACCGTCCGGGTCACGCTCGACGCCTCGGTCGGCTGCCGCAACGTCACCCAGCGGGTGCTCCGTTTCGACGCCGGCCGCTCCACCACGCGCGTGACCGGTTGCGAGGAGGTCTGGTTCGTGGCCGCCGGCCGCGGCACCCTGCTGGTCGGGGACGGCCGGCACCAGCTCGAGCCGGAGCTCGGCGTGCTGCTCGACCCCGGCGTCGCCTGGGCGGTCGAGACCCGCGACGGCGGGCTGGTGGTGGTCGCGGTCCAGGTGCCCAGCGCCGGCGAGCCGGTGGCCGACCGCCGGCCGGCGATCGTGCGGCTCGCCGACCAGGAGGCCATCACCACCGGCGACCGCGAGTTCCGGGTCCTGGTCGACCCCGGGGTCGGCTGCCGGGGCGTGACCCAGTTCGTCGGCTGGATCCCGCCGGGTCGCGCGCCGACCCATCACCACACCTATGAAGAGGTCGTCTACGTTCTCGGAGGCGAGGGCCTCCTCCACCTTGACGAGGGCACCCGGCCGATCGGAGCCGGGTCGTGCCTGCACCTGCCGCCGCCGGTCGAGCACTGCCTCGAGAACACCGGCACGACGCCGCTCCGGGTGCTCGGGGTGTTCCACCCCGCGGGCAGCCCGGCGGCAAAGAAGGAAGTCGGCACGACCGACGACCCGGCGCGGGCGACAGCGGGCGAGTCAGGAGCCGAAGGCCAGTAGGGGCTGCCTGGCGGAAGGCGATCATGCGCCGCCGCCAGCTCAACGGAAAGGGTCAGGAAATGCGCAGGTTGCGGTGGGCGGGCATGCTGGCGACAGCGATCGTGCTGGTCGTCGCCGGGTGCTCGAGCGACGACTCGGGCGGCGGCTCGGGCGGACAGGCGGCGTCGTGCAAGGGTTCGGTCGGGGTGATGGGCCCGTTCACGGGTGACGCCGCCTCGATCGGCAAGGAGCAGCTCAACTGGGCCAAGTTCGCGGTGGAGCGCTTCAACACCGACAACAAGACCAGCTACGCGCTGGTCGAGGGCGACACCCAGCTGGACCCCGCGCAGGCCAGCACGGTGGCGCAGCAATTCCTCTCCAACGACGCGATCAAGGGCGTCGTCGGCCCGGCCGGCAGCCAGGAGGTCGAGGCCGTCGGTCCCATCTACACCCGCGCCAACCTCGGCTTCGTGTCCGGCTCGGCGACCAAGACCACGCTCACCGACGGCACCCGGCCGACCTTCTTCCGGGTGGTGCCCCGCGACGACGTCCAGGGCCCGACCGACGCCACCTACATGATCGACAACCTCAAGGTGAAGAAGGTCATGATCATCGACGACCAGACCTCGTACTCGACCGGTCTGGCCGACGCCACCGACCAGGCGCTCAAGGGCGGCGGGGTCACCACCTCGCGCGAGTCGGTCAACCAGAAGCAGAGCGACTTCTCGTCGCTGGTGAGCAAGGTCAGCGCCGACACCGACGCGGTCTTCCTGCCGTGGCAGCTCGCCGCCAAGGCGCAGGTCTTCAGCCAGCAGCTCTCCGAGCAGGGCAAGAAGGCGATCATCTTCGGCACCGACGGTCTCTTCTCGCCGAGCGACTTCAAGGCCGACGGCTCCTACGTCTCCTCGTTCGCGCCTGACATCAAGGCGATCCCGGCCTCCGCCGACCTGGTCAGCGCTTACAGCACCAAATACGGCGAGTTCGGGACCTTCGGGCCGCCGACCTTCGCGGCCACCCAGATCGTGCTGACGGCGATGAACGAGGCCTGCAAGGCCGGCAACCTCGACCGCAAGAGCGTGGTCGACAAGCTGAAGACCACCAACATCAGCAACTCGATCCTCGGCAGCGACCTGAAGTTCAACTCCAGCGGCGACGTCGAGGGCGCGAAGTTCTACATCTTCAAGATCCAGGGCGGGAAGTACACCCTGGCCAACCAGTAGCCGATGCGATTCCTCGTCCAGCAGCTCGTCAACGGGCTCACCCTCGGGAGCGTCTACGCGCTGATCGCGCTGGGCTACTCGATGGTGTACGGGATCCTCAAGCTGTTGAACTTCGCCCACGGTGAGGTCTACATGGTGGGCGCGTTCATCGGCTACGGGGTGCTCACCGTGCTCGGCGGCGCGGCCGACCCTTCGGTCGCCGTGCCGCTGCTGATCATCGCGATGTTCCTCGCCGCGATGGTCGGCTGCGGGCTGCTGGGCGTGGCGATCGAGCGGTTCGCCTACCGGCCGCTGCGCGACGCGCCGCGGATCGCGCCGCTGATCAGCGCTCTCGGCGTGTCGTTCTTCCTCCAGTCGAGCGCGCTGCTGCTGTTCAGCGCGCGCTTCCGGAGCTACGACACGCCCCGGCTGATCAGCTTCGAGACCGGCATCAACGCCGGTCCGCTGCGGATCTCACTGGTGCGGATCCTGGTGATCGTGACCGCGATCGCGCTGATGGCCGCGCTGACCATGCTGGTCGGCCGCACCCGCCTCGGCAGGGCCATCCGCGCGACCGCGGTCGATCGCGAGGCGGCGATGATGATGGGCGTCGACGTCGACAAGGTGATCGTCGCGACCTTCTTCATCGGCTCGGCGCTTGCCGGCGCCGGCGGGGTGATGTTCGGCCTGGTGTTCTCGAACGTGTACCACCTGATGGGGTTCACGGCCGGGCTCAAGGGCTTCACCGCCGCGGTGGTCGGCGGCATCGGCTCGGTGCCCGGGGCGATGCTCGGCGGTCTGCTGATCGGCCTGGCCGAGGCGTTCGCGTCGGGCTACATCTCCTCGACCTTCCAGGACCTGATCGTGTTCCTGATCCTGGTCGCGGTGATGCTGCTGCGGCCGCGAGGGCTGCTCGGCGTGGCCGCCCTGGACAAGGTGTGAGCGAGCGGTGGACGAGGGACCTGGGCTGAGGATCGGGGTCGACGACTGGGCCGCCGAGGCCGACACCCGGACCGACCGCGGCGGCGGCCCGTTCGGCAACATGCGGCGCCAGCTCGACCGGGTCGGCGACGGCTGGCGGCTGGCGCTGCTGGTGGCGGTGGTCGCGGCCGTGCCGGTGCTCGGCGGCTCGCAGTTCGTGATCCGCGTCGGCATCAACGCGCTGCTGTTCGCCCTGCTGGCGCTGGGGCTGAACGTGATCGTCGGCGAGGCCGGGCTGCTCGACCTCGGCTACATCGCCTTCTACGGCTTCGGCGCGTACAGCTACGCGCTGCTGTCGTCCCAGCAGTTCCATCTCCACTGGCCGAGCGAGATCACCATCGTGGTGGTAACGGTCGCCACCGCGGGGCTCGGCCTGCTGCTGGGCCTGCCGTCGCGGCGGCTGCTCGGCGACTACCTGGCGATCGTCACGCTGTTCTTCGGCCAGATGTTCGTGCAGCTCACCACCAACCTCGACCGCTTCCAGCCGCCGTGGGCGTCCAAGCCGCTCAACGTCACCGGCGGTCCCAACGGCATCTTCGGGGTCGACCCGATCCGCATCGGCCCGGTCCACCTGATCAGCCAGGAGGACTACTTCTACCTGCTGCTGGGCCTGCTGACGGTGGCGATTGTGGCGCTCTACCGGCTCGGCGGCTCGCGCACCGGGCGCGCCTGGCGGGCGCTGCGCGAGGACTCGACCGCCGCCGAGCTGTCGGGGATCCCGGTGCGGCGCCTGAAGCTGTTCGCGTTCGCGGTCGGCGGCGCCATCGCCGGCCTGTCGGGGACCGTGTTCGCCGCGGTCCAGCTCGGCGTCTTCCCGTCGAACTTCGACGTCACCCTGCTGATCATGATCTACGCGGCGGTCGTGCTCGGGGGCACCGGCAGCCTGCCCGGCGTGCTGCTCGGCGCCGCGGTGATCAGCGTCGTCCCGGAGGTCCTCCGCGACCCCGAGCACGGCCGGCTGCTGTTCTACGGCGTGTTGCTGGTGCTGCTGCTGTCGAGGCCGCGGCCGTGGTGGCGGCCGGTCGCGGTGCTGGCGGGAACGGTCGCGCTCGGCCTGGTGGTGCGGCTGATCGCCGAGGCCGCCTGGCCCGACGCCACCACCGTCGCCGGCGCGGGCTCCGACGCGCTCGGCAAGCTCCTCGGCAGCTGGGTGGTGGTCCCGACCAACCCGGTCGCGATCGGCAACGCCGCCTTCCTGCTGCTGGTCGCCGCCGTGCTGGCGCTCACCAGGCTGCGCGGCCTGGCGCGGACGGTCGCGATCGTGCCGGTGGTGTGGCTGGCCGCATTCGTGTGGGAGAGCCGGCTCGCCTCCGAGCCGAGCGTGACCCGTCAGCTCCTGCTCGGCGCGATCCTCGTGGTGATGATGAACGCCCGCCCGCACGGCCTGCTGGGGCGGCCCAGGGTCGAGGTGCTCTGATGGCGCGGCTGCTCGAGCTGGAGGGCGTCAGCAAGCGCTTCGGCGGCCTCGCTGTGATCAGCGACCTCGAGCTGCACGTCGACGAGGGCGAGGTGGTCAGCGTGATCGGCCCCAACGGGGCCGGCAAGACCACCCTGTTCAACCTGATCACCGGGGTCTACCAGCCCGATGCGGGCACGATCCGGCTCGACGGCCGCAACCTGGTCGGGCTCGACCCGCACGCGATCACGCGGCTCGGCATCGCCAGGACCTTTCAGAGCGTGCGGCTGTTCCTCAACATGAGCGTGAAGGAGAACGTGATGGCGGCGGCGTACGGGCACACCCGCGCCCGGCCGTGGCAGTCGGTGCTGCGCACGCCGGCGGCCAGGCGCGAGGAGCGCGCCACCGCCGAGCTGGCCGAGCGGCACCTCGCCTTCTTCGGGTCGCGGCTGGTCGGCTATCGCCACAACCAGCCCGCCTACAGCCTCTCCTACGCCAACCGGCGGCGGTTGGAGATCGCCAGGGCGATGGCGACCCAGCCTCGGATCCTGCTGCTCGACGAGCCGGCCGCCGGCATGAACCCGGCCGAGACCCACGAGATGACCGAGCTGATCGGGCGCCTGCGCGACGAGGGCGGCTACACCATCCTGGTGATCGAGCACGACATGCACGTGGTCGCCGGCGTCTCCGACCGGGTGGTCGCGCTCGACCACGGCGTCAAGATCAGCCAGGGCCGCTTCCAGGAGGTCGCCAGCGACCCGCGGGTGATCGAGGCCTACCTTGGCCTTTCGGGGGAGCGCTGATGGACGCCCTGCTGCGCCTGGAGGGCATCGACACCTGGTACGGCCAGATCCACATCCTCCAGGGCCTGAACCTCGACGTCAGGGAGGGCGAGCTGGTCTGCCTGCTCGGCGGCAACGCCTCCGGCAAGTCGACCACGCTCAAGACCGCGCTCGGCCTGGTGCGTCCGCGGGCGGGCAAGGTGCTGCTCGGCGGCGAGGACGTCACCGCCAGGCCGACCAGCTACCGGATCGCGCGCGGCATGGCGATCGTGCCCGAGAACCGGCGCGTGTTCGGGCCGATGACGGTCCGCGAGAACCTCGAGATGGGCGCCTACACCAACCGCGACCGCGCCGGCCGGTCCGAGGACCTGGAGCGCGTCCACGAGCTGTTCCCGTTGCTCCACGAGCGCCGCGCCCAGCTGGCCGGCACGCTCTCGGGCGGCGAGCAGCAGATGCTCGCGGTCGGCAGGGCGCTGATGAGCCGTCCGCGCCTGCTGCTGATGGACGAGCCCTCGATGGGCCTGTCGCCGCTGCTGGTCGAGCGGACCTTCCAGCTGATCCAGCGGGTGCACGCCTCGGGCGTGGCCATGCTGGTGGTCGAGCAGAACGCCAACATGGCCCTGGGCGTGGCCGACCGCGGCTATGTCCTCCAGACTGGTCGGATCGTGCTGTCCGACCAGGCGAGCGCGCTGCGCGCGCACGAGGACCTGAGGAGGGCCTATCTTGGCAGCTCGTGACCTGCCCGACGGCGTCCGCGACCGCTTCCCGATCTTCCAGCGCAAGGTGTACGTCAACAGCTGCTCGCAGGGCGCCCTCTCGGACAGCGTGCGCGGCGCCTACATGAGCTACCTCACCGACTGGGACCAGCGCGGCGCGCCGTGGGAGTACTGGGTCGAGCTGATGGAGGCCGCCAGGGCGGAGTTCGCCGGGCTGGTCGGCGCCGACGGCGACGAGGTCGCGGTGACCACCTCGGTGTCGGCGGGGGTGAGCGCGCTCGCCAGCGCCTTCCGCTTCGACGAGGGCCGCGACACGATCGTGGTCAGCGACTTCGAGTTCCCGACCATCGGCCAGATCTGGCACGCCCAGGAGGCGCGCGGCGCGCGGGTGGTGCACGTGCCGGCCGCCCCGGACGGGACCATCCCGATCGAGCGCTTCGAGCAGGTGGTGGACGACAGCACCGCGCTGGTCGCGGTGACGGCGGTGTGCTTCCGGAACGGCTCGCGGCTGGACGTCGACGCGGTCACCCGGCTGGCGCACGCGCGCGGCGCCAAGGTGCTGGTCGACGCCTACCAGGCGGCCGGCGCCATCCCGATCGACGTGCACGCGATGGACGTCGACTTCCTCGCCGCCGGAGTGCTCAAGTACCTGCTCGGGTCGGCCGGGCTCGCGTTCCTGTACTGCAAGGGCGAGCACGTCGAGAAGCTGGTGCCGACCGCGACCGGCTGGTTCGCGGACGCCGACATCTTCAAGATGGACATCCACGACTACTCGCCGTCGCCGACCGCGCGCCGCTTCGAGGCGGGCACGCCGCCGGTGCCCAACATCTACGCGGGCATCGCCGGGATCCGGCTGATGCGCGAGATCGGCGTGGCCGAGACCGCCGCGCATGTCCGCGGCCTCAACGACCTGCTGCTCGAGGGTCTCGACGACCTCGGCGCCAATGTGGTCACCCCGCGCGACCCGAACCTGCGCGGGCCGCTGGTCACGGTCGCCTCCACCGACGTCGGCGCGCTGGTCGAGGCGCTCGCCGCCGACGACGTCGTGCTTTCGTCGCGCGACGACAACCTGCGGATCTCGCCGCACTGCTACAACAACGCCGACGACATCCGCGCGGTGGTCGACGCGCT